>NZ_UNRI01000008.1:0-126384 GCF_900537145.1 Dietzia sp. Alg238-R159 | reverse complement strand
CCGCCCCCGCCCGCACCGCCCCCACCCCCCCGGGGGAAGAAGAAGCTTCGGACCTACCTGGAGGGTGCCTGATGTATCCGCAACGGTTCATCCCCAACAAACAGCACCGCAAATTCCTCGAGTTCGCCGACGCCGTACGCCGGCAACGCACCATTGGCATCTGCTACGGCCAAGCCGGGATCGGTAAGACACTGTCTGCCAGACGGTATGCGAACTGGCACAAAGCCGAGCGGCTCCTCGAGGAATGGGGACCACGCGATGACTCCGATTTCCCGATCTATGCCGCGCTGGCCAGGAAACGGACAGTCTTCTACACCCCCGCGGTCCTGAGCACTCCGCGTCAGGTCAGAGACGATCTCACCGGCCTGACGGTCCAGGTATCTGCGTGCATCGACGAGCATCTGATCAACACCGGCGAACTGCAGACACGACCCAGGAACCTGCGAAAGTACGTCGAGCTGATCATCATCGACGAGTCCGACCGACTCAATGCCACCGCCCTGGAAATGGTGCGAGACCACTACGACCGCGACAACGTCGCCGTCATCCTCGTCGGCATGCCCGGGATCGAGAAGAGATTCAGCCGCTACCCGCAGCTTTACAGCCGCGTCGGATTCGCACACGAGTACCGGCCACTGAGCAAAGACGAGCTGCGTTTCGTGCTCGAACGTCGCTGGCCCAAGTACGGCCACCCCCTCGACCCCGACGACTTCACCGACTCTCAAGCCCTCGCCGCGATCGCACGGATCACCCGCGGCAACTTCCGCCTCGTCGACAGACTGTTCACGCAGATGGAGCGCATCATGCAGATCAACGAGCTCAACATCATCACCGATGACGTCGTCGAAGCCGCCCGATCCACCCTCGTCATCGGCATCACCTGACACCGCCAAACGAAGCTGCGAAATCCCGCCAAACGAGGTTGAGAGTCACAGCGAGAACAGTGCAAGGCTCGCCGTCCCGCACGGGTGTACCTCATCGGAGCATATGCGCCCCCGGCCGGCCCACGCTCACCAGCTGATGCGCTCCGGGCGGGCGTCGGCGAGGATCTCCGCGCGGTCATCGGCCAGCAGGAAACCCTCGGCGATGAGCCGGTCGGTGGCCTCCTCGTAGGCCCGCAGGTACTCGTCGCGGCCCGACCACCGCTGCCGCAACCGCTCCTCGGCCACCTCCTCCGTGCGACCGAGGAGCATGCAGAACGGCGCGGACTGCGGGTACGGCGCACCGACCAATCTCTCCACCGGCGCCTCCACGGCCGGGGTCCGCACGCCACCCCGGCCGATGCCCAGATCGCCCGGGACCACCTCGTCGTCGTCGAGTTCGACCGGTGGCGCGGCAGGCGGTCGCGCCCCGCCGGCCACCCACGACACCAGGTGACGCAGCGCGGCCCGCACCACGAACACCTGCTGGCCACTGTTGATGGCGCCCCCGCAGTCGACCAGGCCCGCCAGCTCACCCAACTGGTAGGCGTCCGCGTGCGCCTGGCCCGCGATCTCCCAGGTGACGATGGCTTTCGAGTCGGGCTGACGCGAGCGGGCCGAGTCGAGCAACCCGCCCAGATCACCCTCGGCCTGGACGACGAACACGGGGGTGTCGAGGTCGTCGCGCAGGAGCATGGTGGACGAGCGGACGGCGGTGGCGATGCCGGCCGCGCAGCCACGGTCGTCGAACGGCAGCGCGCCCCCGCCGCGGCTGTGCAACAGGAACCCGTCGAACACGCCGACCAGCGGGTGCACACCGTCGATGTAAGAGGTCAGGGCGATCGCCGACTGCGACTCCCCGATCGCGAGCACCGTCTCCGGCACCAGCCCGGCCAGCGGGCCGTCGTCGCGCGCCTCGCGGCAGAACCGGCCCACCTGGGTCACGATGTCGTACGAGTACGCGTCCCCCGGGTGGCGGAGCTCGCCGTAGCGCTCGGCCCGCTGCGCCCGCAGGCCGACGGTCTGCCCGCCCATCCCTACGGCGGCGTCGCCACCCTCCACGCCGATGAACTGCGCCGACACCCCGACCCACGCGTGGCCGGCGCGGACGATCTCATCGGCGAGGTAGGTGTACTCCGGCGCGGCGTCCTCGCCGCCGCTGACGTTGAGCCACTCGACCAGCACCACGCCGCTGAACCGGGCGGCGTCGGGGCGGCGGACCAGCACGCGGGTGGCGAACGGCGCCGAATCGGCCTGAGCCAGCTGGATGCGCCCGTCGGTGGGCAGTTCGCCGACCGAGTAGGACACCGCCTCACCGGACGCCGCCCACTCCGACTCCGTGAACCCCGCCACCGCGAGGTCCGGGCCCGGGCGGGCGGCCATGGGCGGGGCGATCCGCCCCTCGGTGAGTTCGGTGAACGTCGGCGTCTGGACTGGCTGCATGATCCAGATTCTCTCCCGACCGACGCCCGATCCGGATCCCTTTCGCGTCGCTACCCGCCGTCCGCGGCCGCGTCGTTGCCCGGCGAGGTGGATGTCGGCACCTGGGTGGGCGTGGAGGACGCCGGCGTGGTGGCAGTGGTCCTCGAGGTGCTCGCCGGAGATGACGTCGACTCCTCCGACGGCGACCCGGTCCGCGTACTCGTGCGAGTCGGGGAGGTCGTGGCCGGGGACACGGTCGTCGCGCGAGGCGTGGGCGTGGACGCGACCGTCGCCGCCCCCAGCGCCGGCGGGGCGCTCCGGCCCCGTGACGAGCAGTCCCCCAGGTGCTTCTGCGCCATCCACGCCGGGGCGCCCAGGGCGATCGCCTCGTCCGGACACGTCCCCAGGTAGATCGACACGTCCCCGACCCTGCGCCACCTGCCGTCGGAATACGCGACCCAGTAGGGGTCGCCCGACACCGCGCTGGCCATGACCGCCCACCCGGATCCGCAGTCGATGATCCGCGCGCCGCTGTTCGGGTACAACAGGTCGGCGTTGATCACCCCGGCGTCGCACTCCGGTCCCGACACCTCGAGCATCCCGGTGATCTCCGGCGCGGAGGAGCGTGGCATGAGCCGCGACATGCGGGGCGACGAGGGCGAGGTCGCAGGGGAGGACGTCGTGGCGTAGGTGGCCACCGGTTCCGAGCGCTGGTCTCCGAGTCTGACGATAGCCACCACGCCGAACGCCACGACGAGCACGGCGGCGAGCGCCGCGGCGGCAGCGATCAGCGTTCTCGAGGCGGCGAACTCGGGCAGTCCGGTCATCGCGCGTCTCCTGCACGTTCGGAGCCACACATTGTGAGGTCGTCTTTACTATATAAACGACGTCAAGAGTGTCAACTGATTTCACCCGCCCCACCTGCGCGGCCGCTGCCTCGCAACCCCGAGAAAAGCCGGACGATCCCCGGTGGCGGGCGTTCTTCGTCGTCGTCGCCCCTCTCCTCGGTACGGTGAGCCCGCGCCCATCTTCGCGCCCACCCCCGCGCCCATCCCCTCGCCCCACAGGAGGTCCCGTGACCGGTCAGGACGCCCCCACCCACGTGTTCGACGAGGCCGTCGCGCTGGAGCCGATCGGCGAGAACCGCTTCCGCGGCCGCACCCACGCCGCGTGGGCCAACATGGTGGGGCCGTTCGGCGGCATCACCGCGGCCACCATGCTGGGCGCGATCCTGCAGCACCCCGAGAAGCACGGCGACCCGCTCGCGCTGACCCTCAACTACGCCGGGCCGGTCGCCGAGGGCGAGTTCCAGATCGAGGCCCGCCCCGCCCGCACCAACCGCTCCAACCAGCACTGGTGGGTGGAGATGCGCCAGGGCGACGAGGTCGTCACCACTGCCACCGCGATCACCGGCCTGCGCCGCGAGACGTGGTCGGAGACCGAGACCGCCCCTCCGGCCGTCCCAGCGCCGGAGGAGCTCACCGCCGCCACGTCGGACCGCGGTGTGCGGTGGGTCGACAACTACGACATGCGGTTCGTCACCGGTGGGTGGGACGACGTGACCTCCGGTGAGGAGCAACCGGAGTCGACGACGACGATGTGGATCCGCGACGCCCAGCCCCGCGGACTCGACCATCTCGCCCTGACGTCCCTGTGTGATTCGTTCTTCCCGAGGTCGTTCCTCCGACTCGGTCGGCCGGTTCCGGCGGGCACGGTGACGTTGACGATCCACTTCCTGGCCACCGCCGACGAGATCGCCGCCCAGGGCACGGACTTCCTGCTCGGCAGCGTGCACTCGCACCGGTTCCACGGCAACTACCACGACGAGGCCGCGCGCCTGTGGAGCCGCGACGGCACGCTGCTGGCCACGGGCACGCAGTTGATGTACTTCAAGAGCTAGAGGGGGAGCACCCATGTCCTCGACCCGACACCGCAGTACCCACGAGGTCCTCAACCAGGCGCCGCCCCGCGTGGACGTGGACGAGTACGCCCTCAACCCGGCACTGCAGGAGGCCGTCGCGGTGTTCTCGCCGCACGCCCGCGTCGAGAGGTTCCACGAGATCGGCCGCCACGTGGGCACCGAGCAGTACCAACACGACGCGGAGCTGGCCAACACCCTCACGCCGGTGCACCGCGCGCACGACCGGTGGGGCAACCGGGTCGACGAGATCGAGTTCCACCCCGCCTACCACCGGATCATGGAGTACTCGGTGTCCCGCGGTCTGCACACCTCGGCGTGGGCCGACCCGGGGCCGGGGGCGAACGTCGAGCGGGCGGTGGGGTTCATGCTGGTCTCGCAGGTCGAGGCCGGTCACGGCTGCCCGCTGTCCATGACGCACGCGGCGGTCCCGTCACTGCGGCTGAGCCCCGACCTCGCCGCCGAGTGGGAGCCGGCGCTGCTGTCGACGGTGTACGACCCCGAACTGCGCGACCCCGCCACCAAGTCGGGAGTGCTGTTCGGGATGGCCATGACCGAGAAGCAGGGTGGCTCGGACGTCCGCGCCAACACCACCACCGCCGAGCCAGTCGGTGACGGTGACTGCTACGTCCTGCGTGGACACAAGTGGTTCTGCTCGGCGCCGCAGTCGGACGCGTTCCTCGTGCTGGCGCAGGCACCGGCCGGTCTGAGCTGCTTCCTCGTCCCGCGCGTCCTGCCCGGCGGCGAGCGCAACCCGTTCCTCGTGCAGCGCCTCAAGGACAAGCTGGGGAACAAGTCCAACGCGTCCTCGGAGGTGGAGTTCGACGGCACGCTCGGCTGGATGGTCGGCGAACCCGGCCGCGGGGTGCGCACGATCATCGAGATGGTCGGCCGGACCCGCCTGGACTGCGTGCTCGGCGCGGCGGCGGGCATGCGCCAGGGCGTGGCCGAGGCGGCGTGGCACGCCCGGCACCGGGCCGCGTTCGGCGCGACGCTGGTGGACCAGCCCGCGATGGCCGCGGTCCTGGCGGACCTGCAGCTCGAGGCGGAGGCCGCGACGTGGACCGCGCTGCGCCTGGCCTCGGCGTACGACGACGACGAGTCCGCCCCCTACCGCCGGCTCGCCACCGCGGTCGCCAAGTACTGGATCTGTAAGCGCGGGCCGAACCACGCCTACGAATCGCTGGAGTGCCTCGGCGGCAACGGGTACACCGAGTCGTTCCCGCTCGCCCGCCGCTACCGGGAGCAGCCGGTCCTCGCGGTGTGGGAGGGCTCGGGCAACGTCATCGCGCTCGACGTGCTGCGGGCGATGGCCCGCGAGCCGGAGTCCGTGGCCGCGTTCGACGCCGAACTGGCCGCGCAGCTGGGCGGTCACGAGCTGTACGACCGGCACGTCGAGCGGGTGCGCGCGCTGATCGGCCGCGCGGCTGCCGACCCGGGCGCCGCCCCCGGGATCGCCCGCCGCCTGGTGGAGGCGATGGCGCTGGCCCAGCAGGGCGCGGTCCTGCTCGCCCACGCTCCGGCCCGGGTCGCGGAGGCGTTCTGCCTGGCCCGGCTCGGCGACGACCGCTCGGCCGAGTACGGCGCCTTGCCCGACGGCGTGGACATCGACGCACTGGTCGCCCGAGCCTGAGTCGGGCGGGGGCTGCCGGCCGGTGGTGTCACGGCCGGCGGGACTGCCGGCAGGCCGAGCCGCCGCCAGCGGGGCCGGGTGAAAGAAACGACACCGCCGGTTTCGGTAATCGCGTGACAACTAGTGACGGCTGTCACACACTGGGGTCACCCGACAACGAGGTGCCTGATGTCCATCCCTGGTGATCCGCGGGAGAGGGTCTACCGACCCGGCCCGGCCCCACTGCGCTCCAAGCTGCCGGTCCTCGGCGGCACGCTCGAATATGTCCACAGCCCGCTGGCGACCATGGCCCGCCGCTATCGCGATCACGGTCCCGTCTCCGACCTGAACTTCCTCGGCGCCACGTGGACTGCCCTTATCGGCCCCGACGCCTGCCAGGCCGCCCTGCAGAACGCGAACAAGGCGTTCGCCAGCGGCCCCGGCTGGGGATACCTGGTGGGGCCGTTCTTCAACCGCGGGCTGATGCTGCTCGACTTCGAGGAGCACCACCACTACCGGCACATCATGCAGGAGGCGTTCACCCGTCCCCGGCTCGAGGGCTACACCCGCGGGCTCGCCCCGCTGGTCGACGAGGGCATCGGCGCCTGGGGCCCGGACCGGGCGTTCCAGATCTATCCCGCGCTCAAGACGCACACCCTCGACCTGGCGACCGAGGTGTTCATGGGTGGCGCCGAATACGCCGCGCCCGGGGAGCTCGACAAGGTCAACACAGCGTTCGTCGACTGCGTCCAGGCCGCGAACGGCTATGTCCGTTCCACCGCGGTGCCGTTCACCAAGTGGGGCCGAGCGGCGCGGGGGCGCCGGCTGCTCGAGGAGTTCCTGCGCCGCCACCTGCCGGCCCGGCGCGCCAACCCGGGAGAGGACCTGTTCTCCGCCCTGTGCCAGGTGGCGGACGCCTCCGGCGGGATCGACGACGACGACATCATCAACCAGATGATCTTCCTGCTCATGGCCGCGCACGACACCACCACGAGCACGGTGACGTCGATGGTCTACGAGCTCGGCCGCGACGTCCAGTGGCAGGAGCGGCTCCGCCGCCAGTGCCAGGACCTGGGTCCGAACCCCACCATGGCCGAGCTGGAGGAGCTGCCCGATCTGGCGTTGGTGATGAAGGAGTCGCTACGCCTGCACCCGCCGGTGCCGGTGATGGCGCGCAAGGCGGTCAAGGACACCGAGATCCTGGGCGTGGAGATCCCGGTCGGACGACTCACCTCGATCATGCCGCTGTACTCGCACCACATGCCCGAGTACTGGACGGACCCGGAGATCTTCGACCCCGAACGCTTCTCCGACGAGCGGCGGGAGGACAAGTCGCACCGCTTCGCGTGGGAGCCGTTCGGCGGCGGGGTGCACAAGTGCCTCGGCATAATCTTCGCCAACCTCGAGTCCAAGCTGGTGCTCAGCGCGCTGCTACGCCACTTCGAGTGGTCGGTCCCGCTGGCCTACGTGCCGCCCATGAAGAACGACTCGCTGCCCTACCCCGCGGACGGACTGCCCGTCTCGCTCCGGCCGCTGGCACGCGTCGCCGCGAACTGACCCGCCGCCCGCCCCGCCTCCGCCGTCCAGAGGATTTCGCCTGTATCGCCCGAGTGGGTCTGAGCGAAATCCTCTGCTCGGCGATGATGCCGCGACGGCGGGGGGGCGGGACGGCCAGCGTGTCGGCCGGCGGGACGGCCAGCGTGGCGGCGGCCAGCGTGGCGGCGGCCAGCGTGGCGGCCGGCGTGGCGGCCGGCGGGACGGTTGGCACCGAGCAGCCAGTAGCGCAGAAGCAGGGCCCGGGGGCGGTCATACCGCAATCCCGGGCCCTCCGCTGGCCGACGACGCGTTCCCGCGTTCGACCTTCCGCCTGCCTAGTTCTCCAGGGCGTTCACCACGGTGAGTTCGCCGTCGGAATGCGAGACGCGGATGCGCTTCTTGTCGAGCTTGCCGACGGAGGTCTTGGGGATCTCGTGGACGAACGCGAACTTCTCGGGCACCTGCCACTTGGCCATCCGTTCGGCCAGGTGATCGCGCAGCTCCTCGACGCTCGGGTCGGGCACACCGTCCTTGACGACGATGGTGGCCAGCGGCCGCTCGTCCCACTTGGGGTCGGGGACACCGATCACGGCGGCCTCCGCCACGGACGGGTGCTCGAGGAGGTAGTTCTCCACCTCGACGGACGAGATCCACTCGCCACCGGACTTGATGATGTCCTTCGCGCGGTCGGTGAGCTGCAGGAACGCCTCGGGCTTGATATACCCCACGTCGCCGGTGCGCAGCCAGCCGTCGTCGAAGGAGTCCGAGGCGTCCACCTTGTAGTAACTGCCGGTGATCCACGGGCCGCGGACCTCCAGCTCGCCGACGGACTCGCCGTCCCATGGCAGGGCCTGGCCGGAATCGTCGACGATACGGGCCTTCACGCCGGCGATGAGTCGGCCCTGCGTCATGCGGAGCTCGAACTGCTTCTCCTCCGGCAGGGAGGCCTTCGGGCGGGACAGGGTGCCGATGGGCGAGGTCTCGGTCATGCCCCACGCGTGGACGATGTTGATCCCGTATTTGTCCCGGAACTTGCGGATCAGCTCCGGCGGGCACGAGCTGCCGCCCACGACGACCGCACGGAAGCTCGACATGTCGATGGGGTGGTCCACGCTGTACGCGTCCACTGCCTGCCAGATCGTGGGGACGGCGGCGGCCAGCGTCGGACGCTCGGAGGCGATCATCGCGGCCAGCGGCTCGGGCTGTAGGAAACGCTCCGGCATGAGCAGCGAGGCGCCCACCATGAACGCGGCGTACGGCAGGCCCCACGACATGGCGTGGAACATCGGCACGATCGCCAGCACGTTGTCGTCGAGCGAGATGTCCATGCCGTCGGACATGCACACCTGCATCGAGTGGAGGTAGATCGACCGGTGCGAGTAGACGACGCCCTTCGGGTCGCCGGTGGTGCCCGAGGTGTAGGCCATCGCGGCGCCGGAGTTCTCGTCGACCTCCGGCCAATCGAACTCGGTGGGCTGGGCGGCGAGGAGCGCGTCGTAGTCGTGCACCTGGATGCCCTCGGGAGCCTCGAGGTTCGCGGCGCCCCCACCGGTGACGATGACGTGCTCGACCGTCGAGAACCGGGGCAGGAGCGGCTGCAGGAGCGGGACGAGGCTCGGGTCGACGATCACGACCTTGTCCTCTGCGTGGTTGGCCACGAACTCGAGCTGGTCCGGGAACAGCCGGATGTTCAGCGGATGCAGCACGGCGCCCATGGACGGGATCGCGAGGTAGGCCTCCAAGTGCTCGGAGTTGTTCCACTGGAATGTGGCGACCCGCTGGTCACCGTCGACCCCCAGGGAACGCAGCGCGTTGGCCAGCTGCGCGGCGTGCTTGCCCAGATCGCCGTAGGTGATCTTCCGTGGTCCCTGATCGGTCCAGGTGGTGACGACCGCATCGGAGTGGACGGTCGCACCGAACTGCAGGATCGTGCTGATGTTCAACTGCTCCGGCATCATCGTGCTCTTCATGAGGGGCTCCTTGATCGAGGGGTGGCGTCTGTCACTCTCGTGTCGAGACTACCTGACGTCCATGACGTCCTTGGGCCGTGTGGGCGATCACCCGTCGAGGTCGTCGAAGACGGTCTGGACGGTCCTCGTCGCCGCGAGGGCCGCCGGCGCGCCGCAGTACTCCGAGGCGTGGATGACCGCCTCGGTGATCTCCTCGCGGGTCAACCCGTTGGTCAACCCGCCGCGTACATGCCCCGCCGGCTCGGCGTCCGCGCGCAGTGCCACGAGCATCCCGATATTAAGCAGGCTGCGATCCCGTCGGTCCAACCCGGGCCGGTTCCAGATGTTGCCCCACACGTTCTCTGCGACCACGTGCTGGATCGCCTCCGACTCCGTCCCGACAGCCCGGTCCATGGCCCGGTCGACGAAGTCGTCGCTCATCACCTCGCGCCTGGTCGCGAAACCCTGCTCGCGCAGATCCGCGGCCGAAGGCCCCTCGCCTGCAGAACTCGTCGTCGTCGTCATCTCCACGGTCCTCTCCCACTGCCGACAGGTATCGCGATCCATCCTCCCCGACCGTCGTCACCAGCTCCGCGTGACCTCGCCCCGCCCCGGCCAGGCGCGGGGACGGCTCGGACAGGGGCGACAGCGGATGTATGGGATGGGCGGACGCGACGACGGGTGGGATACCCTCGACGGGTCCGGCCACCAGCGTCGGACCCCGCGGCAACTCGGCGGAAGTCGGTGCGAATCCGACGCTGTCCCGCAACTGTGATCCCGTCTCAGGACGGGCGAGCCAGGTCGGCCGGTTCCGCGGCAGCCGTACGTACTGACCTCGGACGAAGGACGGTCGCGTGCAGCGGCCCAGGCCGCGGCCCGAGCTGTTTTCTTCCTCCGAATCACGGAGGATGCCATGCACCATCCACGAGCCCGCTCGCTGCTGCTCGCCCCCCTGGCCGCCCTGGCGCTGGTCGCCTCCGCGTGCAGCGGCAGCGGCACCGGCGGCGACGAGCCGGCCCCGGCCGACCAGACCTCCGCCGCGGCGGAGGAACCGCAGGCGATCGTGTCGCTGGCCCCCACCACCACCGAGATGCTCTACGCCGTCGGCGCCGGGGACAGCGTCGTGGCGGTCGACGAGCGGTCCGACTTCCCCTCCGACGCCCCGGTCACCGACCTGTCCGGCTACACGCCCAACCTCGAGGCGATCCTGGGATACGCGCCGGACCTCGTCGTGCTCACCGACGACACCGGGGACATCGTGGCCGGCCTCGAACGCTCCGGCGTCGAGGTGCTGCAGCTGCCCGCCGCGCAGACCCTCGACGACACCTACACCCAGCTCGAGCAGGTCGGGGCGGCCACCGGGCACATCGGCGAGGCCGCCGAACTCGTGTCGCGGATGCAGAGCGAGATCGACGAGATCGTCGCCTCGGTGCCGGAGCGCGAGACCCCGCTGACGTACTTCCACGAGCTCGACGACACCTACTACACCGTCACCGACGACACCTACGTCGGGGAGATCTACTCCCTGTTCGGCCTAACCTCGATCGCCACCGGCGACGACCCCTACCCGCAGCTGTCCGAGGAACTCATCCTCGAGGCCGACCCGGACCTCGTGTTCCTCGCCGACGGCCAGTGCTGCGGCATCACCCCGGAGGTCGTGGCCGAGCGGCCGGGTTGGGACGGACTCACCGCCGTGCGCGACGGGCGCGTCCACGTGGTCGACGAGGACCTGTCCAGCCGGTGGGGCCCGCGCGTGGTCGACTTCATGCGCGAGGTCGCCGCGATCGTCACCGCGGTGCCCGACGCCGCGCCGGAGACCGCGGAGAGCCCCGCGAACCAGCCCGCCTCGTGACCCGCCCGTCGCCCCGCCGCGCCCTCGTGCTGGGCGGGGCGACGCTGTTGCTGGCCGCGGCGGTCCTGCTCGGCACCCTCATCGGCCCGGCCGGCCTCACCCCGGGCGGCGTGGTGCTCGAACTGGTGGGCCGGCTGCCGCTCGTCGACATCAACTCGGGGTTCACCGAACGTCAGCAGGTCATCCTCTGGGAGATCCGCATCCCACGCGTGGTGCTGGGCGCGATCGTCGGCGCGATGCTCGCGATCGCCGGGGCCACCTACCAGGGCGTGTTCCGCAACCCGCTCGCCGACCCGTACCTGCTCGGGGTGTCCAGCGGGGCGGGGCTGGGCGCCACCCTGGCGATCGTCGTGGGCGGCGCGATGGGCTCGGCGATGGTGCCGCCCGCCGCGTTCGCCGGCGGCATGATCGCGGTGCTGGCCACCTACACGCTGGGCCGCAGTGTCGGCGGTGGACGCAGCGAGGTGGTCATCATCCTCGCCGGCGTCGCCGTGGCGGCGTTCGCCAGCGCCATCCAGACGTTCTTCATGCAGCGCCACGACGAGACCCTGCGGCAGGTGTACTCGTGGACGCTCGGCCGCCTCACGACCAGCGGCTGGACCGACGTGCAGACGGTGCTGCCGTACGTGCTCGTGGCGGTGGCCGTGATCGCCCTGTTCCGCCGCACCCTCGACGTGATGGCGGTCGGGGACGCCGAGGCCGCGACGCTGGGGATCGCCCCGGCGCGGGTGCGCCTGGTCCTCATCAGCGTGGCCACCCTCGGCACGGCGGCGGTGGTGTCCGTGTCGGGCCTGATCGGGTTCGTGGGCATCGTCATCCCGCACGCCGTGCGGATGCTCATCGGGCCGGGGCACCGCCTGCTGCTGCCGGTGTCGCTGCTGGTAGGCGCGGCGTTCCTCATCCTGGCCGACGTCGTCGCCCGCACCGCGATGAGCCCGGCCGAGCTGCCCATCGGAGTGGTCACCGCCGCGATCGGCGCCCCGTTCTTCCTCATCGTCCTGCGCCGCAGCCGGGGGCACATATGACCGCCACACCACCGGCGTCACCCGCGGCGGCCGCGTCACCCGCGCCGGTCGCCCTGGCCTGCCGCGACCTGCGCGTCACCCGGGACCGCACGGCCATCCTCCACGGCGTCGACCTCGCCGTGGACGCCGGCTCGTGGGTGTCCCTGGTGGGCCCCAACGGCTCCGGCAAGACGACCCTGCTGTTCGCGCTCGCCGGGCTCATCCCCGCCGCCGGTCACATCGAGGTCGATGGGCTGACCCCGCGCCGCGCGGGTCGCCGCAGGGTGGCACGGACCGTGGCGATGATGCCGCAGCGCCCGGTCGTCCCCGAGGGGGTCACGGCGCGCGAACTCATCGGGCTCGGCCGCACCCCGCACATCGGCCGGTTCGGCACCGAGAGCGCCGACGACCACGAGGTCGTCGACCGCGTCATCAATCGCCTGGACCTGCACGACCTGGCCTCGCGCACCGCCACGACGCTGTCCGGCGGTGAGCTGCAGCGGGTGGTGTTGGGCCGCTCGCTGGCCCAGGAACCGCGGGTCCTGCTGCTCGACGAGCCCACCAGCGCGCTGGACATCGGCCACCAGCAGCAGGTGCTCGACCTGGTGGACTCCATGCGCCGCGAGACCGGCCTGACCGTCGTGGCGGCGATGCACGACCTCACCTCCGCCGCCCACTACGGGCAGCGGCTGGTGTTGCTCGACCGGGGCCGTGTGGTGGCCGACGGCCGGCCCGAGGAGGTCCTCACCGTCGAGCGGGTGGCGCAGGTCTACGACGCGCGCGTGGAGGTCCTCGACCGCCGCGACGGCCGCGCCGTGTTGCCGCTGCGCGAGGCGGGCCCGGATCCCGCGCCCGGGTCGGCGCCCGGCGCGGCGCCGGGGGCGGGCGTCTGATGGAGGTCGTCCTGCTGGGGACCGGCGCCGCGGACGGCTGGCCCAACCCGTTCTGTCGGTGCCCGTCATGCGACGAGGCACGCCGGCTCGGCGTGGTGCGCGGCCAGACCTCCGCGCTTGTCGACGACGAGCTGCTGATCGACTGCGGACCGGAGGCGCCCGGCTCGGCCGTGCGGCTCGGACGGTCTCTGGCGGCGGTGGGACATCTGCTCGTCACGCATGCCCACGCCGACCATCTCGGACCCCAGGTCCTGCTCTTCCGCTCGTGGGTCCCCGACGCCGGCGAGCTGGAGGTGGTCGGCCCCCCGGACGCGCTCGATGCGTGTCGGCCCTGGGTGGGCCCCGACGACCCGGTGCGCTTCGTCCCCGTCACCGCCGGCGACCGGCTCAGGGTGGGCGCCTACGACGTACGCGTGTTGCCCGCCCGGCACCGCGTGTTCCGCGACGGCGACGCGGTGCTCTACGACGTGACCGGGCCCGGCGGCGCCCGCCTGCTGTGGGCGAGCGACACCGGGCCGTGGGACGACGAGTGGTTCACCGCGGTGCGCGGCGCCCGCTACGACGCGGTCTTCCTCGAGGAGACGCTGGGCGACCGCGAGGAGATCTCCCCCGCCCACCTGGGCCTGGACCGGTTCGGGGCGATGCTCCGGAGACTCCGGGACATCGGGGCGGTCGACGAGCGGACCGACGTGGTGGCCGTGCACCTGGGCCACCACAACCCGCCGCCCGACGAGCTGGCCGCGCGCCTGCGGGAGCACGGCGCGCGGGCCGGTGTCGACGGCGAACTCGTCCGCTGCGGGGAGGCTCCCCGGCTGTACTGACCCAGTCGCGCTGTTCGGTCGTGCTGCTCAGTCGCGCTCGAGGAACCTCGCGGCGCCGTGTTGGAGGAGATCGAACGCGTCGTCCAGGTAGGACTCGGCGGAGTCGGCGGGCCCGGCCCCACCCGGTCGGTGCCTGAGCACCGACGCCCCGGCGGCGAGGCTCAGGTCGACCATGACGCGGACCCGGAACCAGTTGAGCTGCGGTGCGCGGCGGCCGACCGCCTCGTAGAGCGGATCCAGGATGTTCTCGGCGATGCTGGTCCAGGCGTCCGGGCCCAGCATGAGGCCGATCTGCTCCCCGGCCACCAGCAGGTTCTCGGCGGCGTCGATATCGTCCGCCGAGCGCCCGTAGAGCTCGTGGAAGGTCGAGCGCAGGACATCCAGTGGCGACAGGTCTGCCGGCGCCTGCTCCACCTGCCGCACCCATTCGGCGATCTGTTCGCGCAGGAAGTGCACGAACGCGTCCTCGCGGTGGGCGAAGTAGTTGTGGAACGTCCGGGTCGAGACACCCGCCCTCCCGGCGATGGCCGAGACCGTCGCCCGCTCCGCCCCCTCGGCGACCAGCAGTTCCACTGCGGCCGCCGAGAGGCGGGTGCGGGTGTCGGCCTTCTTGCGCTCACGCAGGCTAGGCATCGACGCGGGCCTTCTCACCACCGTCGGCGGATGCCACAGCGGAGCTCTCCTGCTGCCCGGTCTCCAGGGCGGAGCCCTCCACGTCGACGGTGGGGAGGATCTTGTCCAACCACCGCGGCAGGCCCCAGGCGCGCTCGCCGAGGAGGAACATCACCGCGGGGATGATCGTCATGCGGACGACGAAGGCGTCGAACAGCACGGCGACCGCCAGGGCGAAGCCCATCACCTTGATGAACTGCTCGTCGATCAGCATGAACGCGGCGAAGACGCTGATCATGATCAGGGCCGCCGCGGTGACCACGCGGGCGCCGTGCTTGAAGCCGTTGGCCACCGCGTTGTGGGCGGTCTTGCCGTGGACCCAACCCTCACGCATGCGCGAGACCAGGAATACCTGGTAGTCCATGGCGAGGCCGAACACGATGCCGATGAGCATGATGGGCAGGAAGCTGATGACCGGCTGCGGATCGGAGATGATGCCCAGCCAGCCCTCCTGCCAGATCGCGACCGTGATGCCGAAGGTCGCCGCCACCGACAGGCCGAAGCCCAGGGCGGCGATCAGCGGCACCCAGATCGACCGGAACACCAGCATGAGCAGGACGAACGCGAGCGCGAGGACGATGCCGACATACGGCAGCAGCACCTCGGTCAGACGCTCGGAGATGTCCTCGTAGATCGGGGTGACGCCGGTGACGGAGTAGGTCCCCCCGGTCTCCTGCTCGAAGCCCTCGGCTCCGGACCGGATCTCCTCGAGGACGCTCGCGGCGCGCTCGTCGGTGGCACCGTACTCGGGGGTGATGAGCACCTGGGCGGCGTCACCGGCCTCGTTGGTTTCGATGATCTGCGCGTTCTCCACCCCGTCGAACGCCTGGATCTGATCCACCGCGGCGGCCCACGCCGCCGGACGCTCCTCCTCCGGCACCTGCAGGGTGTCGACGAGCGCGATCATCGGGGCGTTGCGGCCCGGGCCGAACGCTTCCTCCGTCATGTCGTACGCCATACGGTTCGGGGTGTCCGGGGCCATCGTGCCGCCGGACGGCATGGCCAGCCGCAGCTGCGCGGCCGGGATGGCCAGCAGGAGGAGCAGCAGGACACCGGCGCCCGCGAAGAGCACGGGACGGGCACGGATCCGGCGGACCCACGCCAGGCCCATCGTCGGCTTCTCGTCCTCCGGGTCGGGCGCCTTGACGCCCTTGATGCGGGCGGCGAAGAGCTTGGTGCCGACCGCGCCGAGGATGGCCGGCAGCAGCGTGATCGCGACCAGCACGGCGATCGCCACCGTCGCGGCGGCGGACATCGCCATCGCGGTGAGGAACGGGATGTTGATGATCGACAGCGCCGCGAGGGCGATGAGCACGGTCAGTCCTGCGAAGACGACCGCGGATCCGGCCTTGCCGACCGCGAGCCCGGCGAGGTGTGCACGCTTGTGGGCGTCGATCGCCTTGAGTTTCTCCGCGAGTTCGGCGGGCTCGAGATCGTTGCCGCCGATGTGTTTGACCAGCTCGGTGCGGAAGCGCGACACGATGAACAGCGCGTAGTCGATACCCACGGCCAGGCCGATCATGGACGCCAGGGTCGGCGTCATGGTGTTGATCGTGTCGGTGAAGGCGGTGGCGGCGAAGATGCCGCCGATGCCGATCCCGACGCCGATGACGCCCGTGAGCAGCGGCATGCCGGCGGCGATGAGCGAACCGAAGGTGACCAGGAGGATCACGGCGGCGACCGCGATGCCGATGATCTCGCCGACGGCGCTGATCTCGGACATCTGGAAGGCGTTGCCGGAGTACGCGATCGTCAGGTCGCCCTCGTGCTCGGCGACGACCTCGGCGAAGGCCTCGCGGTCCTCGGCCTGCACGTCCATCGTGCTCTCGGCGTCGAACCGCACCTCGACCGTGCCGGTGCTCTCGTCCGGGCTGAGCGGGCTCAACGCGGCGATATCGGCCGCGATCTGCTCCTCGGCGATGCCCTGCTCGGCCTTGGCCGCGGTCAACTGCTCCGACAGCCCCTCGGCCGCGATCACCGGGCTGACCAGCGCGTCGGTCCCGGCGAGAAAGTCCAGGCCCTGCAGATCGGCGAGGAAGGCATCGACGTCCTCGGACACCGCCGGGTCGGTGAGGGTGCTGCCCTCGGGCGCCCCGATGACGACGGTCCCCGTCGGGGCGTCGAGCTGGCTGCCCGCGCCGGCGAACCTCTCCTGCATCTCTTCCTGGGTCTCGATGGACTCCAGTCCCGGGATCGAGAAGGTGGTGCTGGTCTGCTGCGTCAGCGTGGCGGCGGCCGTGCCGACACCGACGATCAACAGCATCCAGGCTGCGATGAACCGCCATCTGAACAGGTAGGCGGACCGCCCGATGCGGTAGAGGAATGACGCCATGCGCTGGCTCCTGGTGCGTAGGTGCATTTCGCGAACCCTCACAGTTTTGCACGGCATCTGCACGATTCCACAGCCCGTGCAATCTTTTGTGGCGCAGGCCACCCTCGGACGCCACGCGCGGCGGCAGAACAGCCGCAAGGACATACCCCCAGGGTGTCTTGCGTATACCCCATGGGGTATGTATCGTCGTGGAACACCCCGACACCGGGAACCCGATCGACAAGGAGAGCAGCATGCTTCTCGAGCGCATCTACGACGAAGACCTCGCCCAGGCCGGTTACTTCATCGGCTGCCAGGCCAAGAACGAGGCGATGGTGGTGGACGCCCGCCGCGACATCCGCCAGTACCTGGACCTCGCGGCCCGGCACGGCATGACGATCACCGCCGTCACCGAGACCCACATCCACGCCGACTACCTGTCCGGCACCCGTGAGCTCGCGCAGGCCACCGGCGCGACCGCCTACGTCTCCGGCGAGGGCGGCGACGACTGGCAGTACGGGTTCGAAGCGGAGCGCCTGCACCACGGTGACCAGCTCAAGCTGGGCAACATCACCGTCGAGGTCGTGCACACCCCGGGCCACACCCCGGAGCACCTGTCGTTCCTCATCACCGACGGCGCCTTCGCGGACAGCCCCGGATACATGCTGACCGGCGACTTCGTCTTCTCCGGAGACCTCGGCCGACCGGATCTGCTCGACGAGGCCGCGGGTGGGGTCGACACCCGCTTCGAGGGCGCCAAGCAGATCTTCCGCAGCCTGAAGGACTCCTTCGTCACCCTGCCGGACCACGTCCAGGTCTTCCCCGGCCACGGTTCGGGCAGCGCCTGTGGCAAGGCCCTCGGCGCGCTGCCGTCGACCAGCGTCGGCTACGAGCGCCGCTTCGCATGGTGGGCCGGGTACGTCGAGCGTGACGACGAGCAGGGCTTCATCGACGAGATGCTCGACGGACAGCCGGACGCGCACGCCTACTTCGGCCGCATGAAGCGGCAGAACAAGGAGGGCCCCGCGGTGCTGGGCGCACTGGCCCCGCTCCGCGAGTTCGGCACCCTCGAGCTGGCCGACGCCCTCGAAGCGAACGAGGTCGTCGTCGTCGACACCCGTGGCCAGGACGAGGTCCACGCCGGCACCGTCCCCGGGGCGCTCAACATCCCCGGCGTCGACAAGGCCGCGTCCTTCGGCGCCTGGGTCTACGACCCCGAGAAGGAGGACACGCCCCTGGTGGTCCTGGCCGAGGACGTCGAGATGGCCGAGGCGCTGCGCGATCACCTGCTGCGCGTCGGAATCGACACGGTCACCGGCTACACGACCAGCTTCGAGGGTCTGCCGATGACGACCCCCGAGATGATCGGGCCGGACGAGCTCGCCTCGTTCGACTCCGCGATGGTGCTGGACGTGCGCAACAAGACCGAGCACTCCGACGGCCACATCCCGGGCTCCGAGCAGCTCAGCGGCGGCCGGGCGCTGTGGAACCTCGACCGGCTCCCGACCGACGGACCGATCGTGACCTACTGCCAGAGCGGCGTCCGCAACTCGGTCGCGGCCAGCGCCCTGCGTCGCGCCGGTTACCGCGTGGTCGAGCTCGAGGGCAGCTACGCCGCCTGGTCCGAGCGCAACCTCGCGACCGTCTGACCGGTCGCGCCCACACCCGGGGGCCGGACACCCGTCCGGCCCCCGGGTCCGGTGGCGCCCGGCGCCACCACCCCGACACCCCCACACACCCCGAACAGTCAAAGGACATCGCTTCACCCATGCTCTCCACGCTGACGAACGCCCCGACCATCGCTCCCGCCGATCTGCGAGAGGCGATGGACTCTGACACCCCGCCCACCGTCATCGACGTGCGCTCCGGGGCCGAGTTCTCCTCGGTGCACATCCGCGGCTCCTACAACGTGCCGCTGCCCCTGCTCGCCGAGCACGGTGAGGAGTTCGCCACCCGCCTGCCCGGCCAGGTCGTCCTCATCTGCCAGTCCGGAAACCGAGCCCGCCAGGCGAACGAGCGGCTCGAGTCCGTGGGCGTCGACCCCGACTCGGTGACCGTGCTCGACGGCGGCATCGCCGGCTACGAGGCCGCCGGCGGCGAGGTCGTCCGCGGCAAGGGCGCCTGGGCGATGGACCGGCAGGTCCGCATGGTCGCCGGCTCGCTCGTCCTGGCCGGCGTCACCGCCTCCAAGGTCGTCTCCCCCAAGTTCGCCTACCTCGCCGGCGCCATCGGAGCCGGGCTGACCTACTCCGCGGCGAGCAACTCCTGCGCCATGGCCGCGGGCCTGTCGAAGATGCCGTGGAACCGTTTGGCCGACGAGCCGGGCCTCGGCGCCGTCCTGGACTCGCTGCCCGCCCGCTCCTGACCGATCCCACCCCGGCGCCCCCGCCGGAGAAAGGCACCTGACATGGAGATCACCACGATCATCGTCGTGGCCCTGGCCGTCCTGGTCGGACTGTCCCTGGGCCTGCTCGGCGGGGGCGGATCCATCCTGGTCGTCCCACTGCTCACCTACATCGGTGGGCTCGACCCCAAGGAGGCGATCGCGACCTCCCTGTTCGTCGTGGGCGCCACCTCACTGGTCAGCCTCTTCGGCCACGCCCGCAAGGGCAACGTCCAGTGGCGTACGGGACTAATCTTCGGCGCCGCCGGCATGGTGGGCGCGTTCCTCGGCGGACTGGCCGGCGGCTACATCCCCGGCACCGTCCTCATGGTCGCCTTCGCGATCATGATGATCGCCACCGCCGGCGCCATGATCAAGGGACGCAAGGACCGCGACGGGCAGAGCAACGATCACCACCACCCGCTGTGGCGGATCCTGCTCGACGGCCTCGTCGTGGGCGCCGCGACCGGTCTGGTCGGCGCGGGCGGCGGCTTCCTCGTCGTCCCGGCCCTCGTCCTCCTGGCGGGCCTGCCGATGACCGCCGCTGTGGGCACCTCGCTGCTGGTGATCGCCATGAAGTCCTTCGCCGGGCTCGGTGGCTACCTCACCTCGGTGTCCCTGGACTGGCCGCTCGTCGCCGCGGTCACCGCCGCCGCCATCGCCGGCTCCTTCGTCGGTATCCGCCTCACCTCCGTGGTCCCCGAGAAGGCGCTGCGCAGGGGCTTCGGGTTCTTCGTCCTGATCATGGGCGCCTTCGTCCTGTCCCAGGAACTACCCTTCCCCGCCGCGCCGATCATCCTCGGCATCGTCGTGGTCCTGGCAGCCGCCGCCGCGATCTGCGCGTTCGGGTTCAGGGAACGCTGCCCTCTCCGGACCCCGCAACCGGCCGCCGCCAGCGTGGCCTGACACCGGCCCGGCCCCGCGCCGGAAGAGGATCCACCCCGACCGCACGGCCCCCGGCCGTGCGGTCGGGGTCGTTGGCCGAGGCGCCGCGGCGGTAGGTCCTGCGGTCGCAGCTGTTGGCCGTGCCGGCGCGGCGGTCGGCCGACGCGCCGGTTGCCCTCCCACCGACGAGCCCGTCGGCGAAGCGCTTCTCGTACTCGGCCCAGGTGGCCGGCCATCGCGCCTCGGGGACGTTGAGCGTCGTCCCCAGGGGTCGCGCCATCTCGATGATGCGGTCCAGCTCGGCCTCGGTGAGCGGGCTGTGCATCATCTGCCACTGGTCGGTGTAGTACCGCACCAGACACAGCGCCACCCAGAGTTGGGATCCGGCGTCATTGGCGTTGTAGCGCACGGGGCTGGACGCGGTGAAGGTCACCCGGGCGTGGATCCGGTGGACGGCCTCGTGGAAGAACCGGCGGTCGGAGTCGGAGCCGAGGGTGGCCACGGCGAGGTACTGGGCCGTGGTGCGTGCCCGCTTGATCGGGCGGAGGTCTCCACGACCGCGATCCACCCTGCTCTCGACGACCCCGTGTCCCACGGCCGGGTTGGCCAACTGCATGACCACGTTGGCGACCGGGAGCCAGAAGGCCAGGTGGGTCGAGATGTCGGGCAGGTGCCGGATCGGCCGGGCCCGGCCTGACGCGATGTCGGTCAGCGTGCGTGCGGTCATCCCCACTTCCCGTTCTCTTGATCACATATATTATACATCGGACCCGCGCGCCCGTCAGCCCCCCTCGCAGCGCGCGGAAACATGCAAGGATAGGGTCACCTAACTAACCCAGGTCGAAGGAGAACGCCGTGACTCGCCCCCAGGCCCGCCCTCCGCTCACCCTCACGGTGCTGCGTACGGAGCCGGTTACCGCGCACCTCGTGCGGGTCGTCCTCGGCGGGGACGGCTTCGACTCGTTCGCCGCCCGCGCGGAGACGGACAGCTACGTCAAGCTCGAACTGCCCCACGCCGGGGAGACGGTCGTGCGCACGTACACCGTCCGACGGGTCGACGCGGACGCTCGCGAGATCTGGATCGACTTCGTCGTCCACGGTGACGAGGGTGTCGCCGGTCCGTGGGCCCGGTCCGTCGCACCCGGCGCCCTGGTCGCGGTGCGCGGCCCCGGCGGCGGGTACCGGCCGGACCCGGAGGCGGATTTCCACCTGCTGGTCGGGGACGAGACCGCCGTGCCGGCGATAGCGGCGGCGCTGGAGTCGCTACCGGAGGACGCCACGGGTGCGGTGTTCCTCGGGGTGTCTGACGACGACGACGAAATCCCGATCACCGCGCCGGCGGGCGTGGAGATCACCTGGGTGCACCGCGGAACCTCCTCGGCGGACGCCGGCCCCGGAGTGATCGACGGCGAGGCGCCGCTGATCGACGCGGTCCGGGGCATGCGGTGGCCGGACGGGGACGTGCAGGCGTTCGTCCACGGCGAGGCCGAGACGGTGATGAAGCACCTGCGCCCCTATCTGCGCACCGAGCGCGGCATCCCCGCCGCGCGGGCGTCGATCTCGGGATACTGGCGGCGTGGGCGCTCGGAGGAGGGCTTCCGCACCTGGAAGCGGCAACTGACGGAATCGGAGGAGGCGCCGCAGCAGCCCGTGAGGTGAGTCCGGGCTCACCATGACCGGGCGACCCGGTAACCTCATGTGCCAGCACCGTTCGCATCCGGCCCCTCGCGTGAACACCGTGAGGCCCAGAAGGCACAGACAAGGGCATGGCATATGGCATTCTCACGCGCGAAGCTCATCACCGGACTGGTCGCCACCTCGGCACTCGTCCTCGCAGGTTGCTCGGGCGGTGGTGAGGACGACGCCGCCGGTGGTGGCGGCGAATCCTACCGCATCGGCATCAACCAGCTCGTCCAGCACCCGGCCCTCGACTCCGCCACGGCCGGCTTCAAGGAGGCCTTCTCCGAGGCCGGCGTCGAGGTCGAGTTCGACGAGCAGAACGCCAACGGCGAGCAGGGCACCGCACTGACCATCGCCCAGCAGTTCGCCTCCGACGACCTGGACCTGGCCCTGGCCGTGGCCACCCCGGCCGCCCAGGCGATGGCGCAGAACATCACCGACGTGCCGCTGCTGTTCACCGCGGTGACCGACCCGGTCTCGGCGGAGCTGGTGGACTCGATGGAGGAGCCGGGCGCCAACGTCACGGGCACCTCGGACGCCGCCCCGATCGAGAAGCAGCTCGAGCTGCTCAAGGAGATCGTCCCGGACGCCGAGCGCATCGGCATCGTCTACGCCTCCGGCGAGGTCAACTCGCAGGTCCAGGTGGATCAGGCCCGTGAGGCCGCGGGCCCGCTGGGCCTGGAGATCGAGACCCAGACCGTCACCACGGTCAACGAGATCCAGCAGGCCGTCGAGGCCCTCGGTGACGTCGACGCGATCTACGTCCCCACGGACAACATGGTCGTCTCGGGCATCGCCTCGCTGGTCCAGGTCGCCGAGGGCAAGCAGATCCCGGTGATCGCCGCGGAGTCGGGCACGGTCGAGGGCGGCGCCGTCGCCACCCTCGGCATCGACTACACCGAGCTGGGCCGCCAGACCGGCGAGATGGCCCTGCGCATCCTGCGCGACGGTGAGGACCCGGCCACCATGCCCGTGGAGACCGCCACCGAGTTCACCTACGTGGTCAACGAGGACGCCGCCGAGCGTCAGGGCGTGACGATCCCCGAGGACATCCTCGCCGAGGCTGAGAAGAAGTGATCGGGACCGTCGAGGTAGGCCTCATCTACGGGGTCATGGCGCTGGGGGTCTACCTGACCTTCCGCGTGCTCAACTTCCCCGACCTCACCGTCGACGGCAGTTTCACCACGGGCGCCGCGACGGCGGCCATGGGCATTCTCGCCGGCTGGAACCCGGTGCTCGCGACCCTCGCGGGTTTCGGCACCGGGTTCCTCGCCGGCACGGTCACGGGATTGCTGCACACCAAGGGCAAGATCGACGGCCTCCTCGCCGGTATCCTCACAATGATCGCGCTGTGGTCCGTCAACCTGCGGATCATGGACGGCGCGAACATCCCGCTGCTGCGCAGCGACACCGTGTTCACGCCCCTGAAGGACGCCGACCTGCTGGGCGAGTGGCCCGGGGTGGCCATCCTCGCGGTCGTGGTCCTGCTGCTCGGGTTGGTCGTCCTGTGGTTCCTCACCACCGACCTCGGTCTGTCCATCCGTGCCACGGGTGACAACGGCCCCATGATCTCCTCGTTCGGCGTCTCGACCGACTTCACCAAGACCCTCACGTTGGCCCTGTCGAACGGGTTCGTGGGCATGTGCGGCGCGCTCATCGCCCAGTACCGCGGTTTCGCCGACATCTCGATGGGCATCGGCCTCATCCTCGTCGGCCTGGCCTCGGTGATCATCGGGCAGGCCATCCTCGGCCAGCGCAAGCTTCTGCTCGCGGTGCTCGCCGTGATCCTGGGCGCCCTGCTCTACCAGCTCATCATCTTCGCGGCCCTCCGCGTCGGCCTGGATCCCAACGACATGAAGGCCGTCACGGCCATCCTCGTCGTGGTCGCGCTGCTGCTGCCCCGCTGGAAGGGCGCGGGCGGACGCTTCGGACGCAAACCCACCACCCCGGTCGCCGCCAACGAACGTGCGGCGGCGGGAACCGGGACCGCCGTCGCCGCCGGACCCGAGTCCGCCGGCGCCGCCGCGACCGGCACCAAGGAGGCGTGACGATGCTGACCGTCACCGGAGTGTCCAAGACGTTCTTCCCCGGCACCGTGAACGAGCGCCGGGCGCTGCACGACCTCAGTCTCACGCTCGCCGAGGGCGACTTCGTCACGGTGATCGGTTCCAACGGCGCCGGCAAGTCGACACTGCTCAACGCCGTCTCCGGGCGGTTGCTCGCCGACAGCGGGAACATCGAGATCGACGGCACCAACGTCAACCGCCTGCCGCAGCACCGGCGCGCCAAGTACGTCGGCCGCGTCTTCCAGGACCCGCTCGCCGGGACCGCGCCCAACCTCAGCATCGAGGAGAACCTGTCGCTCGCGCTGCTGCGCGGCCGCCGGCGGGGGCTCGGCCCGGGTCTGAGCAAGAAGCGCCGTGGCCGGTTCGCCGAGCAGCTCTCCATGCTGGAGCTCGGTCTCGAGGACCGGCTCACCGCCAAGGTCGGCCTGCTCTCGGGCGGCCAGCGGCAGGCGCTGTCCCTGCTCATGGCCGGGTTCACCCAGCCGCGCATCATGCTGCTCGACGAGCACACGGCGGCTCTCGACCCGCAACGTGCAGAGCTGGTCACCACGATCACCGAGCGCATCGTCCGCGAGGGTGGTCTGACCACCCTCATGGTCACGCACAACATGGAGCAGGCCATCCGCTTGGGCAACCGGCTCATCATGATGCACGAGGGCCGGATCGTCTACGAGGCCGACGCCGCGACCAAGTCCGCGCTCACCGTGCAGGACCTGCTGCGCGAGTTCACCAACATCAAGGGCGCGACCCTGTCGGACCAGGCCTTCCTCGGCTGACCCGCCCCACCCGCCGAGCGCGCCCCGCGCCGGCGGCGACCCGACCAGGCCCCGCTGGCCGCCACCCCGACCGGGCCCCGCCGCCGACCGCCCGTCGAGCAGAGGAATTCGCACACCCGCTTCTCGGGCGATACGCGCGAGATCCTCTTCTCGGCGCGCGTGGTGCTGTGGGCAGGGGTGCGACTCAGCGGTCGACGGGGGCAGCGGCCTCCCAGCCGTCGCCGCTGCGGCGCACGAGCCCCATCTGCTCGAACTCCTCGAACCAGCCCGGGGCCGGCCAGTCACCCCAACGCTCGGCGTAGTGGGCGCCGTTGCGCAGCAGGTCGGCGAGGTGGTCGACCGGCGGATCGGCGACCGGGTGCCACCGGTGGTAGGCATGGGCGCCGGCCACGAGCAGCACCGGCACGCGGCGGTACAGCAGCCTGCGCCCGAAGTCGGTGTCCTCTGCGCCGTAACCGGTGAAGGCCTCGTCGAACCCGCCGAAGTCCGCGCGTAGGCGCGCCCACAGCGCCGGGCGCAGAGAGAACGACAGGGACCAGAACATCCCGAACTCGTCCGGCTCCAGCGCGCGGGTGCCCCGGGCCGGGAACGGGCGTGCCGGGTGCGGGTCGGTGAAGGCCGGCAACTCGGCGGGGTCGGGGGCGCCGGCGGACTCGGGCAGGTAGGTGACCGGGCCCAGGCCCACGGCACCGTCGGGCAGTTCGGAGTAGTACCACGCCAGGTCGGGGCCCGGCATGCAGTCGACATCGAGGAAGACGATCAGCTTCGCGCCCAGCTCGGCCGCTCTGTCTCCGCCGAGATTGCGGCTCCGGGCGACGGGCAGGTCGGGGCCGGCCTCCAGCTCCACGACCTCGACACCGTCAGCGGCGAGTTCCTCGGCCAGGTCGGCACTGCCCGGCCGCTCGGGCAGGACCACGACGTGCCGGGCGCCGGGCAGGTGCCGGGCCATCGCCCGACGTTGTGAGCGGAGGTGCTCGGCGCGACCGGGCGTGCAGACGGTCACCACCGCGATCGACGCGGCGGCGGTCACAGCCCGGCCTCCGCCGCGTGACGGGCCCCCTGGCCCGCCGCGTGACGGGCCCCGTGACCGGCCCCCTGGCCCTCCGGCTCGTGACCCGAGGCGACCGCGGTGAGCACGCCGGCCAGGCGTGCGGCCGCGCCGTCGACCTCCCACGCCTCCCGCAGGCCCGACCCGGCACCCGGGGTCGAGCGGGCGCGCCCGAGCGTGCGCCGGATCGAGTCGACCAGCTGCTCGACCGGGTCGTCGCGGCCCACGACCTCCGCCAGCCCCAGCGTCCGGAGGGTGTCGGCGGTGGCGTCCTGCTCGGCGAAGGGGCGCTCCTCGGGAGTCACGACGACGTGGGCGTCGGCTGCGGCGAGGTCGGCGATCGAGCTCTGCCCGGCGGCGGTGATCACCACGTCGGCCCGGCACAATTCCTCCCACGGGTCGGCCACCCAGCGTCCGCCCGGCCCGCCGAGCGAGATCCACTCGACGTCGCCGAGTAGCCCGGGAACGGCGTCCCAGCGGGCGTCGTGGCCGGCGCCACCGGAGCCCCGCAGATGCAGGATCCTCGGTCGGCCACCGCCCCGGGCGCCCGGGTCGGGAGCGCGGTCGGCGAAGCGCGAGACCC
Organism: Dietzia sp. Alg238-R159; assembly: GCF_900537145.1. NCBI lineage: Bacteria > Bacillati > Actinomycetota > Actinomycetes > Mycobacteriales > Dietziaceae > Dietzia > Dietzia sp. Alg238-R159. The sequence continues at coordinate 100,053 of NZ_UNRI01000008.1, read as the reverse complement.
CGCCGACGGGCACCAGCGGGCGGTCCGCCCCTGCGGGGGCCGGCGCACCGGCGGCGCGCGGCCACCCGGCGACCAGGGCCGAACACACCCCGTGCGCGAGGACGTGCGGGGCGTCGTCGCGGCGGCCCGGCAGCACGGTGGTGACCACGGGCGTCCCGGTCAGCCGCGCGGCCAGGGTCACCTCGACGGAGATGTCGCTCCAGAACACGTCCGGCGCGGTCCGGTCGATCCACCCGGCGATCATCGCCATGCGCTGACGGAGCCCGGTCTGCCCCAGCGGCACCCAGTGCAGCCTGCCTCCGGCGGTCGGGTCCGCCACCGGCCCGGCCTCGTCGTAGTCCAGTGGGAGCGGGAGGACCCGGATCCGCCCGGGGACGGGATTGGCGTCGTCGCGGATGCGGGCGGAGGTGAGTATGGTGACCTCGTCGTCCAGGTCGGCGGCAACCGAGAGCGCCCGCTGCACGTGGCCGTTGCCCTGGTGGTGGGCGTAGATCCCGATCACGACGCGGCGCCCACCAGCAGCCCGCGCAGGCGGGCTTCGAGCAGGTCGATGCGGGCGTCGTGGGAGAACGCGGCGGCGGCCGCGCGGGCGGTCGCGGCGCGGTCCAGCGTCAACGCGGCGGGGATGCCGGCCGCGAGGGCGGACGCGGGGTCACGGCCCGGTTCGACGAGCACGACGCCGGGTTGGCCGCTGAGGATCTCTCGGATGCCTCCACGCGCCAGTGCCACGACCGGGGTACCGCAGGCCAGCGCCTCGACGGCGGTGAGCCCGAACGGCTCCTCCCAGCACGGGGTCACCAGTGCGACCGCGGCCGAGGCGACGAGCGGGACGAGCGCGTCCCGCCCGAGCGGACCGTGGTAGCGCACGCTGTCGCCGGCGTCGCGCAGCCGGGGCGCGAGCACCCTCTCCATGTACAGGTCGTCGCCGACCCGGCCGGCCAGGTCGAGCCGGAGCCCGGTGCGCCGGGCCGCCTCGACCGCCAGGTGCGGGCCCTTCTCCGGAACGATCCGGCCGGTCCACACGGCGCGGGGACGGTCGGTGGGCCGGGTGCCGACCCGGGAGGTGCGCCCGGCGACCGGTCGGGCCGCCGCGGTAACACCAGCAGCGGCGGTACCGGCAGCGGTGGTACCGGCAGCGGTGGCACCAGCAGCGGCGGGCCGGAAGGTGGAACGGGCCCCAGTCCGCCCGGCGGCCCCTGTCCGGGGGCGCCAGACCTGCAGGTCGACCCCGTTGGGCAGCACCTCGGCGCCGTGGGGCACCCGCCAGGACCCCAGGACGGAGCGACTCACGGCGAGCACCCTGCCGGTCGCCGACCCCAGTCGGTCGAACGCCTCCTGCATGGGCGCCAGCTGCGGGCAGTGCAGGGTCGTGATCATGGGCGTGGCCATCGCGGCCGCGCGGACGAGCGGGACGTGCGACAGGCTGTGGTTGAGCACCACGTCGAACCCGGACACCGCCACGTGGTCCATGAGGCGCTCGAACTCCGCGGCGTCGGCCTCGTACCCGCCGGGCGGGTAGTAGCTGTCCCCGCGTCCGGTGGCGGCTGCCAGGGTGGTGAACTCGTGGCGCCGGTCGTGACCCTCGCTGCCGGCGGCGGCGTAGAGCGTGACACGGTGTCCCCGTGCGCGCAGGGCCCGCACCTCCTTGGCCACCACGACCTCGAGCCCACCGGCGTACGGCTCCCGGATGGGGAACCGCGACGGGCCGATCACTGCGATGTCGAGTAGATCCTCGTTGCGGGCGTCCACGGGCCCCCTCTCGTCTCGTCGCCCCCGGCGGGTGCGGAGGATGTCGGAACCTCTGATAGTGGCCCCCCGGGGGGCCCTCCGCCACCGCTGGCCACCCCCGGCGCTCACCAGCCGCCGAGCACCCTCTCGAGCCGCACCCCCGCGCCGTCGTCGTCGATGCCGCGGACGCCGGCGTGCGACGCCGTGACCGCGGTCGGCTCGGGTGGCTGCTCGCCCCAGTGGAGTTCGCGTGCGAGCGCCCGCGAGCTGCGGACCTCCGCGAGGCTGTAGCCCTCGTCGTCGTCCAGGGTCACGCTCCCCACGGGTGGGCACAGCGCGCGCAGGCGCCGCGGGTCGAGCGCCCCCAGCGCGCAGGGACGGAGGATGTCGACGAGGACGGGGGGACGACGACGAGGGCCCGCGCCCGGCGTCCCGGGCCGCCACCACGGACCGCGCGTCCCGAGGGTCACCCGGGGGTCGTCGGCGAAGAGTCGGGCGATCACGGCGGCGTCGGATGTGGCGGGGTCGACGGTCACGGCCACGTCGCCCCAGGCGAGCAGGGAGAGGCAGGTCGCGGCGGTGGAGCCGGTCCCGGCGAACCCGGGGCTGCCGGCGTGGACGTGGACCGCGACTGACGGCAGGGCGAAGATCCCGGCGGCCGGCCGGGTGAGCGGCGAGGCGATGAGGCCGGCCAGGAGGGCGGACTCGGCGTTCTTCTGGGCGAGTTTGCGCGCGAGTCGGTCGGACTCGTCGCGGTGATCGTCCGCGTGACCGCCGTCGGTGTGGTCGGCGTCGGCGCGGCCGGCCCAGTCGGGGCCGTCGTGCCAGGCCACCGCGTCGGGCAGGTAGCGCAGGCGGCCGCCGGCCTGTTCACAGCGCCACGCCAGGTCCCAGTCCTCGCCGCCGTAGCCGACGATGTCCGGGTCGAACCCGCCGGCGAGGTCGTAGAGGCGGCGGTGCAGGCCGCACGCCGCGGACAACACCCCCCGCCACAGATCCTCGCCGCGGGTGAGGTCCGCCGTGTCCGCGTAGAACGCCGCAGGCCAGGCGGGGTCGGGGAGGATCTCGTCCGGCTCGACGGTCGGCTCGGCCCCGGTCCGGGTGACGGCGAACCGGCCGTACCGCCGGCGGCCCACCGCGAGCAGGTCCGGGTGACCGTCCAGCGCCGCGCACATCGTCTCCACGTAGTCGGGTCCCGGGACGGTGTCGCCGTCGAGGAACAGCAGGAGTTCGCCGTCGCCCGCGCAGGCGCCGAGGTGGCGCGCGGCCGAGGCGCGGAAGCCGCGATCGTCCTGGCGCACGACCGTGACCTCGGGCGGGACCACCGGCGCGGTGCGAGAGCCGTCGTCGGAGACGATGACGCGAACGGTCCGTCGGGGGTCGCTCTGGTGGCGCAGCGCCGTGAGGATCCGGTCGAGCATCGGCTGGTCCTCGTAGAACGGGATCACCACGTCGACGCTCTTGGGGACGTCACTGCTCGGGACGTCACTGCTCGGGACGTCACTGTTCGGTGCGTCAGTGCTCGCGGAGTCTGTCATGCGAGCCATCCCTCCCACGCCCGGCGGTATGCCCGGCCGAGGTCGGCCAGCCCCGACGGCGCCGCCTCGCGACGGGTGGGGGACGGGTCGTCGAGGAGTCGGCGCAGGTCGCCGGCGAGATCCGCCCCGTCGGTGATGAGCAGGGAGCCGGGATGCCGGCGCTCCATCTCGCGGGTGTAGTCCGAGTCGTAGACCAGGGGGCGTCGCCCGGCCGCGGCCCAGGTGTTGAGCGACCCCGACGCCGACACGTTCCGGAACAGGGCGACGGGCACGGTGACCTCGCCGAGGACGCGGGCGAGGTCGTCGTCGTCGATCCGACCAGTCACCTCCGCGCCGCCACCGGCGGCCCGGACGGTCTCCAGCGCGGCGTGGACGTAGTCGTCGTGCCCCTCGGCGGGCGTCCCCAACAGGCGTAGTGACACGGCCTCGTCGCCGGCGTCGGCGAGCGCGGCGACGGCGGCGGCCACCACGTCGACGGCCTTCCCCGGGTGCAGGAATCCGAACACGCCCACCGACCGGGCGTCGGGGGTCAGGTCGGCGGGCGGCGCCAGGTCGGGGACGGGCAGCGGGATCACCGCGTCGACGGCGATGTCGGCCGCCGCGCAGAGGTGGCGCTCGTGCTCGGAGCTCACCACGACGAGCCCCGCCGCCCCCGCGATGCGCTGGTAGGCCCGCGTGCGCCGCCGACACCGCTCGGCGCCCTCTGCAGGCTGGGGGACGTCATGCAGGGTGACCCCGATGCGGCGGCCGCGCGCCAGATCCTCCACGGTCGTCGCGGCGTCGTCGGCGGTGGCGCCGAGGAGTGAATCGGTGATGTGCAGGTGGACCGGCACTCCGGGTCGGGCGTCGAGTACCTCGCGTACCCCGGCGACGTCCGCGACCTCGAGCACCTCCGTCCCGGCCGCGCGGGCGCACTCCACCGCGAACCGGGTCACCCCGTGTTCGGGCGGCCCCAGGGCGAGTGTGATCGGTGCGATCGTCAGCGGCGCGCGCTGCTCGCCGGCATGCCCTCTGCTCACCTCAGCCCCAGCATCTCGATGCGGGCGGCGTGCCGACGCAGGCCCTCCTCCACCACTCCGGGCGTGGCCGCGTACCAGTCGAGGTGGGCGTCGACGATCTCGCTGCTGGGCACCGGGACGCCGTCGACCAACCACTCTCCCGAGCGGGCGCCCCCGGCGACATCACCGGTCTCCAGGCCGAGCGCCCGTGCGACGGTCGACTCCACCGGCGCGCGCGTGCCGCCGAGGGGCTCGCGGTCGCCGATGCGGGGCGGGTCGGTGAGCAGGCCCGCGGGCAGGCGCTCGATGATGCGGTCGAACACCGTGGCCAGCGTGTGCCGGTCGGGGTGGTTGATGGTGTGCCAGCACGGGACCCCCTCGAGGAGGTCCGAGGCGACCAGCGTCCCGTGGGCCTGCTCGCGCACGCGCAGCGCCTCCACCGACTCGGTGGCCGAGGCCCGCGCCTGCTCGGGGGTCGGAGCGGCATCGAGAACGCTCGGGTCACCGGTCGCGGCGGCGACGATCGCCCGCAGGTCGTGGTACGGCGCGATCGGCGGGACCAGGGAGCGGTCGTGGGGTGGGCGGACCAGCACCTGGTACGGATGCAGTCCGGCGTACCGCAGGACGGGGGTCAGCACGACCGTGGCCGAGGCCGGCAGGCGCGCGGCGAGCTGGCGGTGTCCGAGCGGCAGGTCGCGGTAGTCGTCGCGAACGGGTTGGACGATCAGCACGTCCGTGCGGGCGAGGTCCGCCTCCAGGCCGGGCAGGTCGTCGGCCGTCATCTCGTACACCGGCCGCACGTCCACCACCCGGACCTCCGCGGAGGTCCGGAGCAGGTCGCGGTAGACGTCCGCCTGGCAGTTGCCGATCACCATGACGGTCGGGAGGTCGGGGGTGCTCACCGGGCCGAGCGTATGCAGGGGCCCAGGTGGCGGCAACCGGCGGGCGTGGCACGGTGGCGGGGTGAACACTGGCTCCTCTCCGACCCCGCCGCCGGTCCGGGTGCGCTCCGTGCCGGCCGGGCACGACTACGTCCGCCACGCCATCTCGCCCGCGGCCGACGTCTCGGTGCTCGCGGACCCCGTGTTGGATCCGGCCGAGCCCGCCCGCTGGTGGCCGCACCCGGCGCTCGAGGGCGCCGACCGTCCCGAGGTCCTCGACGGGGCCGACGTCGTGCATGTGCACTTCGGTTACGAGCACCGCTCCCCCGGGCAGATCGCGGAGTTCGTGGCGGCGTTGCGGTCGCGGGGCCTGCCGCTGGTGGTCACCGTGCATGACCTGACCAACCCGCACGAGCCCGACCCCGCCGCCCATCTCGAGCGCACCGGCCACCTCGTGCGGGGCGCCACCGCGGTGATCACGCTGACCCGCGGCGCCGCCGCGGAGATCCGCGAACGGTGGGGCGCCCGCGCGCAGGTCCTCCCGCATCCCCGGCTCATGGCCGCGGAGGTCACCGAGCCGTACCGGCTCGCGCGGCTCGATCGCTCCGGAGGCAGGCGCATGGTCGGTGTGGTGCTGGGCTCGCTGCGCGCGGGAGTCGCCGGCGAGGAACTCCTGACCCCGCTGGTCACCGCGCTGTCCGAGGGTGCCCACCTGACGGTGATGGTTCGCGCGGACGCCCTGGCCGCCGCGCGCGATCCGGAGCATCCCCGCCACGCGGCCGCGACCGCACTCGACCGGCTCGACGCCCATCCGGACGTCGAGGTCCGTGCCCACGACCACCTGGCCGACGACGAACTGTGCGCGGCCCTGGCCGGATTCGACGCGCTCGTCCTGCCCCACCGCCACGGCACCCATTCCGGCTGGCTGGAGCTGTGCCGCGATCTGGGGCTGCCGCCGGTCATCCCGCTGATCGGGTACCTGGCCGAGCAGTGGGACCCCGGCGTGCTCGGATCGGGGTCGGCCGGATCGGGCACGGCCGTCTACGACCCGGGCCACCCCACCGCCGACGACCTGCGCCGGGCGCTGATGGCCGCCCTCGACGGCCCGCCGGTCCCGGCGCGCGCTCCCGCGTCCGAGGACGCCGCGGTCGCCGCCGCCCACGCCCGGATCTACCGACACGTGCTCTCCGCTGCGGCCGAGAGGTAGTGCAGCGGGGCGGACCCGGTCGGCGCGTCAGGCCTCCCGGCGGCGGACCATCTCGCCGATCCACTCCGGCGCGTACGGCGACGTGCAGTTCGGCGGCGTCGGGTAGTCACGCAGCACACCCAGGCGCTCGCCGATCTCCAGTGCGCGCGCCCGCAGATCCGGATGCTGGATCCCGATCTGGGCCAGGCACGTGTTCATCTCCCACTGCAGCCGTTCGTGGGCGCCGGCCATCTCGGCCTCGATCACGTCCAGCAGCGCGGGCAGGTCCAGCCCCTCGGGCTTCTTGACCACCCGGTCGGCGGTGAGCGCCCAGCCGGCGGAGGCGACCACCGGGTCGGCGTCGTCCAACCACGCCACGCGCAGGTCCTCGGCGTGCGGGCCCTTCATCACGACGTAGCCGACCAGCCAGTCGTGGACCTTCCGGGTGCGGGCCCCGCGCAGCATCGTGTCCAGCTCGGTGGCCGAGAACTCCTTGGGCCGGCAGACGAGCAACGCGAGCAGCCTCGCCGCCGAGTCGCCCGTGTCCCACAACTCCAGCGCCAGCGGATGGTTCTTCTTCACCCGCTTGGCGACCGCCCGGAGCGAGGTGAGGTTGACCGCGTGGTCGTCGCCGTGCCGCTCGTTGACCTCCAGGATCCGTGCGTCCTCGAGTTCCGCGAGTTCGGCCATCACCTCGTCGCGGGTCGGCGTTGTCGTCGTCGTCATCATCGTCTCCTCGTCCGTCCCTGGCGGCACCGTGCGCGCCTCGCGGTGCTTCCCGTCCGCACCGCGTCGGCGCCCCGCCCGCACCTATACTCGCCGGGTGCGCCTGTGGAGCATCGATCCCGTCCTGCTCGACCGCGCCGCGCTGGTCGCCGGGTGGCGCGAGGGGCTCCTGGCCCAGAAGGTACTCCGCGGGCTGACCAAGGGCTATCGCAGTCATCCGCAGCTCGAGCGCTTCCGCACGCTCCCCGACCCGGTCGCGGGGATCGCCACCTGGCTGCACGGGCTCGCCGACGCCGCCGACGCGCGCGGCTACCGCTTCGACCGCACGCGCGTCGTCCTGTCGCCCGGGGTCGAGCGCCTGCCGCTCACCGACGGGCAGCTCGCGCTGGAGTGGGCGCACCTGCGGGCCAAGGTGGCCGAGCGCGACCCCGCGTGGTTGGACCGCCTCGTCGCACCGCGCCCGCACCCGATGTTCGACATGGTCCCGGGGCCGGTAGCCGCCTGGGAACGCGCACCCCTACCGGAGGCCTGACATGCCGAGACCGTCCGCCCGCGTGCCCTTGCCCGTGCTCGTCGCCCCCGCCGCGGTCTCCACGGCGCTGGCGTTGTGGCCGATCCGCCGACCGTTCGTCGCCGCGACCGCCGGGTGGGTGTGGAGCCTGCCCGCGCAGGAACTCCCGCTGCACGTCGGAGCGCTGGTCGGGGCCGCGACCGCGCCCGCGCTGGCCGGCCGGTCCGGCCGGGGCGCGCGTCCCCCCGATCGCGTGGGGGTCGGCATCGCCGCGCTGACCTGGGCGGGTCTGGGTGTCGTGGTGTCGCGGCACGTCGCCGCGGCCGCCGTCCTCGACCGCGCGCTGGGCGAGGGTCTGGGCGAGGGGCTGGGCGACGGGGAGACGACGACGAGCCCGTCGGCCCTCCACCGCACGCCGTGGCCGAGGGTCCTGTTCCGCCCGTGGCCGCTGCCGCCGCGCGGGGTGCGGGCCCGCCGGGGCATGGTCTACGGACCGGACCCGAAGGCCAATCGCTTCGATCTCTACACCCGTACCGGATCGTCTGGGGCCGGTGGTGGCAGCGGCAGTGGCGGCAACAGCGACAGTGGCGCCGGCGACGTCCGCGGTGTGCTCGTCCACATCCACGGTGGGCACTTCCGGGCGGGCGGCCCGAGCCGGGAGTCGCGGGAGATGCTGTTCGACCACGCCGCGCGCGGGTGGGCGGCGATCAGCACCACCTACCACCTCTCGCCGACCCCGGAATCGGGATTCCCGCAGCACCTGGTCGACGTCAAGCGGCTCCTGCGGTGGATCCGCACCGAGGGCCCGGCGCACGGGATCAGGGCCGACGCGCCGATCGTGGTGGCGGGCAGCTCGGCCGGGGCACACCTCGCGATGATGACCGCCCTGACCGGGGACGATCCCCGATTCCAGCCGGGATTCGAGGACGCCGACACCACGGTCGCCGGCGCGATCGGGTTGTACGGCTACTACGGTCGGCTGGGCCTCGAGACCCGGGACGTCTCCGACCCCGTGCGCCACGCGGCCTCCGGCGCCCCGCCGGTGGCGATCATCCACGGCACCCACGACACCTACACGCCGGTGAAGGGGTCACGCCGACTCGTACGGCACCTGCGCGCCGGGTCGCCGAACCCCGTCGTCTACGCCGAGCTCCCCGGCGCCCAACACGGGTTCGACGCGGTGCGTTCGCCGCGCTACCTGGCGGTCGTCGACGCGGTCTCGAGATTCACCGACCGACTCGCCTGATGTCGGCAGCAAGCACGCCTTGGCGGGCGTAGTGTCGCCCTCAGCCGACGGAACCCCATCACCGAGGAGCCCCGATGCCACTGTCCGGCGAGTACGAACCCAGCCCGAGCGAGTGGGTGCGGACGCAGGTCGAGACGTACGAGCAGACCGACGGCGAGGAGGGCGGTGACCTCGCGGGCATCCCCGTGGTGATCGTGACCACCGTCGGCCGGAAGTCCGGCAAGCTGCGCAAGACCCCGCTGATGCGCGTCGAGCACGAGGGGTCGTACGCGGCCGTCGCCTCGCAGGGCGGCGCTCCCACCCACCCGGTCTGGTACTGGAACATGAAGGCCGATCCCCACGTGGAGGTCCGCGACAGGGACCGGGTCGGCGACTACACGGCCCGCGAGCTCAGCGGCGCCGAGCGCGACCGGTGGTGGGACCGGTCCGTCGCCGTCTACCCTGATTATCGCGACTACCAGCAGAACACCGACCGGATCATCCCTGTGTTCGTATTGGAGCCGCGCGATTAGGATCAGCGCGGGGCTCTCCGGGGCGGCGCCCCCCGCGGGACACGGGGAGGGCGCCGGATGAGCCGAATCGCTCTCGTCCTCGGATGCGGGGGCACGATCGGCGGGGCCTGGATGATCGCCGCCCTCCACGCGCTCACCGAGCAGACGGGATTCGACCCCCGGGAGGCGGACGTCCTCCTGGGGACCTCGGCGGGCGCCGAGCTGGTGACCATGCTCGCCGGCGGCATCGGGGTCGACGAACTGGTCGATATGCAGCGCGGGCAGGCCTGCGACATGCGGCTCCGCGAACACATCGCCTCGACCCCGCCCGGGCGGCCGCCGCTACCCCGGCTCCCGCTGCTCAACCCTGGTCTGCTCCGCACACGGTCCGGGCTGGGCGCCCTCACCGGTATCGCCCCCACCGGTCGCGGCGACGCCGGCTGGTTGCAGCGGCTGGCCGAGGGCTTCGAGGTCGGCGCATGGCTCCCCCACACCGGTGCCCGGATCGTCGCCTACGACGTCCTCGCCGGGGAGCGCGTCCTGTTCGGCGCCCCGGGTTCGCCGATGGCTACCGTCGGCGAGGCGTTGCGGGCCTCCTGGGCGACCCCCGGGTGGATGCCACCGGTGCCCGTCGGTGACCGGATCTTCGTCGACGGCGGCATGGGCTCCACCGCGTCCGTGGACCTGGTCGGGCCGGAGGAGGCCGACCTCGTGTTCGTCCTCGCCCCGATGGCCTCGGCGCCCGGCGTCCGCGTCCCTGGCCGGGGCGGCGGGATCGAGTACCGGCTGATCCGCCGCGCGATGTCCACCCAGCTGCACGACGAGGTCGCGAGCGTCCGCGCCCGGGGTACGACCGTCGTCCCGATCCTGCCCACCGCCGTCGACCTCGCCGGCCTGGGCGCCCACTTCATGAGTGCCTCCCGACGGGAGGCGGCGTTCGAGTCGTCCATGGTGACCGCGCCGGACACCGTCCGCGACGCGCTGGCGGACAACGCGGTCGACGTGTGAGTCCGGGTCGAATGCGCGAGCGGCGCGAACCGCGCGTGGTGATCGTCGGGGCCGGGGTCGCCGGCATCACCGCCCTGCACGTCTTCCGCGAGCGCGGCTTCGCCGACGTCACCGTGCTGGAGAAGGGCTCCGACGTCGGCGGGGTCTGGTACTGGAACCGCTACCCGGGCCTGACATGCGACGTGCCGTCCCAGCTCTACCAGTTCCGGTTCGCGCCGAAGCCCGACTGGTCGCGCGTGTGGGCCGACGGCGCCGAGATCCAGCGCTACCACCGCCGGGTCGTCGACGACCTCGGCCTGGCCGGGCACATCCGGACCGACACCGAGGTAGCCGCCGCCCGCTGGGACGAGGGCACCGCGACGTGGGAGTTGACCCTCGCCGCCCGGGACGGGGGCGACGGTGGCAGTGGTGGCGCGGACGACGACGACGGACACGGCCACGACGACGACGACGACGACGACGAGACCATCACCGCGGACGTCGTCGTGTTCGCGACCGGGGTCCTGCACCACCCGGCGATCCCCGACATCCCCGGACTGGCGGAGTTCCGTGGCGGGGTCGTCCACACCGCACGCTGGCCCGACGGGTTCGACACGACCGGTCGCCGCGTCGCTGTCCTCGGCACCGGCTCGACCGGCGTCCAGGTGGTGTCCGCCCTCGTCGGTGAAGCGGGATCGGTCACGCACTACGCCCGCACGCCCCAGTGGATCCTGTGGGCCCCGATGCGGATGCGCCAGCTCGTCGTCGTCGGCTCGGTACTGCGACGGTTCCCCACCGCCCACCGCGCGCTGTACGCCGCGCTGCAGTGGGGATCCGGCGTCCTCGCCGACATCACCACCAGACCGTCGTGGCGGCGGCGCGCGGTCCAGGCCTACGCGCGGCTCTCCCTCCGGGCGCAGGTCCGGGACCCCGACCTCCGCGCCCGGCTCACGCCCGACGACGAGCCGCTGTGCAAGCGGCAGGTGGTCTCGGGGACGTACTACCGCGCCATCCAGCGCAGCGACGCCGAACTCGTCACCGACGCGATCGCGCAGGTCACCCCGGACGGGATCCGCACCGCGGACGGCACCGAGCGTCCCGCCGACGTGATCGCGCTGGCGACCGGCTTCCGCGCACACGACTACATGCGCCCCATGGAGGTCGTCGGACGCGACGGCCGCACCCTCGAGCGCGAGTGGGCCGACGGCCTGCGCGCCTACCGGATGACCGCCATCCCGGGCTTCCCCAACGCGTTCACCGTGCTGGGCCCCAACTCCCCCACCGGCTCGATCTCACTGCAGCACACCGCCGAACTCACCGCCCGGTACATCGCCCACTGGCTCGAACTCCTCCGCGACGGCGCGATCCGGTCGGTGGAGGTGACCGAGGAGGCGACCGCCGAGTTCAACGACGACGTCGCCGGGGCGATGGGGCCGACGGTCTGGAACACCGGCTGCCACTCCTGGTACTTCCACGACGGCGGCACGATCGACCTGTTCCCCTTCGACCGGGCGCGACTGGCCGAGCTCATGGGGGAACCGGACCACTCGCACTTCCGGGTGGGCTGAGTGCCCGGTGCCGCTGGGTGCGCCGGGCTGGCGCGCCCGGGCTAGCTAGCGGGCCGCCCGCCGGTTGACCGGCCGGGTCCCGTCGCCCAGGTCCGGTCGGGGGAGGCGCCGGCCCGGGTCGGCCAGACCGACGACGTGGCCGTCCGCCGACAACCGCGTCATCGCCTCGAGCAGCATCCGGCGCGCGCTGGCGTTGACCGAGGACACGCGGCTGAGGTCCAGGGTCACCTCGCTCGGCCCCTCGGGGATCTCGGCGAGGCGTCGCAGGACCTGTTCGGCGCTGGCGAACGTCATGGGGCCCTGCAGCCGGAAGGTGCGGCGCCCGGAGATCTCGTCGAACCGCACCGAGCGGACGGCCTCCACGTCCGTGACGGTGGTGTTCATCAGGTGCAACTCGAGGTCGTGGGACAGCCGCTCGAAGGTGCGCACACCCTCCACGCTGTGGCCGTGCTCGTCGAGTCGTGGGGAGAACACCCCGAGCCCGACCTGCCCGGGCAGGGCACCGAAGATCCCGCCCGACACCCCGCTCTTGGCGGGGATCCCCACGGTGGACATCCAGTCCCCGGCGGCGTCGTACATGCCGCAGGTGGCCATCACGGCGAGCACCTGCCGGGCGACCGGCGCCGACACCACGCGTTCCTTGGTGACCGGGTTGATGCCGCCCGTCGCCAGCGTCACCGCCATCACCGCCAGGTCGCGCACGGTCACCCGGTAGGCGCACTGCCGGGTGTAGCCGCGCACCACCTCATCCGGGTCGTTCGCGATGATCCCGCCCGCGCGCACAAGGTTGGCCATGGCCCGGTTGCGGAACGCCGTGCGCAGCTCGGAGTCGAGCACGGCGTCGTCCACTCCGAGCTCGCGGCCCGCGAAGGCGGACAACCCCTGCCGCACCGCCTCGTCGCGGTCGTCCTGGGTCGCGTCGGGCTCGCTCACCAGCGTGTGCGTGGTGATGGCCCCGATGTTGATCATCGGGTTGCGCGGCCGGCCCGTCTCGCGGTCCAGTGAGATCTGGTTGAACGCGTCCCCGGACGGCTCCACCTCGACCTTCTCCAGGACCGCCTCGATTCCCCGGTCCCGCAGCGCGAGCGCGTAGACGAACGGCTTGCTCATCGACTGGATGGTGAACTCGGCGTCCGCGTCGCCGGCGGTGTAGACGATGCCGTCCATCGTGCAGGCGGCCACCGCGAACCGATCGGGGTCCACGGCCGCGAGTTCGGGGATGTAGTCGGCGAGCCGGCCGGCGTCACCGTTCGAGCAGGCGTCGCGGATCTCGAGCAGATAGTCAGGTACCGGCGTCTTCACGCCACCAGCGTGTCATGCCGGAGGGCCCGGGGCGGCGTGTGCACCGCCCCGGCCCCTCCGGCACCGCGAACCGGTCGCGGTCACGATCGTCGTCAGCGCTCGTGGTCAGTAGCCGTGGTCAGTGGTCGTGATGGTCGTCCGCCTTGGTCGGGTGGACGGTCCCGTGCTCGTGCTCCGGCGGACCGTACAGCGAGTACACCTTGAGGTCGTCCTCACCGATGTTGGTGACGTTGTGCCAGCTCCCGGCGGGCACGAGGATGACCCAGTCGTCGGAGACCTCGCGCACGAAGTCGAGCTGATCCTTCGCGGGGCCCATCTCGACCCGACCCTTCCCGGCCTCGACGCGCAGGAACTGGTCGTGGTCGTCGTGGACCTCGAGACCGATGTCGTCCCCGGGCTTGATGCTCATGACGGTGAGCTGCATGTGCGATCCCGTCCACAGCGTGGTGCGGTAGTTGTCGTTGGCGAGGGTGGCGTCCTCGATGTCGACGACGAACGGGTTCGGACCCTGATCGGTGGGGCTCATCGATGCTCCTGCTTCTTCGTAGACGGGTGTACGCGGTGGCCGGCGGCCAGCGTTCCGTCTCGAGTTTCGACGACTCCCGGGACGCTCGCAAGCAAGGGCATCCTCCCGAGGCGCGGCCCGGGCGACATGTCCCCATCCCGTCACGGGGCCACAACGATCAGGCCACGAGGGTTCACGTACCCCCTGCGCAGGGCGAGAACGTCGCCCTCGTCGATGGGAACGGCACCCGCATCAACGTCGTCCAGACCGACGTGGACGCCACCAACGGCGTCATCCACGTCCTCGACGGAGTCCTGATGCCGCCCGCCTGACCCGCCGGTGACACTCGCTGCGCCCCGACCCGGTCCTTCCCCGACCGGCCGGGGCGTGGCTCGTGTCAGGCGGGCGTGCAGGCTGGACGTGTCAGCTGCGCGCGCCAGCCGGTCGGGTCAGCGGGGCGTGTCGTACCTCTTGAGGTCACTGGTGGCCGGGCCCTCGATGAGCTCGCCACACGCCGAGAAGCGGGACCCGTGCCAGGGGCAGTCCCACGACCGCTCAACGTCGTTCCACGTCAGCGCGGCTCCCATGTGGGGGCACAGCAGGCCGACGCGGCAGGTCTCGCCGTCGTCGCCCGTCGCCTCCCCGATCGGTCGGATACTCGGCCGTGGCTTGCGCACGATCGCCTGCGCCGCGGTCGCCGCGAGCTGGACGGGCACGTCCGCGAACAGTGGGACGGCGTTCTTCGCGATGCCCGTGATGCTGGGCTTGCCGAACGACACCCGCGGGTCCACGCCCTCGAGCCGATCGACCATGATCCCGGCCGCCGCCGGCGCGCCCGTGAGGCCCCACTTGCTGTAGCCGCCCGCGAAGTGCACGCGCCCCTTACCCCATGGCAGGGGCCCGGACTTGGGCAGCATCGTCACCGGGTGGAAGTCCTGCGCGGACCAGCCGTGGGTCATCGTCGCGCCGGGGAAGTACTTCTCCGCGTACTCCCGCAGCGAGTCGATCTTGGACGCGGTGCCCGTGGCGGTGCCGGTGCGGTGCCCGTTGCCGCCGACGAACAGCACCTCACCGCCGGGTGAGGGCACCGTCCGCAGCGAGCGGACCGGGCTCTCGACCGAGCCGTACATCCCCTCCGGCAGGCCACCGGGGTACTCGAACGCGCAGAGGTAGGACCGTTCGGGTTCCATCGTCGCGACGGTCGGGCCGCGGTCCAGGGCCGGGGACGCGGTCGCCAGCACGACGTCGCGGGCGGTCATCGTTCCCGGATGGGCGGTGACCTCGACGAACGCGTCGTCCCCGGTCCCCTGCGCTGTGAGTGCGGTGACACGGGCGTGCTCCACGATCCGCACGCCGAGGGCCGTGGCCGTGCGGGCCAGCGCCGCGAGCGCCTCCACCGGGTCGATCTGCATCTGATCCGGCAGCTCCACGGCGGACCGGGCCGGGAACGGCACGTCCACCCGGTCGTACCAGCGGGCGGGCAGACCCAGGTCGACGAGGGTCTTCATCTCCTTGCGCAGGGTCGACGTGCCCATCCGTCCCTTGGAGAACGTCACCGCACGCCGACGCTGGGAGTCGACGCCGTGGGTCTCGCAGAACTCGGCCCACCAGTCGAGTCCGTACCGGTTGGCGTCGGCGTACGCGCGCGCCGTCTCCAACCCGTGCTTGGAGCGGATGCTCGACAGTCGGGTGCCCTGCAGGACCGAGACCTTGGCCGTGGTCGCGCCGCTGGCCCCCGCGCCCACCGTGTGCGCCTCCAGGACCACGACCGCCTTGCCGCGCGCGGCGGCCATCAGCGCCGTGATCAGGCCGGTGAACCCGGCCCCCGCGATCACCAGGTCGACGTGCTCGCCGTCCGGGAACTCGGCCGCCGGGGAATCGATCGTCGTGCGTCGCCAGAATGAAGTGCCCATCGTGCGCCTCCTGGAGGGTGCTCGCCGCGGATGTCGCTGGCGCTCACTGTAAGACCGGTCACGTCCCCCCGCATCCGCTCCTCCGGCCGCCGGTCTCCCCACCGGCGGACGGCCGGCTACTTCGCGGTGAACCCCGCGTCGACGGGCATCGTCACCCCGGTGACGTGGCGGCCGGACTCCTCCACCAGGTAGAGAACGGCCCGCGAGATGTCGATGGGCTCGAGCATCGGCACGGGCAGGGCGTTGCCCATCGTGTGGCCCTCGGGGTTGTTCGCGAACCACCTGGCCATCTCGTCGTGCGCCACCATCGCCGTCAGGACGCCGGCCGGGTGGATCGTGTTGATGCGGATGTTGTGCGGCGCGAGCCAGATTATGAAGCTGCGCATGAGCCCCACCACCCCGTGCTTGCTGGCGGTGTACCCCGTGGCCGCGCCTGACCCGTCGCCTCCCCGCCCGGACAAGCCGTTGGTCGACGAGATGAGGACGATCGACCCGCCCTCGCCGCGCTCGATCATCAGCGGGGCGATCGCGTGGACCGTGTTCCACACCCCCACGAGGTTCACCATGATGGTGTCCAGGAACGCCTGCTGGGCGTCCGGCTCCTCGCCGCGCTGGGAGTTGATCCCCGCGTTGGCCACCACGATGTCCGGGACGCCGAAGCGCTCCCGGCAGGCGTCGACCGCCGCCGCGACGTCCGCCGGCTCGCGCACGTCGCCCGTCACCGCGACGATCTCCCCGCCGACCGCCTCGACCTCGGCGACCGTCTGCTGCAGGTCGTCGGCGGTTGCCAGCCCGTAGGGGACGGTATCGATGTCCTTGCAGATGTCGAGCGCGAGGATCCGCGCCCCCCGCCGGGCGAGTTCCACGGCGTGACTGCGCCCCTGCCCCCTCGCCGCGCCGGTGATGAAGGCGACCTTGCCCGCCAGTGACTGTTCCTGACCCATGTGTGAACCGCTTTCCGATGCGATGAGTTGACTACCGTCAGGATTCAAGCACCGTCGGGGTCCGAGTGGTCGGCGTTCCTCCCGATCCGAGCCGCTCCAGCACCCGTCGGAGCTCCACCGCGAAGTCGGCCGCGTCGCGCGAGGAGAGCCGCGCGTAGCTCAGCACCAGGCCGGACACCGCGTGCTGCGCGGACTGCCCGCTGAGCGACCGCGTGCGCCACCCGGCCCGCTCGAGCTCGCGCACCACCTCGTCGTCGTCATATCCGGGTAGCACCACGCACAGGTGCAGGCCCGCCTCCACGCCCGTGACCTCGAGGTCCGGGCGTTCCCGGCGCAGCGCCGCCACCAGCCGGGAACGGCGGTCGCTGTACACGCGGGCCGCCCGCGCCAGGTGCCGGTCCATCGCGCCCGAGGTAATGAACGCGGCCAGCGCCTCGGCGGGGAGCGTCGACGGGCCCCGCCGGTGGACCGCGAGCCAGCGCTCGACCTCGCGGCGCATCGCCGTCGGCGGCAGGCACCACGCCACGCGCAGGTCCGGGGCCACGGATTTGGAGGAGGTGCCCACGTAGGCGACGTGGTCGGTGGCCGCGGGGAGGCTGACCAGCGCGGGCAGGGGGGCGACGCCGTAGCGGAACTCGCCGTCGTAGTCGTCCTCGATCACCAGCGACCCCGTCCGCCCCGCCCACTCCACAAGCGCGACCCGACGGTCCACGCTCATGCGGTGGCCGAGCGGAAACTGGTGCGCGGGCGTGGTGAAGACGATTGCCGGCTCCGACCCCAGCCGCGCCGCGTCGAGGCCGCCGGGCTCCGCCGGATGAAACCGCACCTCCAGGCCCTGCTCGCGGGCCATGAGCACCGCACCGCGGTACCCGGGGTCCTCGGTGTGGAACCGCACGGTCCCGCCCCCGGCCCGCCCCTGCTGCCCGGCGACGAACGCCGCGCACAGGGCCGCGATCGCCGACCGCGAGCTGTCGAACAGCAGCGGGTCGCCCGCGGCGATCCCCCGATGACGGCGGAGGTGATCGGCCACCGCGACGCGCAACGCCGGGCTCGGTTCCTCCCACGGGTTCAGGCCCGCCAGACCCTGCGCCGCGGCGGCGCGCACCGCCGAGCGCCAGGCACGATCGTCGATGAGGGAGGCGTCGGGGATCCCGGGACGGAGATCGCGCGGCGACCGGCCGCGGCGCGGTGCGGGTGGGACCGGCGCCGGGGGCGCGGGCGCGGGCGCGGGTGACGCAGTGGTCGCCGCCGAAACCTCCGGTGACGAGGTGCGGGCGCCCTGCCGCATGAGTGGCGACGACGACGAGGTTCGGCTGACTCCGCGCGTCCGCGCCCCGGCCCGTGCAGCCTGACCGGCTCCGGCGGCGACCCGGGTCCCCGACCCCTGGGTGGAGACGACGAAGCCGGCCGCCGACAGTTCGTCGAAGGCGCGGACCACGGTCCCGCGGGAGAGTCCGGTCTGCTCGGCGAGCGCGCGCGTGGAGGGCAGCCGGTCGCCGTCGGCCACGGATCCGCCGGCGACCAGGTCGATGATCGCGTCCGCCAGCTCCGCAGCCCCCGACACCCGCCCCACCACCAGGGATCCGGGGCGTGCGGTACGGGCCATGGGGTGAGCGTAGGCCACGACACCGCGAAGTGGTCTCACGCATCTGCGCGAAATGGACCTCCCGGGGGCGCCACTTTCGGGGTGGGATGGGTCCCATGACGACCTACCGCCAGTCCCGACGACTCCGCGACGTGCGCTACGACGTGCGTGGCCCGATCCTCACCGAGGCGATGCGCCTCGAGGCCGAGGGACACGACATCCTGCGACTCAACCTGGGCAACATGCACCCCTTCGGGCTCACCGCCCGGCCGGAGCTCGTCGACGCGGTGGCGGCCGGACTCGCCGCCGGGCAGGCCTACTCCGACTCCCGCGGCATCCCCACCGCCCGCGAGGCCGTGGCGGACTACTACCGCCGACACGGGATCGGTGGCGTCTCGACCGAGAACGTCTTCCTCGGCAACGGCGTGAGCGAACTCATCACGCTGGTCCTGCAGGCCATGGTCGACCCCGGCGACGAGATCCTGGTCCCGGCCCCGGACTACCCCACCTGGACCGGCGCCGTGAACCTCACCGGAGGCGTGCCCGTGCACTACCTCGCCGACGAGACCGACGGCTGGAACCCGTCGCTGGAGGACATCGAATCCAGGGTCACCCCACGCACCACCGCCCTGGTGATGATCAACCCCAACAACCCCACGGGCGCGGTGTACAGCGAGGACACCGTCCGGGGGATGGCCGACATCGCGCGCCGCCACGGGCTCGTCCTGCTGTCCGACGAGATCTACGAGAAGGTCCTCTTCGGCGACGCCCGCCACCACCACGCCGCGTGGGCGGCCGGCGACGACGTACTGTGCCTGACCTTCGGCGGGCTGTCCAAGGCGTACAGGGTGTGCGGCTACCGGGCCGGCTGGGTGGTCGCGACCGGCCCGATCGCCGACGCCACCGACCTACTGGAGGGACTGACCCTGTTGTCCAACATGCGGGTCTGCCCCGGCGTCCCCGCGCAGCACGCGATCCCCGTCGCCCTGGCCGAGGACTCACCGTGGGGCCACGACGTGGTGGACCCGGACGGCCGACTCGAGCGGCAGCTGGCCCGGACCGCCGAGCGCCTCAACGCCATCCCCGGCGTGAGCTGCGTGGCGCCGCGGGGCGCGCTGTACTGCTTCCCGCGCCTCGACCTCGAGATGTTCGGCATCTCCAGCGACGAGCAGTTCGCCCTGGACCTCCTTCGCTCCGAGCACGTGCTGGTCACCCACGGCACCGGCTTCAACTGGCCCGAACCCGACCACTTCCGCATCGTGTGCCTGCCGGAGGCGCCGGTGCTCGACCGCGCGCTCGACGCGATCGCCCGGCACCTCGACCGCCTTCGGCTGGCCGCGGCCTGACCAGCCGCCACATCGACTCCGTCGACTCCATCGAAAAGACAGTTCCGCACACGTCGCGCGAGAGGCGGGTGTGCCGAACTGTCTTCTCGACGGGCGTGCGCGGGGGATTCCCGCCGTCGCTCAGTTCTGCAGCGCAGGCTTGATGTGGTTCCAACCGGGCGTGATGTAGTCGACGAACGTCTGCCACCCGTGGAGGCCCTCGTCGCCGTAGTCCACGCGATGCGCGATGCCGTGGCGGTCGAGTTCGCGGGAGAAGCTCCTGGCCCCCTCGATGACCCCCTTTTCCAGCACCAGGCCCTGCAGCATGTCGAAGTAGTCGTCGCCGTAGTTCCGGAGATCCCCTTCGGACACCGCCGTGCCCCCGGTCGCGAAGTACACCGCGGTGCCCTCGAGACCCTCCGGGTGGGAGATCGTGTCGTGGTACTTCCACAGATCGCTTCCGCGCGGGCCCCACATGTTGGCGGAATCGCCGCCGCGCCCATCCACCGAGCCACGGACCGACTGGTAGCCCAGCTCGTCGGTGGTCGAGTAGTAGCCGGAGAGCGCCATGACGCCGTCGTACAGCTCCGGGTAGGTGGCCGCCAGGTGCATTGCGGCCTGCGCACCCATCGACGCGCCGGCGATTCCGTTCTTGCCGTTGTGCTTCGTGCCCCGGGTCGCCAGTTCCGCCTCGACGAGGCCGGGCAGCTCCTCGGTGAGGAACGTCTCCCACTTGTTGTAGCCGAAGACCTCGTCCTCGCTCTGCCAGTCGGACCAGTACGAGGAGGGGCCTCCCGTGGGTGTCACCAGGTGGACGTTCTCCTCGGCCATGCGCGCGGGCATGTTTCCGGCACGCTTCCAGCCCGAGTTTCCTTCGACCGAGTCGACCCCGTCGAGGAGATACAACACGGGCGCCGACCCCTTGTCCGTCACGCGGGACGGGAGCACCTCGAGCACGATCTCGCGCTGCATGGCGGCGGAGGTGACGAGCCAGTGCTCGTACTCTCCGTGCTGGGTGATGGCGCGGAGCTCGACCAAGTCGATCGAGTCGTCGCGCGGTCGCGGCGGGTTGGGAAGCTCCACGTATGACCCGGTGCCGCCGAGCGGGATGTTGGTGGAACCGGCCGACCCGAGCGACCCGAGTGTCGAGCCCAGCGGAAGGGAACCGGCCGCAGGCCCGATCAGCTCCACCTCCTCGAGTCCCAGGGACGAGGTGTCGATATCGCCGCCGATCTGGGCAGAGGCGGGCGCGGCGAATCCCAGGGACAGGATGGCCGCGAGGACGGTGGCGGTGACGGTTGCGCGGCGACGGACGCGGGTGTTCATCGGGGTCCCCTCATTGTGAGTGTGGCCGAGGTGGGTGCGGCCGAGCGATACAGAAGCGGTCCCGCGCCCCGGTGTGGGAGCGCAGGACCGCTTCTCGAGAAGGTCGATCAGGAACCGGTGGACCCGGAGGAGCCCAGGGATCCGGAGGTCCCCAGGGAACCGGCTGAGCCGGATGCACCCGGGGTGCCCGTTCCGGGCTCGACGTCTCCGCCGTACAAGGCGGGCTTGATGTAGTCCCATCCGGACTCGAAGTTCTTGAGGAAGTTCGGCCAGTTGTGCAGGCCGGTGTCGGCGAAGTCCACCTTGTGCTCGATCCCGGCACGATCGAGTGCCTTCTCGAAGGCCTTCGAGTTCTCGTACACGCCCATCTCCAGCACCAACCCGATTATCAGGTCCTGGTAGTTGGCACCGTACTGCTTGACGTCATCGGGACCGATCTCGGCGTTTCCGGCCGAGAAGTACACAGCCTTGCCGCGCAGACCCTCCGGGTGAGAGATGGTGTCGTTCTCCGCCCACCGCGCGCTACGGTGCGGGCCCCACATGTTCTCGACGTCTCCACCGCGAGTCTCAACGGAGAGCCGCACGGTCTGGTACCCCAGGGCGTCCATGGTCGAGTAGAAGCCACTGAACGACATCACGGCGTCGTAGACATCGGGGTGTGTAGCCGCAAGATGCATGGCCGCCTGAGCGCCCATGGAGATGCCGCCGACGGCTGCCTTGTCATTCGTGTTGAGCCGCTCATCGACGATCGCCGGCAGTTCCTCGGTGAGGAACGTCTCCCACTTGTTGTTGCCCAAGACCGGGTCGATCTCCTCCCAGTCGGTGTAGTACGAGGCGTAGGCACCCGCCGGGTTCACCACGTGAACGTTCTCGTCCTTCATCCGATCAGCGATGTACGCCTGATGAGCCCAGCCGGTGCTTCTGATCGGTGCCCCGACTCCGTCGAGCATGTACAGGACCGGGGCGTCACCCGTGCCGCGTGACGGGACGACCTCGACGGTGATCTCACGCTGCATGGCCTTCGAGGCGATGGTTCAGTATTCGTACGCCTGATCGTTTCCGGCCTCGTCGGCGCGGTAACGCTCGATGCCGCGGAACTCCGTCTCGGTGATCGAGGTGTCGACCGGCGTCGGCTCGCCGACAGGAGCCGAGGAGCCCTCGCCGAGCGGGACGTCGGCGGAACCGACCGACCCGAGGAGTCCGGCGGCCGAGCCGATCGGCACGGAGCCGACAGCGTCGATGATCGCCTCGAAGTCCTCCTGGCCGAGCGCCGACGGATCGATGAGCGTCGAGGGGTCGATGCTGGCGGTCTGGGCGAAAGCGGGGGTGGCCGACCCGAGGGTCAGGGCGACGGCGAGTGCGCCGGCGGTCGCAGCCGCGGCGCGGCGGAGTCCGAAGGACATGAAGCCCCATATGTTGTGAGTAGTGACTTATATGGAGCTTAATCGGTTCTCAGCTGAGATCGTTACTCGCGCGGCCTCGGTCACTACCCCCGCAGTGCCGCCTCGACCGCCTCGCGCAGGTCCTCGGGCTTCCGGTTGGGTCCGAACCTGTCGATCACGTGGCCGTCGCGGCCCACGAGGAACTTGGTGAAGTTCCACTTGATCCGGCCGCCGAGTACCCCGGACTTCTCGGACTTGAGCCACTCGTAGAGCGGGTGAGCATCCGAGCCGTTGACCTCGACCTTGGAGAACAGCGGGAACTCCACGCCGAAGTTGCGCTCGCAGAACGCCCCGATCTCCTCGTCGGTGCCCGGCTCCTGGTGCGCGAACTGGTCACACGGGAACCCGAGCACCACGAAGCCCTCGTCGCGGAACTCCTCGTACAGCTTCTGCAGCCCCTTGTACTGGGGTGTGAACCCACACTTGCTCGCGGTGTTGACCACCAGGACGACCTGCCCGGCGTAGTCGGACAAGTCCTTCCCGCTCCCGTCGAGCAGGCTCGCCCGGAAATCCGCGAGAGTGGTCTGGTCGTGGCGCATGGGCACTCCTCGTCGTCGCCCCGGCCCCGGTCGGCCGGCCCTCGACGCCATTGTGACCGTTTTCAGGCCCCGCGTGCGGGCGTACTCTGGCAGACCCGCGCGTGAGGAGCCCGCCCGTGAGCCGATTGATCTACACCGCCTTCGTCTCGCTCGACGGCGTCGTCGAGGCCCCCGGCGGCGAGCCCGGGTACCGCAACACCGGCTGGACGTTCGCGGTCGACTTCGACGAGGACGTCTACTCGATCAAGGCCCGCGAACAGGACGAGGCCGGCGCGATGATGCTCGGCCGCGTCAGTTACCAGGCGTTCTCCGCCGTGTGGCCGCAGAGGGACGACGAGTTCCCCCGCTACAACGCCATGCCCAAGTACGTGGTGTCCACGACGTTGGCCGAGAGTGACCTTGTCGAGGGATGGGGGACGACGACGATCCTGCGCACGCTCGACGAGGTGGCCGCGGTGAAGGAGGCCGAACCGGCGCCGATCCTCGTGCACGGGTCGGCGACGCTGGCCCGGAACCTCTCCGACGCCGGGCTCATCGACCGCTATCACCTGCTGGTGTTCCCGTTCGTCCTCGGCGCCGGCAAGCGCATGTGGAGCGAGACCGACAAGCCCCGGCAGAAGCTGGAGTTGGTCGAGAGCGAGGCGTACCCCAACGGTGTGCAGAAGCTGATCTACGACGTCGGCGGATTCGACCCGGGCGTCTGAGATCTAGCGGGCCGCGCCGCGGGAGACCTCGGGCATCGTCACCGCCGACACCGCGCCGATCACCCCGAGCACCGCGAGGAAGATCAGCGACCACTGCACGCCCAGCACCGCGAGCGCCGAGCTGATCCCGCCCACCACCAGCAGGATGATCCCCATGGCCGTGTTGCCCACTGCCACGTAGGTGGTCCGGAGATCGCCCTCGGCCACGTCCACCACGTAGGTCTTGCGGCCGACGCGGACGCCGGAGTGCAGCAGCGTGAGCAGGAAGTAGGCCCCGACGAACACCGTGGCCCCGAGTGCCGACCCGCCGTCGAAGCCCGGGATCGAGACCGCGAGCACCAACGCGACCGCCACCGCCGACGCGGCCGTGGCTGCGCCCGCCATGAGCAGTCGGCTCGATCGGTCGGCCAGCCGCCCGAAGACTCGCCCCCCGATGAGAGACGCCACGCCCGAGGCGAGGATGAACCCACCCAACCCGGCCAGCGCCCCGGTGCCCGAGGCGACCGACATCGACACGATGAACGGCGGGCTGAGCGAGGACACCAGCAGCAGGCCGCGGACGGTCACGAACTTGCGGAACGTGGCGTCGTCCCGGAACAGTCGCGCCGCGTCCGCGAACCACGTCGACGACTCCTCCGACGCACCGCCAGTGGCCGCGCCGTGGCCCTTCGTCGCGCCGTGATCCTCCGTCGCGCCGTGGTCCTTCGCTCCCCGGCGGGCGCGCCCGTCGCCGGCCGGCTCGACCACGCGGGAGTACGTCGACGCCGAGAGCAACCACAGCACCGCGCCCGCCACCAGCAGGAACGCCAGTTCGGTGCTGTCGAGGTCGCCGCCGCCTAGGATCCGGATGGCCAGGCCGAGCGTGATCGCGACCAACCCCGCCGCCGACGTGGCCAACCCGATGATCTGGCCGCGCTCCCCCGACGGGATGGTGCGGCCCTGCACGTCCTTCGACGCGATCGAACACAGGCAGCGGCCCAGCGAGAACACCACGAGCGCGACCAGGATGCCGACGCCCGCTGCCGTCCCGTGCCCGAGGGCGGCGATCGCGGCCATTGCCGCCACCGATGCCGCCTGCACCAGCGCGCCCGTGACGAACACCCACTTGCGGCGGCGCACCCGCACCACCAGCGGCGTGAGGAAGGCCTGCGGCAGCATCGACCCGGACTCCCGGATCGGCACCAGCAGACCGACCAGCGCCGCCGGCACCCCGAGCACGTGGAACAGCCACGGCAGCACGGTCGATGCGTTGACCGTCTGGTCACCCGAGGACTGCAGCGTGTTGGCGGCCACGAGCCTCAGCCCGTTGCGCGGAAGCTCGCGGCGGACGACGTCGGGGAGGTCGCGCTCGGCGTCGGCATCGCGGGTGACGAGGCGAGAATAGAAGCGTTCGGCGGTGGTCACCATTCAAGAGAATAGCGGCCCGCCCGCCGGGGCATCCGGGCCCCTTCGCGGCCTCGCACAGACGGCGACCGGCGCCGGGGGATCACCCCGACGCCGGTCGCGTGCTCTCTGTGCGTGTCCGCCCGGATCAGGCAAGCGGACGCGCGCAGATCAGGCGAGCGGGCCGCCGCAGTTCGGCCACGCGCCCGGGCCCTGGCCCGCGAGCACGCGTTCGCCGATCTGGATCTGCTGCTCGCGCGTGGCCTGGTCGGCCGTCGCGGCGAACTCGCCGCCGCCGTAGCCGCTCCACGTCTGGGCCGCGAACTGCAGGCCGCCGTAGTAGCCGTTGCCGGTGTTGATGTGCCAGTCGCCACCGGACTCACACTGCGCGACCTGGTCCCACGTGCTCGGCGGGGCCGCGTTCGCCGCCGGAGCGGCCAGTGACGCGCCCCCGGCGACGATACCGCCGGCCATGATCGCGCCGGTCAGGGTTCGTACGAGCTTCTTCTGCATCCCTCGTGACCTCCTGTGGGTCTCGCATCGTGAGTCGATCTCTTGTCGTGCGTCGATCTACTGTCGTGGCGGCCGACACTACGAACCGACCGGCGGGCCCCCGCAACCCCCTCCGCGGGTCCGGGGCCGGGGCCGAGCAGCACACGGGGGCACGGCGGGGACGGATCATTGCTGGTCACCGCACCGGTTCGGCGGGATCGACGCCAGGCGGGACCGGTCGCGTGAGAAGGCTCACCTCGTCGTCGTCGACCCGCCGGATGTTTAGGCACCCCTAGGCTCGTCGACATGACCGAACACCGGGTGGACATCGACGGCCGCACGGTGGCCGTGCACGAGTGCGGAGATCCCGCGGGGGCGCCGCTCATCCACTTCCACGGCACGCCGGGATCACGGCTCGAGGCGGACTTCGGGGCTAGGCTCGCCGAACGGGCCGGCGTCCGCGTGATCGGATTCGACCGACCCGGGTACGGCCGGTCGGACGCAGGGCCGATCAGCCTGGCCGGCGTCACACGTGATGTAGAGGCGATCGCCGACGCCCTGGGCCTCGGGCGGTTCGCGGTGTCGGCGTGGTCGGGGGGTGGGGCGTTCGCGCTGGCCACCGCCGCGGCGCTGCCCGGGCGGGTGCTGCGGGTCGGGGTCTGCGGTGGTCTCGCGCCGTACGAGGGCAGGCCGGGCGCGCGGGAATCACTCACGCCGAACGACCTCGACGCGCTGTCGCACCTGCCCGACGACCCGGCCCGGGCGGCGGAGGTGTTCCGCACCGGCAACTCCGACTTCCTCGACGCGATGCTCTCGGTCCGCGACGACGAGGCGACGCCCTGGGTCGACTGGATGTTCGCGGCCAGCGACCCGGCCGTGGTCGCGGACCCCGACGCCCGACACGCCCTGTTCGTCAACTTCCGCGAGGCGCTGCACCGGGGCGCCGACGCGATCGCGTGGGACAACGTCGCGTTTGTGGGGCCCTGGGGTTTCCGGGTCGAGGACATCGCCGCGCCGGTGCTGCTCTGGTACGGCGACGACGACGAGATCGCCCCACCCGACCACGGGCGATGGCTCGCCGCGCATCTGGCCTCGGCTCACCTGACGGTCTACGAGGGCCAGGGGCACCTGCTGCCGCTGGCCCACTGGGACGAGATGCTGCGCGCGCTGACCGCGCCGGCGTGAGGTCGCCCGTGTGAGTTCGCCCGTGTGAGTTCGCCCGTGTGAGCTCGCCCGCTCGAGCTGGCGGGAGAGATGGCCGTGCACTCCCGCCGCCCGGCGCACATACTGGCCGCATGAGTGACTACCTGAAGGGCGACCACGTCGAGTGGAACTCCGAGGCCGGGATGGTGCGCGGCGTGATCCGCGAGATCCACACCGAGGACGTCGAGTTCAAGGGGCGCATGCGGCGCTGCAGCACGGACGAACCGCAGTACGAGATCGAGAGCGACAAGACCGGCCACCTGGCCATGCACAAGGGCTCGGCGCTACGGAAGATCGACTAGCCGGGGCCGGCGCGCGCGGGGGGCCGGCCTCGCGCACAGGCAGGAGCAGCCCGCGCTGCGGCGGGGGCTGCGGCGGGAGCAACCCGCCACGATTGGCACATCCACGTGCGATCCACCGACGGAGGCCCATCGGTGGATCGCACTCGGATAGGTGGATTTCGGCTGTTACGGACGCGGGCCGGCGGTCACGGCCGAGCTCAGCCGGAGACGGCGGAGGCGAGGTTGGACAGCGAATCCTCCATCTGCTGCTCCGACACCAGTGGGAACGACACCTTCTTGAGCACGTCCTTGTCCGTGACCTTGGACCAGTCGTAGGTGTGACGCACCAGCGTGGAGTCCGGGCCCTGCGCCTCGAGCTCCCAGACCCACTCCCAGCCCTTGGGGTCGGTACCGGCGGGCGCGGGCTGCCACGCCAGGATCTTGTCCTTGCCGAATCCGGTCACGTGGTTGTCCATGCGGTACTCACCGCCCATGTGCTCGCCCTCCATGTCCATGGAGAAGACGTCGCCGACCTGCTGGATGCGGTCGGACTTGTAGTCGCCCCGGACGAAGCCCGACCCGTCGAGACGGGCGTGGTTCTCCGGGTTGGAGAGGAACTCGAAGATCTCGGCCGCCGAGTGGTCGATCACGCGCTCGACGGTGATGGCAGTGGAATTACTCATGACCCCACCGTGCACCCCGGGACAGCGGAACGCATCCGGTCGGTCGTCCGCTCCGAATTCACCGTGGATTCACCCCGATAGCCCCAGCCCGACCGATGCGGGTGCCAGGATGGGATATCGATTCGAAGGTCCTAGATTGGGAGTGGTCGCTGTGTCGAGGTCTGTTGGTCGCCGGGCGGTTCTGGCGTCGGTCGCGGTGTTCGCGGCCGGCGCCCTCGGATTGGCGGGCTGTTCCGAGCCCGCCACCACGGGCTCCGGCGAGACGTCCGACTCCGCGGCCGCGTCCGGGGAGGTCACCCTGTACACCTCGGAACCCCAGGCCAAGATCGACGAGATCATCTCCGCGTTCAACGAGGAGCAGCCGGACATCGAGGTGAAGGTCTTCCGTGCGGGCACCGGCGACCTCAAGGCCCGCATCGAGGCGGAGCGGAGCACCGGCGCGGTGGCCGCCGACATCCTGCTCGCGGCCGACGTCCCGACGTTCGAGCAGTACAAGGACCAGGACCTCTTCCAGGAGTTCGAGCCGAGCGAGGCCGACGCCATCGAGGATGTCGCCGTCGATCCGGACGGGTTCTACGTCGGCACCCGCATCATCCCCACCGTGATCGCCTACAACACAGGTGACGTCACGGACCCGCCCACGTCCTGGGCCGAGTTGGCCGAACCGGAGTACCTCGACCGGATCATCCTGCCCAACCCGGACGTCTCCGGTGCGGCCGCCTTCAACGCAGCGGCGTGGAGCCTGCAGCCCGACCTCGGCGAGGAGTGGATCAACCGGCTCGGCGCCAACAACCCGCAGGTCGCCGAGTCGAACGGCCCCGTCTCCCAGGCCGTCGCCGAGGGATCCAAGCCCGTCGGCATCGTGGTGGACTACCTGGTCCGCGATCTCGCCGCGCAGGGCTCGCCCATCGCCGTGAGCTACCCGAGCGAGGGCGTCCCCTACATCACCCAGCCCGGCGCGGTCTTCGCCGACGCCCCGAACCCCGAGGCCGCCAAGCTCTTCCTCGACTTCATCGTGTCCCAGAAGGGCCAGCAGATCGCGGTGGAGCAGAACTACCTGCCCGTCCGTGACGACGCCGGAACCCCCGGGGGCGCCCCGGCGCTCACCGACATCACGCTGTTCGACCAGGACCTCGAGGCGATCGCCGCCTCCCAGGACGAGGCCGTGGCCACCTTCAACGCCGCCGTCCGGTAGGTGACGCTCCCCCTCCGGCTGGCACTGTGGGCGTCCCTCGCGGGCGTCATGGTCGTGCCCCTGGCCCTGGTCATCTCCCTGGGGCTGGGGGCGAACCACCTCCCTGAACTCATCGAGCAGGGCCTGCTCCGCGCCACCGCCAACAGTCTCGTCAGCTCACTGCTCTCGGCGATCGGGGCGGTCATCATCGGCACGCTGATGGCGTTCCTGCTCGACCGCACCGACCTGCCCGGTCGCGGCGCGCTCCGACTGTTGCTGCTCACCCCGCTGTTCATCCCGCCGTTCATCGGCGCCATCGCGTGGAGCGGCCTGCTCACCGACGGTGGCCTGGTGGACCGGGTGCTGGGGTTCTCCCCGTGGAACTTCTACGGCGGGCCCGGGGTGGTCTTCCTCCTCACCCTGCACGCCTACCCGATGGCCTACTTCGTGGTGGCCGCGGCGCTGCGCAGGATCCCCGCCGAACTGGAGGAGGCGAGCCGCCTCTCCGGTGCCCGGCCGTCGCGGACGCAGGTCGACATCACGCTGCCGCTGATCCGCCCGGCCATGGCGGCGGCGTTCACCCTGACCTTCGTCAGCGGGATCGGCGACTTCGGCATCCCCGTCATCGTCGGCCTCCCGGCCGGGTACGAGACGCTCTCCACCATGGTCTACCGGTTCCTCGAGTCGGGTTCCGTGGCCTCACCGCTGCAGACCGTCTCCCAGATCGGGGTGGTGCTGCTCCTGCTCGGCGTGCTGGGCACGCTGCTGGACCGGCAGGTCACCAAGGGGTCCGTGGAGTTCGGCGGCACCGGACGTCCCGCCGACCCCCAGGCCCTCGGCCGTGCGCGCGTCCCGCTCGGGGTGATCGCGTGGGTCGTCAGCGTCGTGGTGACCCTCGCCCCGCTCGTCGGGCTGGCCGTCCGGGCGCTCCTGCCCGCCCCGGGGGTCCCGCTCACCCTTGAGACCGCGACCCTGGACAACTTCCGCCGCGCGCTCACCGCCTCGACCACCATCGACGGCGTGACCAACTCCGTGGTGCTCGCGCTCGGCGCCGCCGTGGTCTGCGGCGTCCTCGGCCTGCTCGTCGCGCTGTTCACCACGCGGTTGGCCGGTCGTGACCGGGAGCCGATGCTCCTGTCGGTGCTGCTCCCGCAGGCCGTGCCGGGCCTCGTGATCGCCACCGGGTGGCTCATCCTCGGCCGCTACACCGGGCTGTTCAACACCCGCTGGGTCATCCTCGGCGCGTACGTCACGGCGTTCACGGCGATCGTCGTCCAGACCGTCCGCGGACCGCTCGCGGGGATCCACTCGTCGATGGAGGAGGCCGCGCGGATCGGCGGGGCGAAGGCGCTGCGCTCCCGCCTCGACACCAGCGTGCGCCTGGCGTTGCCGTCGGTCGGGATCGGCATGATCATGGTCGCGGTGACGGCGGTCCGCGAACTCACGCTCTCGGTCCTGCTCGTCGCGCCCGGCACCCAGACCCTCGGCGTGGTGATCTTCCAGTACCAGCGGGCGGGGGACTACAACGCCTCCTCCGCCCTGTCCGTGGTCCTCATGGTGGTGGGCCTGCTGGTCCTGGCCGCCTTCGGCGCCCGCTACAGCCGACCCGCCACCGGGTCCGAATCCGCACCCAGGAGTATCCGTGCCTGAACTCGTCGCCCACGGCGTCGGCGTCCGCTTCGGCGAGACCGTCGCCCTCGACAACCTCGACGTGGGGGTGGACTCCGGCCGGATCCTCGCGCTCGTGGGGCCGTCCGGGTCCGGCAAGTCCACCTTCCTGCGCGCCATCGCCGGATTCGAACGACCCACCGCGGGAACGATCCGGGTCGGCGACAGGACCCTGGTCGGCGACGGCATCCACCTCCCGCCCGAGGAGCGGGGTCTCGGCATGGTCTTCCAGCACCACGCCGTGTGGCCGCACCTCAGCGTGGAGGACAACGTCGCCTACCCGCTGCGGCGTGCGAAGGTCCCGGCCGCCCGGCGGCGCCGACTCGTCGCGGAGGCACTCGAGACCGTCGAACTGGGCGACTTCGCCCGTCGTCGCCCCGACACCCTGTCCGGCGGCCAGCGGCAGCGGGTCTCGCTCGCCCGGGCGATCGTCGCGCGGCCGGGGGTGCTGCTCCTCGACGAGGCCCTGTCCGCACTCGACGAACCCCTCCGCGCGTCCCTCCGACTCATGCTCCGCCGGCTGGCCGCCGAGCACGACCTCACGATGGTCCACGTCACCCACGATCGCGGTGAGGCACTGGCGATCGGGGACGAGGTGGCCGTTCTCCACCGGGGCCGGCTGGTGCAGTGCGACGTGCCCGACCAGCTCGACGCCGCGCCGAACAGTGCGTTCGTCGCGGGCTTCCTGCACGATGCCACACTCGTCGACGGGACCGTCTCCGGTGACGGGTTCCGGTCCGACTCCGGCGGGATGACCCTCCGCCCCGAGGCGCTGACCGGCCCGGCCGGGTCCGTGACGGGCCCGGCGACGCTCGCCCTCCTGCCGGCAGGGCTCGCCCTGAGCACTCCCGGCGCCGGGGTCGAGACCGCGGCCGGATCAGAATTCGGGCCGGGGGTCGGGGCCGGTCCGGGGGTCGGGGCCGGGCCCGACCGGATCGGCGCGGAGTTCGTCACCTCGCTGTACGGCCGTAGCGGTCGGACCGTCATCTGCCGGCACGGGGACATCGAGCTGCGGGTCCTCGTGCCGACGGGCACCGCCGTGCCGACGCGGGTGGGCGAGGCCGTGGGGATCGACGTACGTCGCGGGTTCGTCTACCCCCGCGACTGAGACGGGAGCCCGAGCCCACGGACCCGAACCCCGGGCCCACAGCCCACAGCCCACAGCCCACGGCCGCGGGCCCGGGCCCGGGCCCGCGGGGCTCATGGGGTCGATCAGCTCCTGGTTGTCGTCACGCAGGTCCACGGCGCACCACTGAGGGGAGCGGGTGATGATCTTGTCCGGCCGAGCAGAGGAATTCGCCTGTATCGCCCGAGTGGCTCTGCGCGAAATCCTCTGCTCGGCCGCAGTGGGCCCGTCCCCGGACCCGGGCCAGGTCAGCGACCGCGCGCCACGACTCTGCCGATGAGGCGCGTCGAGCCCAGGAAGGGCACGCGGGTGAAGCGCTTGGAGTACCAGAAGAACGTCGCCAGGGCGTCGGGCGTGATCACCACTCGCCGGGCCTCGATGCCACGCACCGATCGCCGCGCGATGATCTCCGACGTCAACCGCGTCCGCGACAGCAGCTTGCGTGCCATCTCGTCCGCCTGCGCGTCCTCACCGGACAGGGAGTCCGCCAACCCGGACCGGAAGAACTGCGGGCAGATCACCGACGTCGACACCCCGCGGGGTCGCAGCTCGGCGTCCAGGGTCTCCCCCAACGCCACCGCCGCGGCCTTGGTCGCGTTGTAGGCGCCCATCTGGGGTGCATGCACGAGCCCGGCGGCGGAGGCGGTGATGACCAGGCGGCCACCCCGACCCAGCTTGGGGGCGAGCGCCCGGCATCCGCGCACCACCCCGAGCAGGTTGATGTCCACGATCCGCTGCCACGCCTCCATCGAGGTGGAGCCGAGCGCACCGCCGATCGCGATCCCCGCGTTGTTGACGAGGATGTCCAGCGACTCGATCTCCTCCGCGGCGGCCCGCCAGTCGTCATCCGAGGTGACGTCGACCCGGCGGTACGTCCACCGCCCCACCAGTTCCTGCACGGCGGGCGGGGGCTCGGCGTGGAGGTCCGTGAGGATCACCTCGTCCCCGAGTGCCAGGTACTCCCTGGCCAGCGCCAGCCCCAACCCCGACGCGGCACCGGTGATGAACACGCGCCTGCCACCACCGTCGGCGGCCGCCCGCCCGGACCGTTCGGCACTCTTCCGTCGGAGAAATCGGCTCATGCGGTGGCCACCTCGTCGTCGTAGTCGTCTTCGTGATCCTGTGCGTCCTCGACCTGCCCACCGTCGCGGCCGACGCCGACCGCCTCGCGCCCACGGCGCGCGTCGGTGAGCTCCACGCGGTCCCCGAACGCCATCTCGCGGCGCTGGTCACCGAAGGCAAGCTCGGGGATCTCCACCAGGAAGTTCTGGACGTAACGCCACGGGCGGGTCGTGCCCTGCTTGGGGAACTTGTGGCCGTCACGCTGGATGTACCCGGCGTCGAAGTCCAGCAGGAGCTGGTCGGCGGGCCCGGCGGGAGGGCGCGGCGCGTACACCGACTCGCCCGCCTTCCAGAGCTTGACCATGTACCGGGAGACCAGATCCGCGCGCAGTGTCCAGGACGAGTTGATGTAGCCGACCGTGAAGCTGAAGTTGGGCACTCCCGCCAGCATCATGCCGCGGTAGGTCGCCAACCTCGGGACGTCCAGCGCCTCGCCGTCGATGCTCAACGTGCCGCCGCCGAACGCCTCGAGCCGCAGGCCGGTGGCGGAGATGATGACGTCGGCCTCGATCTCCTCGCCCGACCGCAGGCGGATCCCGGCCGGCGTGAACCGGTCGATGTGCCCGGTGACCACCCGTGCGCCACCACGCTGGATCGCCCGGAAGATGTCCCCGTCGGGGGCCTTGCACACACGCTGGTCCCACGGCCGGTACGGCGGGGTGAAGTGCTCGTCGATCTGCTCGGTCGAGATGTAGCGCCTCTGCATGAGCCGCAGCCCCGCCTTGAACAGCCAGGGCAGCCGCTGTGCGATGACGAACTGGGCCGTGTCCCGCGCACCGTGGTTGAGGCGCGCCGCCCGGTAGCTCCACGGAGCGGGCAGCAGTCGGCGCCACACCGCGCTGATGAGGTCCTTCTCCGGCAGCGGGCCGACATAGCTGGGGGTGCGCTGGAGCATGGTCACGTCCGCGCCCAGCTCGGCGAGCGCCGGCACCAGCGTCACGGCCGTCGCGCCCGACCCGATCACCACGAACTTCCGGCCGGTGTAGTCGAGGTCAGCGGGCCACTGCTGGGGGTGGATGATCTCGCCGCGGAAATCCGCCTCGCCGGGGAACTCGGGGCGGAACCCCTCGGCGTGCGAGTAGTAGCCGGAGCCGAAGTGCACGCGCCGCGCCCACACGATGCGTTCGCCGTCATCGGTGACGCAGGTGATCCGGTAGAGCTGGTGATCACTGCGCCAGTCCGCGTCGGCGACCCACGAGCGCAGGTGCAGGCGGTCCAGCGCGCCGGCCTCGCGGGCCGTGTCGCGGAGGTACTCCTTGATCTCCGCGCCGCTGCCGAGGGTCGAGGCGTGTGGCCAGGGCCGGAACGGGAACCCGAAGGTCGCCATGTCCGAGTCCGAGCGGATGCCGGGGTAGCGGAACGTGTGCCACGTGCCCCCCAGGTCGTCATGGGCGTCGTGCATCTCCCATCGCCAGTCGGGGAACGCCTCGTGCACGTGGTGGGCCAGGTCGATGCCGGACAGGCCCGCCCCGACGATCAGCAGGTCCAGCGGGTCTCCGGGCGCTGCGCCCGGGCCGTCCGGACGCTCGGTGGAATTGATCATGACCGGTACGGTATCCGCTGACGGCACCGCAGGCTTGCCGGAATGCGCCAATAAGTTGCTCGATCGCGCCAAGTGCCGCAGGGTGGTCCCATGGCGTTCATCCGATCGGCCGGCCTGCGCGGGGTCCGGCAGGTGGTCACCGAACTCGGCGGCGACCCCGACGACCTGGCCCGCCGGTCCGGGCTCCCCGCCGGCGCGCTCGACAGTGACGAGATCCTGGTGGAGGACCTGTCGATCGCCCTCCTGCTGGAGACCGCTGCCGCGGAGCTCCGGTGCCCCGACCTGGGACTGCGCGTCGCCGGGCACCAGGATCTCGACATGCTCGGCCCGGTCGCCGTGGCCGTGAAGAACGCCCGGACCACCACGCAGGCGCTCGAGGTGACCTCCAAGTACCTGTTCTTCCACTCCCGCTCGATCGAGATCACCGTGGTGCCCGATCCGCGCGACGAGGCCGACATCCTGGGGGTGCGGTTCGGCTACCGGGACCCCGGGCAGCTCATCCCGCCGCAGACGGTGGATCTCGTCCTGCTCTTCCTTCACCGCGCCATGCGCAGTGTGCTCGGCGGGGACTACGGCCTGGTGTCCGTCGACCTGCCCAACCCGCTCAACACCGACGCCGCGCGGTACGAATCGCTCTTCGGCGCGCCGGTCACGCCGTCCTCCCCGGCCGCGGTACTGCGCGTACCGTCCGCCCTCTTGGGCCGCACCATCTCCGGCGGCGACGAGGCGGTCCAGCAGCTCGCCCTGCGGTACCTGGATCAGCACATCCCCGAGGACCGGCGGAGCATGACCGAACGGACGCGCGCGGTCCTGCACCAGTCCCTCGACACCGGCACCTCGTCGCTGCCCCGGGTCGCAAGATTGCTCTCGGTCTCCCCACGCAC
Source organism: Dietzia sp. Alg238-R159 (assembly GCF_900537145.1). Taxonomy (NCBI): domain Bacteria; kingdom Bacillati; phylum Actinomycetota; class Actinomycetes; order Mycobacteriales; family Dietziaceae; genus Dietzia; species Dietzia sp. Alg238-R159. The sequence continues at coordinate 65,049 of NZ_UNRI01000008.1, read as the reverse complement.
GCTGCAACGCGGGCTGGCCGGGGAGGGCACGAGTTTCGCGACCCTGCGGGACGAGGTCCGCCGCGACATCGCAGTGCGCCTGCTCACCACGACGGAGATCCCGCTGGCCCAGATCGCCTCGGCGCTGGCCCTCGGCGACGCCACGACGTTCAGCCAGTACGCGAGGCGCTGGTGGGGGATGACCGCACGCGAGTTCAGGCACGGGCACACGACCCCGCCCGGAGTGGGACAATCGCGCACATGAGCGACACCCCCGCGTCCGACCCGTTGGCGATGTTGCGTTCCGGGCGAAGCCTCCCGGACGGCACCTCGATGGACGACCCCATCCGGGAGCAGATCCTCGACGCGGCGTCCGCACAGTTCGAGAGCGTGGGGATCGCCCGGTGCACGATGAACGACATCACCCGGCGGGCCGGGCTGGCGCGGATGACGCTGTACCGGCGCTTCGCCACCAAGCAGGAACTGGTCGAGGCGACGCTGCTGCGCGAAGCCGCCTGGTTCCTCGCCGACCTGCAGCGGGAGATCGACGCCCACGCCACGGTGGAGGACAAGCTCACCGAGGGCTTCGCGTTCACCGTCGAGACGCTCCGCGACCACGACCTGCTCAACCGCCTGCTGGAGACCGAGCCGGAGGCGACCGTCCCGCACTTCACGGTGCAGGGGGCGCCGCTCATCACCGCCGCCGCACACTTCCTGGCCGCCGAGATCTCGCGGACCGTCCCCGACTCCCGCCCCTACGAGGAACTGCTCGTCGGGGCCGAGCTCACGGTTCGCCTCGTCATCTCGTTCGTCCTCACGCCGTCGACCGCCATCGATCTGGACGACCCCGAGGTCTCCCGGGCGTTCGCACGCACCCACCTGGGCCCGCTGCTCGGCGGTGGACTCGCCGAGGGCTGACCCGCACCGCCGTGCAGAGCCCCGCCGCGCAGAGTCTCGCCGCGAGGATCCCCGCCGCGCAGATCTGAACCGAACCTCATGAATGGTTGACGAATCGCCTCTGCGTGTCTAGCGTCAGGTACAAATAGATCGCGGATGTCACTCTGTCACCGTCGATCTGCAGTCCACGCTCCCGATCCACGAGTCGGGAACCGGAAGGATGAGCCATGACCACTGTCGCCCCCTCCCCGTCGGCCACCACCGAGGAGTACGAGGACACGCTCCGGCGCCTGTCGCACGCCTCGGTCCACCGCAGCTTCGACGCCTTCAAGGACATCCCGTGGGACGACCCGGACTTCGCGGTGGACCCCACCGACGAGCGCTGGATCCTGCCCGCCGGGATCGACCCGCTCGGCGGCCACCCGTGGTACCTGGGGCTGCCCCGGGAGAAGCAGATCGCGATCGGCCTGTGGCGTCAGGCCAACATCATGAAGGTCGGCCTGCAGTTCGAGAACATCCTCATCCGCGGGATCATGCAGTACGTCTTCAAGAGCCAGAACGGCGCCGCGGAGTTCCGGTACCTCACCCACGAGGCCACCGAGGAATGCCACCACACCCAGATGTTCCAGCAGGGCGTGAACCGCATCGGCGCCGACGTGCCCGGCATGGCGCGGTGGATCCGGCGGCTGTCCCCGATCATCCCGCTCGCCGCGGGCCCGTTCCCGGTGGCGTTCTTCATCGGCGTCCTGGCCGGTGAGGAACCCATCGACCACACCCAGAAGCAGGTCCTGCGCAACTCGGACACCCTGCCGCCGGTCCTGTCCCGGATCATGGAGATCCACGTGGCCGAGGAGGCCCGGCACATCTCGTTCGCGCACACCTACGTGGCCCGCAACGCCCCGCGGATGTCGCGCAACGAGTCGTTCCTCGTGTCGCTGGCCTTCCCCGTGATCATGCGGGTGCTGTGCGACGCGATCCTCAAGCCCACCAAGGAGTTCCGCGAGACGTTCGACATCCCGGACGAGGTCGTCCGCGAGCTGTACTGGGACAGCCCCGAGTCGCAGCGGTTCCTGTCGGACCTCTTCGGCGACGTCCGCAAGCTCGCCGAGGACTCGGGCCTGATGAACCCGGCCGCGCGGCGGGTGTGGAAGGCCCTGAAGATCGACGGGCGCCCCTCCCGGTACCGCGGCGAGCCGCCCGTGGCGTTCCGCGACTAGGCCGCCGACATGCCCCACGTCGTCACACAGGCCTGCTGCGCGGACGCCTCATGCGTCCACGCCTGCCCGGTCAACTGCATCCACCCGACCCCCGACGAGCCCGACTTCGCCACCGCCGAGATGCTCTACATCGACCCGGTGTCCTGCGTGGACTGCGGGGCGTGCGTGGGGGCGTGCCCGGTCGGGGCGATCGTCCCGCACACCGCGTTGGCCCCCGAGCAGCAGGACTTCCTCGGGATCAACGAGGCACTGACCGGGGACGACCGGCCGAGCAGGCCCCAGGCCCGCGTCCCCACGATCGTCCGCCTCGGCCCCACCCGGACGACCCTGCGGGTCGCGGTCGTGGGAGCCGGCCCCGCCGCGCTGTACGCGGCCGACGAGCTCCTCCGCCAGCCCGGCGTGGAGGTGACGGTGTTCGATCGGCTCCCCGTCCCCCACGGGCTCGCCCGACACGGGGTGGCGCCCGACCACACCAGCACCCGCGCGGTCGCGGACCTGTTCACCGCGATCGAGGAGCAGCCCGGGTTCGGCTACCGGCTCGGCGTGCACGTCGGCGAGGACATCACCGCCGAGGAGGTGGCGGCCCACCACCATGCGGTGGTGTACGCGACCGGGGCCGGGACGGACCGCCCCCTGGACATCCCGGGGGTCGACCTGCCGGGGAGCACGTCGGCCACGCGGGTCGTCGGGTGGTACAACGACCATCCCGACCACGCCGACGCCGACGTCCCGCTGGATCACGAGCGGGCGGTGATCGTCGGCAACGGCAACGTGGCACTGGACGTCGCCCGGATCCTGGCCACCGACCCGGAGCGGCTCGCGGGCACCTCCATCGCCCGCCACGCCCTCGAGGCGCTGCGCGGCAGCCGGGTCCGCGAGGTCGTGGTTCTCGGCCGTCGCGGCCCCGAGCACGCGGCGTTCACCCTGCCCGAGCTGGTCGGACTCGACGCACGGGAGGACATCGACCTGCGCGTCGACGCCCCCGACGGCATCGACCCGGACGCCGCGACCACCAGACAGGGCCGCCTGAAGCTGGAACTCCTTGCCCGGATCGCCGACCGGCCGAGCCGCGGGACCGCGGAGACGACCCCTCGTCGCCGGATCATCCTGCGTTTCGCGACCGCGCCCGTGGAAGTCGTGGGCACCGCGCGGACCGAGGGCCTGCGGGTCGTGCGCACGGAACCGGTCACCGACTCCCACGGCCGGGTGCGCGCCGTGCCTCGCCCGGGCTCCGCGGAGACCCTCGCGGCGGGCCTGGTCCTGGGCTCGGTGGGCTACCGCGGCGTGGCGGTGCCCGGGGTGCCGTTCGACCCCGCGTCCGCGACCATCCCCAGCCGCGAGGGCCGCGTCCTCGACGCCGCCGACGGCCGCGAGGTGCCCGGGCTCTACGTGGTCGGGTGGATCAAGCGGGGTCCGCGCGGGTTCATCGGCTCCAACAAGACGTGTGCGCGCGAGACGGTCAACTCTCTGCTCGCCGACGCGAACGAGGGTCGCCTACCCACTCCGGGCCCGGCCGCGCGGTTCGAGGAGTTGCTCCGGAGCCGCCGTCCGGTCCCGGCGACCGTCTAGCCGTACCGAACCGTCCAGCCGTACCGAACCGTCCAGCTGTACCGAACCGCCTGGGTGTACCGAACCGCTCAGGCGGCCTGGTCGGCCGCGACCTGATCCGCGATGACCCTCGCGAGCCGCGCCAGCGGGGAGGCGCCGTCGACGTCGGCTTCGTACAGAGCGGCGTACCCCGCGTCGCGATAGGTCAGCAGGGTGTCGGTGACGTCGTCGAGCTGACGGAGCAGATGGGGCGACCACCGTCCGGGATGCTCCACGACGTGCAGACGCAGGGCGACCCGGGTGCGGGAGTCGGGGAGGTTCTCGATCAGCTCGTCGTAGACCTGGACGGGCGTCAGGTCCGAGTCCCTCACGGCGCCGCGGAGAAGGTTCGACGGCTGCACGCCGCTCAGCGGATCGCCCGGCACCGACACCCAGTGGGTGCGCTCGGGGATCGGTCCGCGGCGCGGTCCCGCCACGCCCTGCCCGCCCGGATCGGACGTGCCGACGAGCCAGCGGTCGCGCGGCCGGAACGGGTCGGCGATCAACCCCACGGCGGCGACCCGGTCGAAATCCTCCGGGTGGGCGTCCATCCAGTCGTGGATCACCCGGGTGCCGCAGCACGCCCCGATGAGCACGAGGTCGTCGGACGGGTGGAGATGGACGAGGCGGTTGAGGTCGGCCACCCCGGCCGCGGACGCCGATTCCCAGGTGTGCGACCGCCGGAGCCGACCCGACCCGGGCGCCGGCCACTGCACCCGAACGGCCTCCCGGGCGCCTGTCCATTCAACGAGGTCGTCGACGAACCGTCCGAGAATGGCCGAGGGCTGGCGGTACCCGCCGTCGCTGTCCGCGATGAGTAGTCGCACGTGGTGGCCTCCCGCCCGTCTCACGGCCCGGCCGTAAGATTGATGTGACAACCTCATTGTCGTACGAACGGCTGACAAACAGCACCCACGGAAGATAAATGTTTCGTATCAATACGCGCGTACTGCTGGGGAGGCGCGTCAGGTACCGCAGTAGGTGACGTGCGGCGCGGCCTCGGGAGGGGCGGGACGTTCATAGCGCTCGTAACCGGCGCGCCGGGTGTAGGGGTCGGTGACGACGACGAGGAGTTCGGACAGCGGCCCCAGGTCCCCTGCCGTGGCCGCGTCGAGGGCCTCCTCGACGAGATGATTGCGCGGGATGTAGATCGGGTTGACCCGGTCCATCGATCCCCGGTCGGGTCGACGGGCCCGCCATGTCGTCACCCAGCCCTCCGCGAGCGCTCCGACCAGCTCGCGCACCGGCTGATCATCCCCGTCCGCGGCCGCCCCGAGCGCGCGGAAGAAGCCGGTGTAGTCGGCCCGCGTCGCGCTGAGCAGCCGGGACAGCTCGTCGATGAGGTCGGTCGCCTCGGTGTCCCCGACCTCGTCCGGCAGGCCGATCTTGGCGCGCATCCCGGCCGTCCACGCCCGCTGGTAGTGCTCCGGGAACGTGCCCAGCACCTCGGTGAGGAGCCGGACCGCCTCGTCCTGGTCCGGGTCGACCAGCGGGACGAGGGTCTCGGCGAACCGGGCGAGGTTCCACTGCAGAACCGGCGGCTGGTTGGCGTAGGCGTAGCGGCCACCGGTGTCGATGGAGCTGAAGACCGTGGCCGGGTCGAACTCATCCATGAAGGCGCACGGCCCGTAGTCGATGGTCTCGCCCGAGATGGTGGTGTTGTCCGTGTTCATGACGCCGTGGATGAACCCGAGGAGCATCCAGCGGGCCACGAGCTCCGCCTGGCCGCGGAGCACGGACGCGAACAGCTCCAGGTACGGGTTCTCCGCGTCGGCGGCGTGCGGGTGATGCCGGGCGATGGCGTGGTCGGCCAGCCGACGCAGCAGCTCGTCGTCGTCGACCGATCGCGCGAACTGGAACGTCCCCACCCTCAGGTGGCTCGCGGCGACGCGGGCCAGCACCGCGCCCGGCAGCGGCGACTCGCGGTACACGGTGTTCCCGGTGGCCACCACGGCGAGCGAGCGGGTGGTGGGGACGCCGAGCGCGTGCATCGCCTCGCTGATGACGTACTCGCGGAGCATGGGGCCGACCGCGGCCAGTCCGTCGCCACCGCGGGCGAACGGGGTGCGCCCCGAACCCTTGAGGTGCAGGTCACGGCCATCGGGCAGCTCCCCCATCAGCAGGGCCCGCCCGTCGCCGAGCCGGGGCGAGTACCCGCCGAACTGGTGTCCGGCATAGGCCTGGGCGACCGGCGTGGCCCCGTCCGGCACGTGAGTGCCCGTCAGCACCCGCACGCCCTCCTCGCCACGCAGGTAGTCGGCGTCCAGGCCGAGCTCGTCGACCAGCGCGTCGTTGAGCACGAGCAGCCGCGGCCCGGACGCCTCCGCGGCCTTCCACGGCACACCCAGTTCCGGGAACTCGCTTGCGTACCGGGTTCCGAGAGTGAGGGGACGTGCGGTGTCCGTGGTCATGGCCCCGACGATACGGACGAGCCGCCGGGCGGGTGGTCACGCGAGTCCCCGGCCGGGCGCCCGCCCCCCTCCTCGGCCGGGCGCCCGGGCGCCGGCGCTGCGGACAGTTCACGGCGCAGCGCTGCGAGTTCCCGTGTCAGCTCGGCCACCTGGGCCCGGGTCGCCGCCTGATTGGCGTCGTCCTGCTCACCGACCCGCTCGACGATCCATGAGGCGAGCGTCGCCGTGACCACACCCAGCAGGGCGATTCCCGCGATCATCAGCCCCACGGCGATCGCCCTGCCCACCGCGGTCACCGGGGAGTAGTCGCCGTACCCCACCGTCGTGACCGTGACCGCCGACCACCACAGTGCCTCCCCGTAGCTGGAGATCGACGCTCCGGGCGCGCCTCGTTCAGCGTCGAGCATCGCGAGCGATGACACCACTAGGAGCACCGCCGTCCACCCCGCCGCGTAGGTGATGACCTGGCCGCGCACCGCGGTGCCCGCCGAACGATGCATCACCCCCAACAACGTCACCAGCCGGAGCAGGCGCAGCGGACGCAACATGGGCAGCACGATCACCGCCACCTCGTACCAGTGCATGAGCAACCACCGTCCCCGCTGCTCCGCCAGCGCCCTGCTCGGCGGCGTCATCGTCCAGGTGGTCGCGACCAAGCTGGGCGTGGCACACGTGATCGACCCGCAGATCATGCTGCGGATCCAGGGCTGGGCGCTCGACTTCCTCATCGTCGCGGCGATAGGCACCCTGTCCCTGCAGGCGATCGGCGAGAACATCGGCGCCTTCACGATCCTCGCCGTGGCCGGCATCCTGGTCAACGTCGGCATCTTCCTCTGGCTGGCACCGCGGATCATCGGCCGCTACTGGTTCGAGCGCGGCATCGGAGACTTCGGCCAGTCGATGGGCGTCACCGCCACCGGCCTCATCCTCATGCGCATCGTCGACCCCGATGCCCAGAGCCCCGCGTTCGAGGCGTTCGGCTACAAGCAGCTCGTCTTCGAACCGTTCTTCGGCGGCGGACTCGTCACCGCGATGGCCGTGCCGATCATCTTCCTCACCGGCGTCTGGCCGCTGTTCATCACCATGCTGGTCGTCTTCCTCGTCGCCGTCCTGTCCGGACTGCTCTACTTCCGTCCCAGGGAGATGAAGGAACGGGCCGAGTGGAAGAAGGCCGGGAAACCGGAGGACGAATCCGACACCGCCACCGCGAGCTGACCACGGCGACCGCCCATGCCCACGCCGTCGACGCCCGCCCCCGCCGCCGGGCCCGTACCTGATCCCGCACCCGATCCGACCGCCGGGCGACGCCTGGTGCTCTCGGGATTCCTCTTCGGGTGCGGGATCGCCGGCTCGGTCATCGACCTGTTCGTCTTTCACCTGCTCCTGCAGTGGCACCACTTCTACGACCTGTCCACCACGACGACGGCGCTGGTCGCTGACGGCCTGTTCCACGGGGCGACCTGGCTGATCACCGTGTGGGGACTGTTCACGTTCGCCGACGTCCGCCAGCAGATCGCCGTCCCGTGGACCCGCTGGGCCGGGGCGGTCCTCACCGGCATCGGGTTCTTCCAACTGGTCGACGGGATCGTGTTCCACAAGCTCCTCGGCATCCACCAGATCCGCTACGGCGTGGACCTGCTCGTCTACGACCTGGTGTGGATCCTCTCCGCGATCATCCTGCTGACGATCGGCCTGGTCATGCTGCGCCGGACCAGGAACACAGCTCTGCCGGCCCCCACGATTCGGCGGCCCCGGAGCTGATCGACGGTGGACGCCGGACACGCGCACCACGGTCACGACGCCACGTCGGGAGGCGCCGGAGTGGTCGACACCTCGCCGGGAGACCACTCGACCCCCGTCGCCGCCGAGTGGTGGATCCTCGAGTCCGTCGGACCGGCCGTCCTCGTCCTGACCCTCACCGTCTATCTGCTCGGTGTGTACCGGCACCGCGACCGCGGACCGTGGGCCGGGTGGCGCACCGCCGTCTGGATCGCCGGGCTGACCAGTGTGGGCGTCGGCTGGGCCGGTCCGCTCGCGGAGGCGGCCCGCCACGACTTCACGGCCCACATGGCCACCCACCTGCTCGTGGGCATGATCGGCCCGCTGCTCCTCGTGCTGGCGGCCCCGGTCACCCTGGCCCTGCGGACGCTCCCGACGGCGGGCGCGTGCACCGTGTCCGCCGTCCTGCGCTCTCCGCCCGCACGGGTGGTCACCCACCCGGTCGTCGCCGCCATCCTCAACGGCGGCGGACTGTGGCTCCTCTACGCGACCGACCTCTTCGAGCTCATGCACCGGTCGATGGCCCTGCACCTGCTGGTCCACGTCCACGTCCTGCTGGCCGGGATCGCGTTCACCGTGGCGATGATCGGCCCGGACCCCAACCCGCACTGCGCCTCGCTGCGCGTCCGCGCGACCGTGCTGGTGGTGTTCATCGCCGCCCACTCGATCCTCGCCAAGTGGCTCTACGCGCCCCCGCCCGCCGGCGTGGACCCGGCCGACGCCCGCGCCGGCGCGCAGCTCATGTACTACGGGGGCGACGTGGTCGACCTCGTCATCCTCATCCTGCTGTCCGCCGGGTGGTACCCCGGCTCGGGCCTCCGAACCCGGCTGTTGCCCGGTAACCCCGCGCGAAAAAGCCGCAGACGCCGCGAACGCCGTATCCCTCGCGCCGGGCAGCGCCTAGGATAAGAAAAACCCGATCCGGAGGGGTACGCCGTGGCCACGAAGAAGCGCTGGAACGACCTGACCGACACGCAGAAGACGGTCCTGCTCACCCTCATCTCGGTGCAGGTGTCACTCGCCGCGACCGCGTGGGCGGACCTCGCCTCCCGGCCCGCGGCGAAGGTGCGGGGCTCCAAGGGCAAGTGGGCCGCGATCATCGCGATCAACTTCATCGGGCCGCTCCTCTACTTCACCCGCGGGCGGCGGTAGTGAACACCCGGTCACGGGCCGGGCTGGCCGCCGGTGTCCTCCTCGTCGTCGTCCTCACCCTCGGCGCGTGCGCGGCCGGACCCAACGTCGACGTCGCCCCCACCGGCGCGGGGTTCCTCCTCGGCCTGTGGCACGGGATCATCCTCCCCGTCACCTTCGTCATCTCCCTGTTCACCGACACCGTGACGATCTACGAGGTGAACAACAACGGCAACTGGTACGACTTCGGCTTCGTCGTGGGACTGGCCCTGTTCTCCGGCCCGGCCCTCGCCGGCGGCCGGGGGCGGCGGGGATGACGCGCGTCCTGGTGACCGGCGGCGTCCGATCCGGCAAGTCCCGGCACGCGGTGCGACTGCTCGGCGGCACCGACACGGTGACGTTCGTCGCGCCGGGCCGCCCCGCCGACGAGCTCGACGACCCCGACTGGGCAGCACGCGTCGACCACCACCGGGCACACCGGCCCGCGGGGTGGCGCACCCTCGAGTCCCCCGATGTGGCCTCCGCGCTGCGCCACGCCCCCGGCCCGGTCCTCATCGACTGCCTGGGCACCTGGCTCACCGCCACCGTCGACGACCTGGGACTGTGGGACGCCCCCGCCGACGAGGCGCGCGCCGCCGTCGACGAACGGACCGACGCCCTCTGCGCCGCCCTCACCGCCCGCGACGACGTGGTGCTGGTGACCAACGAGGTCGGATCCGGGGTCGTGCCCCCGTACCGCTCGGGCGCCGTGTTCCGAGACCTGCTGGGCGCGCTCAACCAGTCCGTCGCCGAGTGCTGCGACGAGGTGCACCTGGTGGTGTGCGGGCGGGTCCTCACGCTGTGACCGGGCACGTGACGACCGGCCTGAGCGCCTTCCCGCTCACACCTATGAGCGATGACCGGGTCGACGAGAGCGCCTATGCGGCGATCATCGAGCGACTGGTACGCGCGGGCGTCGACTCGATCGGTGCGCTCGGTTCCACCGGTTCGTATGCCTACCTCGACCGCGAGGAGCGGCGCCGGGTCGCCGAGGCGACCGTCCGACACGCGGCGGGGGTTCCGGTGATCGTCGGGATCAGTGCCCTGCGGACCTCCCACGCGCAGGCCCTCGCCCACGACGCGCAGGCGGCCGGCGCCTCGGCGGTGATGCTCGCGCCCATGAGCTACCAGCCGCTCACCGACGACGACGTGATGGGCCTGTACACGGACGTCGCCGGTGAACTCTCCGTGCCACTGGTGGTCTACGACAACCCCGGCACCACCCGTTTCGGATTCACGCCCGAGCTCTACCTGCGACTGGTCGAACTCCCGCAGGTGGCCTCGATCAAGATCCCGCCGCCGCCGGCGGAGCCCGCAGCGGCGCGTGAGCACCTCGCCCGACTGCGCTCCGCGGTGCCCGAGCGTGTGGGCCTGGGGGTCTCCGGCGACCCCTCGGCCGCGGCGGCACTGCTCGCGGGCTGCGACAGCTGGTACTCGGTGCTGGCCGGCACCGTCCCGGGCCCCGCCCTGGCGATCGCGCGGGCGGCGCTGTCCGGTCGGGCCGAGGAGGCGTTGGCCGAGTCCGCCGGGCTGGCGCCGCTGTGGGAACTCTTCTCCGCGCACGGCAGCCTGCGGGTGGTCGCGGCCGTCGCCGAGATCCTCGGGCTGGCCGCGGAGAACTGTCTGCCCCGGCCCGTGCTCGGGCTCACCGGTGCCGACCGGACGTCCGTAGAGACGGTGGTCACAGCCCTTTCGCTGGGGAAATAACCGCACACTCATGCCGACGGCTCCATACTTGGACCATCCGCCCCCACCCCGGCCCCTCGCCGTGCGCCGCCCCCGGAGGACCTCGTGAGCACCGACCAGTTGACCGAGAAGTCCGACGAGCCCGCCGCACCCTCGCCCGTGGCCGCCGTCGCCCGCGCGGTCGCCACGGCGGCGCGGCGGCTCCCCGTCACGGCGGTGATCGTCGCCGCGCTGCTCGTCACCGGGGTGGTGTTCGAGGCCCTGTGGCGCAGCGCGGGCGACGCCACCTGGTTCCCCGAGGTCGCCTATGGCGTGCCCGCGTTGGAGGGCGGCCGCTGGTGGACACTCGTGACCGGGCCCTGGCTCGGGCTCACCCCGCTGCAGCACGTGTCCCTGCTGGTGCTGGTGGCGGCCGGTATCGGGATGGGCGAGTGGCGCCTGGGCCCGGTGCGGACCGCGCTGACCGCGGCCGTCGGGCAGCTCATCGGCGTGCTCGGGGCGGTCGCCGTGATCGTCCCCGGCGACGCGGTCGGCTGGGAGTGGGCCACGGAGCTGTCGGTGGTGCTGGACGTCGGCTGCTCGACCGCGGTGATCGCCGTGCTCGCCGCCGCCACGGCCACCCTCGTCTCGCCCTGGCGACTGCGCGCGCGGGCGCTGCTCTACGGCTATGTGATCGTGTCGTTCCTGTTCGTCGGGAGCCTGGCCGACCTCACCCACTTCATCGCGTTCGTGGTGTTCCTCGCCGTCGGCGAGCGGTTCTTCTCCGGCACCGAGCACGGCCTGCGGCCGCGGACGCGACGGGAGACCCGGCTCGTGGTGTCGGCGGGCATGTGGTTCATCGCCGCGGTCCACGTGGTGGTGTACTTCCTGCCCTCCGACGGCCCCCTCGGACCCACCGAGGCCGAGGACGTGAACCTGGTCGGCATGCTCCTGTCCGTCCTCATCGCCGCGGCCACGGCGGAGCTGCTGCGCCGTGGCTACCGGGCAGCGTGGGGCGTGGCCCTCGCCTATGCCCTGGTCACCGCGGTGGTCACCCTCGTCGTCACGGTCCTGGTCGTCGCCGCGGACTTCGAGTCCCTCGGCGCCGTCACCCTCGGTACCGGTCTGCTCTGGGTGGGCGAGGCCGTGCTGCTGGTGGTGGGCCGGGGCGCGTTCGGCGTGCGGGTGCGGCGACGGGTGACCGGGTCGCGCGTCCATTCCGACGACGTGGTGGAGCGCGTCCGTGAGCTCATCCGGCGCCACGGCGGCAGCACGATGTCGTGGATGATCACGTGGCAGCCGATGAACTACTTCTTCGGCGCGGGCACCAGCACCGCGGGCCCCGACTCGGCGGGCGTCGTGGGGTACCGGATGCACGTCGGCACCATCATCGCGCTGGCCGACCCGGTCGCCGACCCCGCCGATCGCGACGTGCTGCTGAGTTCGTTCGTCGACTTCGCCGAGGCGCAGGCCGCCGTCCCGTGCCTGTTCTCGGTATCCGGGGAGACGGCCGACCGGATGCGCGCGCACGGGTGGCGGGCGCTGCAGATCGCCGAGGACACCATCATGGATCTTCCCGACCTGGCCTTCGCGGGCAAGAAGTGGCAGAAGATCCGGTCCGCGATGAACAAGGCGGACAAGAGCGGCACCACCTACGTCTCGGGACTGCTGCGCGAGCAACCAGCGGCGGTGCTGGCGCAGGTGCGGGAGATCTCCGAGCAGTGGGTCGGAGACAAGGAGCTGCCGGAAATGGGCTTCACGCTCGGCACGGTCGAGGAGGCGCTCGACGACGACGTCCGCATCGCGCTGGCCGTGGACTCCGGCGGGGTGGTCCAGGCGGCGCTGTCCTGGCTGCCGGTCTACCGCGGCGAGCCCGACGGTGGGGTACGCGGCTGGACCCTGGATCTCATGCGCAAGCGCAACGGCCCCGGCGCGAACAACATGGTCGAGTTCCTCATCGCCCGCTCCGCGCTGGAGTTCAAGGACGAAGGCGCCGACTACGTCTCGTTGTCCGGTGCCCCGTTGGCGCGTAGTGGCGACGACGACGAGGTGGCCGTCCTCGACCGCGGACTCGATCTGCTGGGTCAGGCACTCGAGCCCTACTACGGGTTCCGGTCGCTCCACCAGTTCAAGTCGAAGTTCAATCCGAGGATCGAGCCCGTCTACCTGTGTTTCCGCGACGAGGCGGACCTGCCGCGAATCGGGGTGGCGATCGGCCGGGCGTACCTGCCGGGAGCGACGACCCGCCAGCTCGCGGCCCTGGCCCGCTCGGGCCCCTCGGAGACCGTCGACGTCTGACGTCCCGGGGCGGGACGCACCACTGCGCCCCGGACCTCCCGGCATCCGCTCCCGCGCCTGGCGTCTCGCTCCCGAGCCTGGCGCCTTGCCCACCGGCCCGCCCTGCATCCGCTCCCGCGCCTGGCGTCTCGCGCCCCCGCCTGACCGCCCACCACGCAGCCGCTCCCGCGCCTGGCGTCTCGCGTGCCCCGGCGGGCAGGCGAGAGTTCATCGTGACGGGCGGGAGTAACCGAGGGGCCGTGAGGGCCGCGGTGGGCCGGGGGTCTCCGTCCGGGCTCAGCTCATTCGCCGTGGCGCGCGAGGCGCCGTGCCAGGTGCTCGCGCAGGTCCTCGAAGTGCCGTTCCGCGGCGGTCTCGTCGTACATCGACGTATCCGCCATCGAGTACCCGTGGGGGGCACCGGGGTAGACGTCCTGGTCCAGGGGCACACCGGATTCCCGGGCCAGGGACGCGATGACGTCCATCCCTTCCCGCGGCATCGACGGGTCGTCGTCAGCGTGACGCAGGAGGACGGCGGCCCGGGTGGTCGCGAGACTCAGGTGGGGACTGTCGCTCTCGTCCGTCGCCAGCCCGCCGCCGTGGAATCCCCCGACGGTGGCGACGCGGTCCGTGTGGTCCCCGCCCGCGCGCAACGCGAGTCGCGCTCCCATGCAGTAGCCGATGACCCCCACGTCGCCGGTGACCCCGGGCAGCGTCAGCAGCGCGTCCAGGTAGGCGGCGGTGTCCGGTCGCGACAGGTCCGAGGTGAGTCCCTCCCTCAGAGGGAATACCTTCGCGATGTAGCCGTCCCGCTCGCCCGGTTCGCGTAGATCGACGGTCGGGGCCAGGTCGTCGACGGTGCCGGAGCGGTAGAAGACGTTCGGCGCGAGGACGACGTAACCCCAGCTCGCGATGCGATCCATCATCGTGCGTATCTGCGGCCTCAGACCGACGATGTCCGGGAACAGCAGCACGCCCGGCACGTCGTGCTCGGCGGTCTCGGGCCGCGAGACGAACGCCTCCGCGGTGCCGTCCGCCGTGTCGATGGTCAGGTCCACAGTCGAATCCCTTCCGTCGTCATCGACGGTACCTCCGCGATCCGGGCACCACAGCCCGGTCGCGCAGAGCGGGACGGTCGCACCGAGCGGGACGGCCGCGCCGAGCGGGACGGTCAGCTCCGGGCGGCCAGCACCGCGTCCCTGGCCTCGAGCGCCGTGTCACTGTCCAACGCCAGGGCCGCGAGCTCCCGGCACTGCTCGAGGGTGACCCCTGCCAGAGCCGCCCCGACGAACGGCAGCGCGGCGGTGGCCACGGAGAGCGAGCTGACTCCGAGCCCCAGCAGGACGCACGCCAGGTTGGGGTCCGCCGCCGCCTCACCGCACACCCCGACCGGGATCGTGCGACCGTCCGGCGACCGGCCCGCGGCCTCGGCAACCGCCCGGATGAGCCGGAGCACGGCGGGTTGCCAGGGGTCGGTGAGGGCTGCCAGGTCGGACGACATCCGGTCGGCGGCCATGACGTACTGCGTGAGGTCGTTGGTGCCGATCGACAGGAAGTCCACGTGCGGGAGGAACCTGTCGACGGCCACCGCGACCGACGGCACCTCGACCATGATCCCGGGGGTCAGGCCGCGCCGACGGCACCGGTCGGCGAAGTCGCGGGCCTCGTCGACGGTGGCGACCATGGGGGCCATGACCCACGGTGAGGACTGTGCCCCGCCCACCCGGCGGCCGGCCGCGGCGAGGGCGTCGAGCTGCCGGTCCAGCAGCCCGGGGTCGATGAGGTCCACGCGGATGCCGCGGACGCCCAGAGCGGGGTTGTCCTCCTCGGTCATGCCCGCGAACGCCAGCGGTTTGTCCGAGCCCGCATCGAGGGTCCTCGTGACGACCCGGCCGTCCGGGAATGCGGCCAGGACCCGGGCGTAGAGGTCGACCTGCTCGTCGTGGGTCGGTTCGGCGGCCCGGTCGAGGAACGCCAGCTCGGTGCGGAACAGGCCGATCCCGCCGGCCGGGCCCGACGCCGCGTTCTCGGCCCCCTCACCGTCCTGGACGTTGGCCAGCAGGCGCACGGCGTGCCCGTCGGCCAGCACGGCGGGGCCGCTCCAGTCGGCGGCGGCGGCCCGGGCGCGCCGGTCCGCCTCGGCCGCCGCTCGGGCCGGGCCCTCCTCGGGATCGACGGTGACCGTGCCCGCGGCGGCGTCCACCAGCACGTCGGCGCCGTCGGCGATCGCGGCGAGTCCCCCGGCGGCGACCATGCACGGGATGCCGAGCTGCCGGGCGATGATCGCCGTGTGTGAGGTGGGCCCGCCGTGCTCGCAGACGATCGCCAGCACCATGGCCGGGTCGAGCCCGGCGGTGTCCGCCGGGGCGAGGTCGTCGGCCATGAGCACGCCCGGCGCGTCGAAGTCGGGGACGCCCGGTTCGGGCAGGCCGCGCAGCTCGGCCACCACGCGCGCGCAGATGTCGCGGAGGTCGGTGATGCGTTCGGCCTGCCGACCGCCGACACGCGCGAACATCGCGGCGAAGGTCTCCGTGGCCGCCACCGCCGCGGCCTCGACCGCCACGCCCTTCTTCAGTTCCTTGACCACCGCCTTGGCCCAGCCACGGTCCCGGGCGAGGACGGCGTTGGCGGACAGGACCTCTGCACTGACGCCGGTGGCGAGGGCGGCCCGTTGATCCAGTCGGTCGGCCACGGTCCGGGCCGCTGCGACGAAGCGTTCGCGGCCCTTCTCGATCTGCGCCTCGTCCGGCGCACCCGCTGCCTCGGCTCCCGTCGCCGTCCCGGTTCCCGCCGCGCCCGCGGCCCCCGGGTCGACCGCCGCGCCCGCGGCCCCCGGGTCGAGGACATCCTGCCTGACGACCCACCGGGCGGGCCCGTAGGCCAGTCCGGCGACCACGCCGGTGCCGCGGATGACCGTCCCGGACTTCGACTGCTGCGTCATGGGAACTCCTAGCGGACCGGACGCCCTCGTCCGGCTCATCGATCGGTTATGTGACGAGAATAACTAAATCGGCTTGACTTTCCAACCGTATCGGGCAGAATCCAACACAATCGGTCACCACAGCGGAGAGGTCGGAGCCCATGTACGGGAGCGAACGACGGCGACACATCACGGAGGCGCTGGCCGCCTCCGGGCGGGTGACCGTCGCCGAACTCGCGGCCGACCTCGACGTGAGTGCCGAGACGATCCGCCGAGACCTGTCGCTCCTGGAATCCGAGGGGCACCTCGAACGCACCCACGGCGGGGCGGTCCCGGCGGTGCCCGGTGGCCGCGTCGAACGCACCCTGGCCGCGCGGCGGTCGGAGAACGTGGACGCGAAGTCCGCGATCGGCCGGGCTGCGTTGCGGCTGCTCCCGGCCGTGGGGGGCGCGGCCCTGCTCGATGCCGGCTCCACCACGGACCGCCTGGCCGAATCGCTGCCCGCCGACCACGGCCTCACCCTCATCACGAACTCGGTCCCCATCGCCGACGGCCTGCACCGCGCGGCGTCGGAGGACCTCCACGTCCTCGGCGGGACGGTCCGCGGCCTCACGGGGGCGTGCGTGGGTCCGTCGGTGCTCCGGGCGCTGGAGTCGATCCGGGTCGACGTCGCCTTCGTGGGCACGAACGGCCTCCACCCCGAGCGCGGCCTCACCACCCAGGACCCGGACGAGGCGGCGGTCAAGAACGCCATGTGCCGGGCGGCCCGCCGGGTGGTGGTACTCGCGGACTCGAGCAAGTTCGGGCACGAGTTCCTGGTCTCGTTCGCCCCGCTGGACGGGGTCGACGTCCTGGTCACCGACGCTCCCCCGCCGGGCCCGCTGGCCTCGGCACTGGACACCCACGGAATCGAGGTCGTGCTGCCATGATCGTCACCCTCACCATGAACCCGTCGGTGGACCGGACCGCGCAACTGCCCGCGCCGCTCACCGTGGGCGGGGTCAACCGCATCGCGGCCGTCGACGACTCCCCGGGCGGGAAGGGCGTCAACGTCGCCCGCGTCCTCACCGGCGGAGGGGTCCGGGCGCAGGCGGTGTTCCCGGCCCCGGCGGACGACCCGTTCGTGACGATGTGCGCCGGGGCAGGCGTCGCGACGTCCGTCGTCCCCGCGCACGGCGCCGTGCGGATCAACCTCACCCTCGCGGACCCCGCCGGAACCACCACCAAGATCAACGCCCCCGGGCCCGAGCTCGACGGCGCCACGATCGACCGGGCCCGCTCCACGATCGCCGCCCTCGCCGGTGACGCGACGTGGGTGGTGCTGTGCGGGTCCCTGCCGCGCGGTGTGCCGGACGACTTCTACGCGGACCTGGTCGGTGCGCTCCGCCCCGCGGGGGCCCGCCTCGCCGTCGACACCTCCGACGCGCCACTGGCCGCCCTCGCGGCACGGCTGCCCGACGCGGCGCCCGACCTGGTCAAACCCAACGGCGAGGAGCTCGGGC
This sequence comes from Dietzia sp. Alg238-R159, assembly GCF_900537145.1. Classification (NCBI taxonomy): domain Bacteria; kingdom Bacillati; phylum Actinomycetota; class Actinomycetes; order Mycobacteriales; family Dietziaceae; genus Dietzia; species Dietzia sp. Alg238-R159. Next base: position 47,645 of record NZ_UNRI01000008.1, on the reverse strand, counting down.
AGCTGGCCGGCGTCGACGGCTCCGAGCTGGAGCGTCGCGCCGCCGCCGGCGACACGGACCCCGTGGTGGATGCCGCGCGGGCGTTGCGCGCCCGCGGCGTGGGCGCGGCCCTGGTCACCCTGGGCGGCGCCGGTGCCGTCCTGGTCGACGACGACGAGGCGTGGTTCGCGAACGCTCCTGCCGTGCAGGTCAGATCCACCGTGGGGGCCGGCGACTCCGCGCTCGCGGGATATCTGCTGGCCGAGGCCCGCGGACTCCCGCCGCGGGACCGGCTGGTCTGGGCGGTCCACCACGGCAGCGTCGCCGCCTCACTGCCCGGTACCGGACTGCCGCTGGGCCTCGACCCGACCACCTTCCGCGCCACGGTCCGGCGGCTCGACTGACCCGCCGCACCGGCGTCCTGCACCCGCAGACCGCCTCCCAGCCCCTCTCACCCAGCCCCTCTCACCCAGCCCCTCTCACCCAGCACCCTCGAAAGAACACGGAGCACGGCAATGAACCAGCCGATCATCGAGACCGCCGCGGTGCGGCTCGACGCCGACCTCGGCGCCACCAAACAGGAGGTGATCCGGGCGCTGGCCCGGACCCTCGTCGACGCCGGCCGGGCCGACGATCACGACGCGCTCGTACGCGATCTGTTCGCCCGCGAGGACAAGGCGGCCACCGGTATGAAGGGCGGGATCGCGATCCCGCACTGCAAGTCCGAGGCGGTGTCCGAACCGAGCCTGGCCTTCGCGCGGCTCGACCCGCCCGTGGACTTCGGCGCCAAGGACGGGCCCGCCGACCTCGTGCTGATGATCGGCGCCCCCGCGGGCGGCGGCAAGGAGCACCTGAAGATCCTGGCCACCCTCGCCCGAAACCTGGTGCGCTCCGAGTTCGTGGACTCCCTCCGGTCGGCCGCCACGCCGGACGAGGCGGTCGCGGTCATCGAGGGCGTGCTCAGGCCGGAGGAGAAGACCTCGTCGTCGTCGTCCTCGGCCTCGACCCCCGGCGCGGCATCGGGCGCGGCGCCGGCCCGGGTGGTCGCGGTGACCGCCTGCCCCACCGGTATCGCCCACACCTACATGGCCGCCGACTCGCTCGCCCAGGCCGCGGAGGCGCGCGGCGTCGAACTGCACGTGGAGACCCAGGGCTCGGCCGGGGCCACCCCCCTCGACGCGGCGGTGATCGAGGCCGCGGACGCGGTCGTGTTCGCCACGGACGTCGGGGTGCGCGACCGCGGCCGGTTCGCCGGCAAACCCGTCGTCGAGTACGGGGTCAAGAAGGCCATCGACGCGCCCGACCAGGTCCTCGACGAGGCGCTGGCCGCAGCCCAGGACCCCCGGGCGCGGCGCGTGTCGTCGGACTCCGGCGCCGCCGACGGCGGCTCCGGCTCGGGCGGGTCCGGCTCCGACGAGCACTGGGCTCGCGGTCTGCAGCGCGCCGTCATGACCGGTGTGTCGTACATGATCCCCTTCGTCGCCGCCGGCGGGCTCCTGCTCGCGCTGGGGTTCCTGTTCGCCGGGTACGACGTGGCGTTCGTGTGGGAGGAGCTCGCCACCGGGTTCTCACTCACCGACCTGCCCGGCGAGGTGTGGTACCTCGACGGTGAGATCGTGTCCGCCGGGACCGCCGGGGCCGAGGCCCTCACCCACTCCGGGCTGCGGCTCTACATGGGAGCCGTCCTGTTCGCGATCGGCCAGGCCGCGATGGGCTTCATGATCGCGGTCCTGTCGGGCTACATCGCCTACGGCCTGGCCGACCGTCCCGGCATCGCACCGGGCTTCGTCGGCGGCGCGCTGTCGGCGACCCTCGGCGCCGGGTTCATCGGCGCGCTCGTCACCGGCATCCTCGCCGGCTACCTCGTGCGGTGGATGACCACCTGGAAGACGCCGCGCTGGCTCGCCGGTCTCATGCCGGTGGTCCTCATCCCGCTCATCGGCTCGCTGGCGATCGGCCTGCTGATGTTCCTGCTGCTCGGCCGTCCGCTGGCCTCCCTGACCTCCGCCATGGAGTCGTGGCTGGGCGGCATGACCGGCTCCTCGGTGATCCTGCTGGGCGTCATCCTGGGTCTGATGATGTGTTTCGACCTGGGCGGGCCGATCAACAAGGCGGCGTACACGTTCGCCACGGCCGGGCTGGTCGCCGACAACCCGGCGACGCTGCGGATCATGGCCGCGGTGATGGCCGCCGGCATGGTTCCGCCACTGGCGATGGGCCTGGCGACCGTCGTGCGCAAGCGCCTGTTCAGCCCGGTGGAGCAGGAGAACGGCCGCGCCGCGTTCCTGCTGGGCGCCAGCTTCATCACCGAGGGGGCGATCCCGTTCGCCGCCGCCGACCCGCTCCGCGTCATCCCGTCGATGATGGCCGGTGGTGCTGTGACCGGTGCGCTCATCATGGCGTTCTCGGTCGAGTCGTACGCGCCCCACGGCGGGCTGTTCGTGGTGTTCGCCATCAACCCGGTCTGGGGCTACCTCCTGGCGATCCTCGCCGGCACCCTCGTCGCGTGCGCGGCCGTGGTGGTCGCCAAGACCACCCGCCGCGAGCCCACCCCGGCCCCGGCCGCGGCGGCACAGCCGGTCGCGGCCTGAGGCGCGAGCCTGCACGATGACGGGGGAACCCCCCGGGCCACCCGAATACAACAGAGGAGTCACCATGCCCAGCACCACCGTCACCGTCGGATCGGCCGAGGGCCTCCACGCCCGCCCCGCGGGGATCATCGCCGAGGCCGCCGAGAAGTACGAGACCGACATCGAGATCGCCTACGACGACGAGGAGGCCGACGCCGCCTCCGCGATGCTCATCATGGCGCTCGGCGCCGAGAAGGGCGCCACGGTGACCGTCAGCGGAGAGGACGCCGACGCGGTGGCCGAGATCGCCGCGCTCATCGAGCAGGATCTCGACGCGGAATGACCGTCCTGGTCGTGGGATCCGGCGGGTATCTCGGCTCGCGCCTGGTACCCGCCCTGCTCGATCGCGGTCACCGCGTCCGGGCCGGCGTCACGAACCCCGGCCGTGCCGCGACGCACCCCTGGTCCGATCGGGTCGAGACCGTGCGGTGCGACGTCCTCGACCCGGCGAGTCTCGCGGCCGCCCTCGACGGGGTCGACGAGGTGGTCTACCTGGTCCACCGGATGGGCGGCGGTGCCGACTTCCGCCGCGAGGACGCCGAGGGCGCGGAGGCGATGCGCCAGGCGATGGCCGCCGCCGGCACGGAGCGATGTGTCTACGTCTCCGGACTGGCCCCCTCGGGGGATGACCGGCTGCCGCTCTCGCAACACATGGCGTCGCGGCTCGAGGTGGAATCGCTGCTCTCGGCCGGGCCGACACCCGTGTTCACGCTGCGGGCCGGGGTGATCCTGGGCGCGGGCTCGACGAGTTTCGAGGTCCTCCGCACGCTCTGCGAACTGCTCCCCGTTCAGCCCGTGCCCCGATGGATGCGGCACCGGAGGGTCGAGCCCGTCGCCGAACGGGACGTCGTGGAGGCCCTGTGCCATGCCCTGGACGGTGAGCCCCGGACCGGCCACGCGGACCTCGGCTGCGGGGAGGCCCTGACCTATCCCGCACTGCTCGCGCGCTACTCCCGCATCGCCGGGTTGCCGACGGTGCGCCTCCCCGTGCCCGGGGTGCCGTGGGACCTCGTCGCCGCCGGACTGGCACCCCTGGTGGATCAGGACGGAGCGACGGTCAGTGCGCTGATCGAGAGCCTGCAACACGACATGGTGGTCGGCGATCCCGCCGCGGACCTGTTCCCGGAGGGGTGGCGGATGACCGGGGTCGACGACGCGATCCGGGTCGCGCTCGCGGACGCCGCAGGTTAGGTGGGATGTCCAGCGCGGCCACCGCCGATGCGGCATCCGCCGACCCGCTTAGGTAACCTCGATCACAACTGACACTCGTCAATCCGCGAGAGTCTCGAGATCGAGGCCCGAGACGACCGCCCGAGGAAACAAAGAGGTCGCGCATCATGACGTCGCGTATCGCCACCCCGCCGGTCGCCCCGGGCCGTGAGGCCCTGTTCCGTCCCCTCGAGGTCCGGTCACTCCACCTGGCCAATCGCCTCGTCATGTCCCCCATGACGCGCATGGGATGCCCCGACGGCCTGCCGGACGAGGTCAATCGCGACTACTACGCCGACCGGGCCGCAGGCGGAACCGGGCTCGTCGTCACCGAGGGCATCGGCGTCGACCACCCGACCTCGGTCGACCATTCGTGGATCCCCCGCCTCGACACGCCGGAATCCGTATCGGCCTGGCGTGTGGTCACCGACGCCGTCCACGCCGCCGGCGGCCGGATCATCGCCCAGCTCTGGCACGTCGGCCCGCTCTGGGGCGCGAACGCCCGCTTCGACCGGGCCCACCGCGACCGGCTGATGGAGATGCACCCCATGCGCCCGTCCGGCCGGTGGGGCACCCCGGGTGTCACCACGTACTCCGAGCGGAGCGTCGCCCGCTGGTCGCCCGAGGTGCCGCCGATGACCGACACCGACATCTCCGAGGTCATCGATGCGTTCGCCCGCTCCGCGCGCCTGGCGATGGACGCCGGTTTCGACGGCGTGACGCTGCACGGCGGCCACGGGTACCTGCTCGACGCGTTCGTCTGGGCCGACACCAACCGCCGCACCGACGACTGGGGCGGCGACCTGGCCGCACGCAGTCGCTTCCCTGCCGCGGTCGTGTCCGCCGTCCGCGCCGCGATCGGTCCCGACGCGCCGCTGTTCTACCGCTTCTCCCAGCACACCCAGCAGGACTACACGGTCCGCAAGGCGACCACTCCCGACGAACTGGGCGTCTACCTGGGCGCACTCGCCGAGGCCGGGGTCGATCTGCTCGACGCCTCGACCAGGCGGTTCGGCGACGCGGCATTCCCCGACCTGGGAGGTGACGACGGCGAGGTGACCCTGGCCGGATGGGCCCGCAGGCTCACCGGCCTGCCATCCGGCGCCGTGGGCGGGGTGGGGATCGGGACGTCCCTGCGCGAGCAGAAGTCGGGCAAACCGGCCATCGCCGCGGACAACATCGATGCGGTCGTGGAGTGCATGGAGCGCGGCGAGTTCGACCTCATCTCCGTGGGTCGTCTGCATTTGGCGGATCCGTCGATCGCCGAGGTCCTGCGCACGGCCGGGCCACTGCCGGAGTTCGTGCGCGAGGTCCACGAGATGCCGTTGCGCTCCCCCGCCTGACCTGCCGTGCCGTGGGGGGCATCTGACCCCCCGCGCCGGGTGTCCGGCAGCGCGAGACGAACCCTGGCCGGGCCGCCGAAACGGGACTAGCCTTCGGCCATGACCGTCACCGACGAACTGCTCGAGGCCGCCAAGGCCTACCAGGCCGACTTCGACAAGGGCGACCTGCCCATGCCGCCCGGGCGGAAGATCGCCGTGGTGGCCTGCATGGACGCCCGTCTCAACCCGTACGGACTGCTGGGCCTGACCGAGGGCGACGCGCACGTCCTCCGCAACGCCGGCGGGGTCGTCACCGACGACGTCCTGCGCTCGCTGACGATCAGCCAGCGTCTGCTGGGTACCGAGGAGATCGTCCTGATCCACCACACGGACTGCGGGATGCTCACCTTCCGCGACGACGACCTCAAGGACCAGATCGAGTCCGACACCGGCCTGCGGCCCCGCTGGGCGCCGGAGTCGTTCGCCGAGCCGGAGGCCGACGTACGCCAGTCGATCGCCCGGGTCGAGTCCGATCCGTTCCTGCTGCACAACACGGCTGTCCGCGGCTTCGTCTACGACGTCGGCGAACTGCGCGAGGTCGAGCGCGACTGACGACACGCCACGGGAACGCGGTACGACCGAGATCGGGTAAGTTAAATATTCGTTCACTTTTGGTCGAACCTCCCCCTCCAGCCCGATCGGAGCCCCCGCCGTGTCCGCACCAAGTCACGCGTCCGCAACCACCCGCACCGTGAATCCGTTTCGCGTCGCGTTGTTGATCGGCGGCCTCATCGCCGCCGGTTTCGGCATCGCGGTCCTGTTCTGGCCCGTGAAGACCGCCCTCGCAGTGACCGGGCTGCTCGCCGTGTACGCGATCGTCTCCGGAATCGTGTACATCGCGGTCGCGGTCATCGCCGGATGGCAGAGCACGGGTAGCAGGATCGGGCACGCGCTCCTCGGCCTACTGTTCGTCATCGCCGGCGCCTACGCGTTCGCTTCGCTGGAGGAATCCGCTGTCTTCCTCGCCCTGTTCGTCAGCGTCATGGTCGGCGTCATGTGGATCGTCGAGGGCTTCACCGCACTGTTCACCCTCGGCGAGACCGGTTCCACCGCGGTGACGATCCTCTTCGCGATCATCTCCGTCCTCGCCGGGTTCGCGCTGCTCAGCACCCCGGTGTGGGGCGCGGGGTTCCTCTGGTGGCTCTTCGCGATCTCCCTCGTCGTCCTCGGCGTCCTCAACGTGGCCCGCGCTTTCCCACTGAGGGGCTGAGCGGCGGCCGCGCTCTCGGCCCCGCCGGGCGCCGTCGGTGAAAACCTCGTCGTCGCCCCCCACCCATCCGCGACCGCAACCATCCAGACGACACGAGACCCCGGGACCACATCGGTCCCGGGGTCTCGTGTCGCGGGGTCGTGCCTTCCCGGGGTCTTGCCGTCGCGGTCGGGTCGGCCCCGCGGGGTCAGACCGACCGGGTACTCAGTTCGTCCGGATGCCCGACTCGTCCGAGTACATGGACGTCTTGCTGGTCTCGGGGGCGAGGATCAGCGAGATGATGGTGAGCACGCTCAGGCCGACCAGGTAGTAGCCGACGTAGGCGACCGAGTAGTTCTGCACCAGCCACACCGCGACGAACGGGGTCAGCGCCGCGCCCAGGATCGCGGAGAAGTTGTACGCCACTCCCGAGCCCGTGTAGCGCGTGTGGGTGGGGAACAACTCGGGAAGCACCGCGGACATCGGCCCGAAGGTCAGCCCCATGAGCATCATGCCGACGCACAGGAAGAGCAGCATCCGCACCACGTCAAGGTCCTCGCCCGTACCCATCGCGTCCGGGTCGAGCCACCAACCGAAGCTCAGGCCGAACAGGATGATGGCGGCGGTGACGCCGATGAGCATCCGACGGCGGCCCAGCTTGTCGGCCAGCAGGCCGGCCACCGGGACGAACGCGGCGAACAGCAGGATCGCGATCACCTGGATGATGAGGAACGACTGGTAGCCGTAGCCGAGCCCGCCGGCGTCCGCGCCGCCGATCGCGAACGACAGGATCCACGTGGTCATCAGGTAGAACAGGCCGTACGTGGCCAGCATGATGAACGTGCCGAGGATGATCTCCCACCAGTTCCTGCGGAACACCTCCGAGACCGGGGTCTTGACCCGCTCGTTGTTGGCGATCGCCCGGGCGAAGACCGGCGTCTCCTCGATGCGGAGCCGTACGTAGAGGCCGACGGCGACCATCACGATCGACAACAGGAAGGGCAGACGCCAGCCCCACACCAGGAACGGGTCGCCCAGTTCCGCGGCGGTGGAATCGTACGAGAACCAGATCGTGAGCAGCAGGAAGATGCCGTTGGCGAGGATGAAGCCGAACGGCGCGCCGAGCTGCGGCCACATGGCGGCGAACGCGCGCTTGCCCGGTTGCGCCGTCTCCGAGGCCAGGAGCGCGGCACCCGACCACTCGCCACCCAGGCCGATGCCCTGGAAGAAGCGCAGGATCGTCAGCATCGCCGGCGCCCAGAGACCGATCTGGTGGATCGTCGGCAACAGGCCGATGAGGAACGTCGCGATACCCATGGTCAGTAGCGCGCCGACCAGGGTGACCTTCCGGCCGAGACGGTCCCCGTAGTGACCGAAGACGATGGACCCGAGCGGCCGCGCGATGAACGCCGTACCGAAGGTGGCCATCGAGGCCAGCAACGCGGTGCCCGGGTCACCGCCCGCGAAGAACAGCAGCGGGAAGACCGATACCGCGGCCGTCGCGAAGATGTAGAAGTCGTAGAACTCGATCGTGGTCCCGATGAGCGAGGCGAGGATGATCCGGCGCCGGGGCACCGGCTCGGCCGAGATCGTCTCGGGGACCGCGGTACCCGTCCCGTGGGGCCCTGTGGACCCGTCCGGCGTTGCCATGTTCCTCCTAGGACGTCTGAACGGCGCATCGACTGTCGACCACCGACCGTCGACCGCGACAAGCGTAGGCGGCCAGGTGATGTGGGTCACCCTGACCGGTGGTGGCTGTGCACGTGGCACAGATCAGCCCGTCGATTTTCGCGATCGCTGCGCACGGTGTCCAATCCCACCCCCGCCGCCGGGGCGTGCGGGGGTGGTGCGGGCGGTGCGGCGCGCGGGCGATGCGGCGCGCAGGGGTCGTGCGGGTGATGCCGTGCGCCGGGTCAGCGTGTCCGGTAGTGCGAGTAGGCGGTCCCGCCGGCGAAGACGCGGTGGGCGGCGAGCTCCAGGTCCAGCGTCGTGTCCGGGGGCAGCGCGCGCAGTCCGCCGCCCACGACCCTGGGGACGACGAACAACCGGAGATCCGAGACCAGCCCCGCGCGGATCGCCGCGCCGGCCGTGGTGGGTCCGAAGATCTCCACCTCGCCCGGCGCCTCATCGACGATGCGGCGCAGAGTGTCCAGGTCGAGTCGCGGGACGAGGCGATCACGATCGGACACGAGGTCGTTCGCGGTCAGTCTCGAGGACACCACGGTGCGCGGTATCGCCTTCCACCGCTCCGCGAACTCGTGCTCGTCGGGGCTCCACGAGTCGTCCTCCGGTGGGGACAGCCAGTACTCCATCAGCTTGTACGTCCGCCGGCCGAGCACCTCGTGGACGACGGGCCCCAGGCGTTCCACGTGGAACCGGAACACCTCGCCGCTCGGGGCGGACCAGTTGAAGTCGCCACTCGCGTCCGCGGCGTACCCGTCGACCGAGACGGTCGCGGTGTAGGTCAGCGTGCCCATGGCCGTCCTCCAGCCCTTGTCCGTGATGTGGGCGGTCGTGATGAGGGCAGTGTAGTGCCGTGCGCAGGTTCCAGACTGAGCGTTTCCCGCGATTCGGTGTCCGGCGCCCGCGGCGGCGTCGGGTCAGTCGGACACCGCGCGGTCGGCGTCCCGACGCTCCCGCTCCTGCGCCTCGGCGATGGCCTGACGTGCGTAGACCCACCGGGCGGTGGAGTTCAGGTGCGAGCGGTGGTCACCGATGTGCAGCCCCCAGGACAGCAGGGTGATGACGCGGTTCCGGAAGCCGATGAGGAAGGCCAGGTGCACCACCAGCCACAGAACCCAGGCGAGGAAGCCGTGGAGCTCGAGCGGCCCGATCTTGGCCACCGCGCTGTAGCGCGACACCGTCGCCATCGACCCCTTGTCGAAGTACTTGAACGGCGGGCGCTCGGACGGGGACCGTCCCCCCTCGACCTCGCGGACGATCTGCTTGGCGACGTACTTGCCGCCCTGGATGGCGACGGGGGAGACGCCCGGCAGGTTGTCGAGGTTGATCATGTCGCCGATCACGAAGATCTCCGGGTGCCCGGGCAACGAGAGATCGGGATTCACCAGGACGCGGCCCGCCCGGTCCACCTCGGCGCTGGTCTGGTCGGCGAGCATCTGGCCCAGTGGGCTCGCCTGGACGCCGGCCGACCAGATCTTGCAGGTCGAGTCGATCCGGCGGAGCGATCCGTCGGGGTCCTTGACCTCGATTCCGCTGTAGTCCACATCGGTCACCATGGCGTTGAGCTGGATCTCCACACCCAGTTCCTCCAGCCGCCTGCGGGCCGCGTTGCCGAGCTTCGGTCCGAAGGGCGGCAGGACAGACGGGGCGGCATCGATGAGGATGATGCGGGCCCGGCCCGGGTCGATCCGGCGGAAGCTGTTCTTCAGGGTCCGCTGCGCCAGCTCCGCGATCTGTCCGGCCATCTCCACGCCCGTGGGACCGGCGCCGACCACCACGAACGTCAGGAGGCGACGACGTTCCGCGTCGTCCTCGGTCACCTCGGCCTGTTCGAAGCAGCCCATGATCCTGCTCCGCAGTTCCAGGGCGTCATCGATGGACTTCATGCCGGGAGCCCAGCGCTCGAAGTGGTCGTTCCCGAAGTAGGACTGGTTCGCGCCGGCGGCGACGATGAGGCTGTCGTACTCGAGCTCGAAGTCCACGTGCCCGGCGGCCGCGTGGACGGTCCGCGCGGCCACGTCGATCCGGTCCACCTCACCCAGGGCGACGGTGGCGTTCTCCTGGTCGCGGAGGACCAATCGGATGGCGGGTGCGATCTCTCCGACCGACAGGATCCCGGTCGCCACCTGGTACAGCAGGGGCTGGAAGAGATGGTGGCCGGTCCTGGCGACCAGGGTGACGTCCACGTCCGCCTTGTCGAGGGCGCGGGCGGCGGCGAGGCCCCCGAAACCCGACCCGATGATGACGACGCGGTGGCGACGATCCGCCGGGGTCCGAGCACCCGTCACCGGATGAGAGTTCATGGTCATGGCGCCTCCTCGACCCACTACTGTCCGGGCTCCGAGCCCTGCGGGGCCCTCTCCCGCCGATCCTAGACCGGCCGAACGGACCGGGGTCCCGAGCCGCCAAACCCTGCCGGGCCGGTGTCAGACCCAGTCCGCGAGCGTCGGCGCGTACCGGTGGAGCACGCGGGTCACGAGTAGCAGGATCACCGCGAGGATCCCGACCCACAGCAAGGTCAGACACCAGCCCGCGAGGACGTCGCTGGGGAAGTGGACCCCCAGGTAGACGCGGGACGCGCCGACCGCGAGGACGTAGACCACCGCCACCGCGAGCGCGGCCCACCGGTACCGGCTGCCCCAGGTCAGGACGACCAGCGGCGCCGCGAGCGACATCGACCCCATCGCGTGCCCACTGGGGAAGGAGAAGGTGTTCTCCGCCGACAGGTGCTCCCAGAAATCCGGGCGCGATCGCTCGAAGGCCGGCTTGAGGGCGACGTTGAGCCTGGACGACCCGTACACCGCGGCCAGCACGAGGAAGGCGCCCCCGAATCTGCGCAGGACGCACAGCAGCAGCGCGATCACGACGGAGGCCGCGAGCACGAACTGTCCGCCGAGGTAGCTCGCGGTCTCCGCCGCGGCCGTGAGCCAGGGCGTCGTCGCCCCGTGCACCCACATCATCACCGGCCGGTCCAGGGAGACGGTCTCGTCGTCGGAGACGGCGAACGCCAGCCCGGCGAAGACCGCCAGGAGGACCAGGAGGAACCCGGCGCCCGCCGCCGGTGCCCTCCACCGGGACGCCCCGGGGGAGGGCCGGGTGCCGTCGTCGATGGTCATCGCCCCAGCGTAGGGACGCGCACCGGGAAAATCAGGAAAAACTACCGACGCTGTGTGGCCGCCCCCCGGCCCCGGCTCGGTCGCGGCTCAGGCGAGCTCGTCGATCAACCGGGAGATGATGTCGTTCATCGCCAGCAGCCCGACGAGGTCGTTACCGCGGACCACGACCAGACGGTTCAGGTGGTACCGGTCCATTAGAGTGGAAGCCTGGTTCACCGACAGGTCCTCGCCCACCGTGACAGCCGGTTTCACCGCGGCGTCGTAGACGTTGAGCAGGTCCACGTCGCCCTCCTCCGCCACGACGACGCGCAGCAGTTCGTTGTAGCTCAGCAGGCCGTAGGCGTCGTGGGGATGCTGCCGCTCCACCACGAGACTCTTGACCCGATTGGCGCGCATCTCCGTCAACGCCTCGCGGAGAGTGGCGTAGGGGGAGACGGTGACCACGTCGGGCACCATGACTTGTCGGACGGTCAGCATGGGGTCCTCCTGGAGGGTTCGTGTCGGGATGGGGCGTAGGGTGCCGGGCGGTTCAGGTGTCCTCCCGGCGCATGAACTCCTCGAACTTCACCAGCTGCCGGGCGTCGATCCCGGTCAGGTGCTCGACGGGAACGTTGAAGGCGATGCCTCGGGAGTTGTCCCCGTCGACCAGGATCTCGTGCAGGGCCTTGAGGATCGGGGTGGCCAGGTGCGTCCCCACGACCATGAGGAGAACCGACTGGGAGCCCTCGAAGGTCAGGCCGAAGAAGGTCTTCTTCTCCTCCCCTCCGATCCCCTTGCCGTCCAGAATGGTCACCCCGGTAGCGCCGGCGCGCTGGGCTATCTCGATGGCGGTGTCCTCCAGGTCAGGCGGGGCGATGACGACGACGGCCGTGAACTTCATGACGGTTCCTTCCGCAGGCGGGGGATTTTCTCCAGGACGAGTGCGTACAACAGGACGGAGATGATCGGGAAGATCGAGGCGAAGGCGATCAGCCCGAACCCGTCGACCAGGGCGCTTCGGCCCTCGATCGCACTGGCCAAGCCGATCCCCAGCGCGGTGACCAGTGGCACCGTGACCTCCGAGGTGGTGACCCCGCCGAGGTCGAAGGCCAGGGCGACGATGTATTTGGGAGCCAGGGCCACCAGTGCGATCACGACCGCGTAGGAGACCATGATGAAGTAGTGCAGCGGCGCGCCGACGAGGATGCGGTACACCCCCAGGGTGATGCCGACCGCGACCCCGGAGGCGACGACCAGTCGGATGGCGGTGGCGTTGATCCCGGCCGGTGACACGTGTGCGGCCTGTCCGGCAATGGCCAGCAGCGCCGGTTCGGCCATGGTGGTGGCGAAGCCGATGAGCAGCGCGAAGAGCAGGATCAGAACCGGTACGTCGAGTCCGATGAGCTGTTCTGCCATCTGTGTGCCCAGCGGGAATAGCCCCATCTTCAGGCCGACCACGAAGGCGTAGAGCCCCACGAGGACCATGACGAACCCCACCGCCACCCGCAGCGGGTGGGACAGCCGGCGACGCAGCGCGACGTACTGGAAGAACAGGACCACGAGCACCATGGGAGCCACGTCGCGGACCATCTCCGCCAGGCCCACCACGTGCTCCAGCCACCAGGGGACACCGTCGGACTGCTGCGCTCCCGGGGCCGGTTCCCCGCCGCCGCCACCGAACGTGTACACCCAGATCCCGTAGAGCTGCACACCGATCATCGGCACCATCACGCACAACGCCACCAGACCGAAGCCGTCCGTCAGAGCACTGCGTCCACGGATCGAGTTCGCCAGCCCGATCCCGATCGCGGCGATCAGCGGCACCGTCACGACGTTGGTGGTCACCCCGCCGGAGTCGTAGGCCAGACCCACGATCTCCGGCGGGGCCACGAACGTGGCCGCCAGAACCACCACGTAACCGCCGATCAGAATCCGGTGGACCGCCCAGCCCCGCAGCACGCGCAGGATGCCCACGACGAGCACGAGCCCCACGGATACCGCGATGACGACCCGCAGCACGATCCCGTTGATCCGCCCCTCGCTGATCAGCTCCGCCTGCTCCGCCACGGCGATCAGGGCCGGTTCGGCCACGACCGCGGCGAAACCGATGAAGAAGCCGAAGGCCAGTAGCAGCCCCAGGGCCCCGCGGCGCGTGAACTGGTTGGCGAGGTTCTTTCCCACCGGGAACACGCTGAGGTCCAGCCCCTGGAGGAACAGGGCGATGCCGACACCCACGATCAACAGACCGGCCACCAGCTGCAGAGGATCTTCCGGCATCCGGCGGAAGACCAGCAGCTGAAAGGCCACCACCACCGCCACGATGGGCAACAGGTTCCTCAGCGCCTTGCGGAACTCCTGGGCGAAGTGGCTGAGATGCTCCATCGCGGCTGGGGTCCTCTTCCGGTGTCGGTGTCGACAGGCGGGCTGGATCCCAGTCTCCCGCAGGGCGTCGCGGGCGTGGGCGAAACCGCCGCGCCCGCTGACCGCGGGGGTGCGTCCTTCCGGGTGATCAGTGCGTGACGGCGCCGTCGACCAGGTGGACCTGCGCGTCGCACCGGGCCGCCATCGTGGCGTCGTGCGTGACGAGCATCAGTGCCACGTCGAGCTCGCGCGCGGTACCGAGCAGGAGGTCTATGACGACCCGACCGGACGCGGAGTCCAGCGCACTCGTCGGTTCGTCGGCGAGCAGGAGCGACGGCCCGCTCATCAGGGCGCGCGCCACGGCCACCCGCTGCCGCTGCCCGCCGGACAGCGCCCCGACCGACCGGTCCGCGGCGTCACCCAGTCCCACCACGCCGAGCAGCTCGTCGGCGCGCTCGCGGGCGTGGAGCCGTCGGGCGCGGGACGGCCGCGACCCCAGCCACACCATGGCCTCGAGCTGTTCCCGGGCCGTGAGCGACTCGATGAGGTTGGCCTGCTGGAACACGATGCCGATCTCGCGTCGGCGCAGCTCGGCCCCCCGGCGCGCGTCCACCGCGGCCAGGTCCACCGCCCCGTCCCCGGTCTCCAGCCACACGTGCCCGGAGTCCGGTCGGGCGAGCGTTGCGGCGACGGCGAGCAGGCTCGACTTCCCCGATCCCGAGGGGCCGGTCACCGCGAGGCTGCGGCCCCGCCCGATCGAGAGCGAGACGTCGTCGACGGCGGTGACCCTGCCGTGGCCGTCGGGGAACGTCAGGACGACGTTCTCCATCCCGAGGGCGGTCGGGACGGGCGCGGTGGTCACGGGGGCATCGTGGAGGGCGGTACGGGTCAGTGCGGTACGGGGCATGGCGGTTCTCCTGGTGGTGGGTCGCGGTGAGGACGCCGGGGTCGACGACGACGAGGTGAAGCAGGTGCCGGACTCGGAGCCGTTCATCGGGCCGCCCCCAGTGCCGAGTTGGGGTCGGCGGTCAGCACGGGCCGCAGTGAGACGGCGGCGCCCGCGAGGCCGAGCACGGCGAGCAGCGCGGCCGGCACGAGGGTGGTCCCGGCCGAGACGACGAACGGCACGGTGCCGCCGACTGCCAGGCCGACCAGGGCGGCGATCCCGACCCCGCCCGCGACGCCCACGGCCAGGACGACCGCGGCCTGGCCGACCGAGTCGCGGACGACCGCGGCGGTGGACGCCCCGAGCGCCTTGAGCACGGCGACGTCACGACGGCGCTGCATCCCCCAGACGGCGAAGAACGCGCCCACGACCAGCGCGGTGACGGCGAGGAGCATGGTGGTCATCGTGCTCAGCGAGGTGTTCTCGGCGCGGTGCGAGGGCAGTGCCCCGACGAGTCCGTCGGCCTCGACCAGCGTGAGGCCGGCGTCGGAGGCGACGGCCTCCGGGTCGACGTCCGCCGCCACGGCCACGGTGGTGGCGGCCCCGCCGCGCGGAGCGAGCGAGTGCCAGGTGTCGAGGTCGGTGACGACGACAGGGGTGTGCGAATGCCAGAGATCACCGGTGTGTCCGGCGACCGCCAACGCGCTGCCCCCGAGGCTGATCACGCCGACGTCGGCGCCCACCTCGTCGTCGACACCGTCGGAGACCAGGACCTCCCCCGGCGCCGGTGGCGCCACCGATCCCACCTCGTCGGCCAGTCCCACGGCGACGACGGAGACGCCGGTCTCGGTACCGTCGTCCAGGGTGATCCGGGCGAGTCCCACCGGGACGGCCGACGGGTCCCCGGCGGCCACGGCGGCCACCTGGTCGGCGGTGAGTGCGGCGCGGTCGAGGTCGACGGCGCCGGAGTCGTCGGCGGGAAGGACGAAGCCGGAGCCGTCCGCGCCGAGCGCCCGGAGCGCGGACACGCTCTGGTGCGCCAGCCCGGCGGTCAGGCCGAGCAGGCCCGCCACCAGGACGGACAGCATCAGTACGACGCCCGTGATGAGGGCGAAGCGCCACCGCGCCGTGCGGAGCTCGCGGAGTGCGAAGAACATGGGGTCCCTTTCGTGGGGTCTACCTGTCGTGGAGGTCTGCCTCCAGGCTCGTCCCGCCGACGCCGCACCGGATCGGCCACGAGGGTGGTTCCGCGGCGTCGAACGGTGGGGCCGGCCTCCATCGTTCGATGGATGCCGGGTGCCCCACCGGCGACTAGCGTCGACCGGATGATCCCCGCGCCCGCGTCCGCCGCCGCGCCTGCCCCTGCGCCGACCACCGCCGCCGAGCTCCCGCCCGAGTCGGCGGGGGTGCGTGCGGTGTTCGCGCAGCTCCAGGTGGCGCTGCACACGTTGGTGGCCGCACTGCTGGCCCTCACGTTGGTCAGCGCGCACCGGGACACCTCCGGCATGCCCGATCCGCCGGCGGTCGCCGCCGCCGTGGGGTTCACGGTCGTGTACGTCGCGGGGACGGTGTGGGCGCGCCGTCGCCCGACGACCGCCGCCGTCCGGGCCGGTTGGCTGGTCGCGGTCCTGGCGTTGTGGGCGTGCCTGGTGGTCCGGGTTCCCGAGGCCGCCTACCTGGTATTTCCTCTGTTCTTCCTGGTCCAGTTCCTGCTCGGCGTGTGGGCCGGCACCGCGGCGGTGGCGGCGCTGGCCGCCGTGGCGGTCATCGCCCTGGGCCTGCATCACGGGTTCACTCCCGCCGGGGTCATCGGCCCGACGGTGGGAGCGCTCGTGGCCCTCGGACTGGGGGCCGGTGTGCGGGCACTGCACCGCGAGTCCCAGGCCCGGCGGGAGGTGATCGCCGAGCTCGTGGCCACCCGCTCGGCGCTCGCCGCGCGGGAACGGGAGGTGGGCCGGGAGGCCGAGCGCGCGCGACTGGCCGGGGAGATCCACGACACCATCGCGCAGGGGCTTGCGAGCATCGGGATGCTGCTGCACGCGGCCGAGCGCACCGCGCCGTCTAGCCCCGCCGTCGACCAGATCCGCCTGGCCCGCGAGGTGGCGGGCGAGAACCTCACCGAGACGCGCAGGCTCATCGCCGCCCTGCGGCCCGCGCCGCTCGACGGCGTGTCGCTGGCCGGGGCGCTGGGCCGTGTGGCCGCGAGGTGCCGGGCCGAGAATCCCGGGCTCGAGGTGTCGGTGGCCACCGAGAACGCCGGCGAGCACGCCACCGAGTCCTCCACCGAGCCGCCGGCGGAGCTCGCCGCGGTGCTCGTCCGGGTAGCGCAGGAGGCGCTGGCGAACGCCGTGCGGCACGGTGCGCCGCAGCGGATCACACTGACCCTGTCCGGCTCCCCCACCGCCGTGGTCCTGGAGATCGCCGACGATGGCCGCGGTTTCGACGTCGCCGCCCCGCGCACCGCCGCCTCGTTCGGGCTCGACGGCATGGCGCGGCGGGTGGGCGACCTGGGCGGGCGGTTCGAGGTCGACTCCGAGCCGGGGTCGGGCACGGTGGTCCGTGCCGAGCTACCGATGTGGGAGATAGCGCCCGGAACCCGGTCGGGGGACGAGAGATGACGACGACGAGGACGCGTGTCCTGATCGCGGACGATCACGCGGTGGTGCGAACCGGGCTGCGTGCACTGCTCGCCGCCGATCCCGCGATCGAGGTGGTCGCCGAGGCGGCGGCGGCCGGCGCTGCCGTGGAGCGGTGCCGGATCGGGGACGTGGACGTGGTGTTGATGGACCTGCGGTTCGCGGGGGATGCCACCGCCGGTGTGCTGGCCACCGCCGCGATCCGCGACCTGGCCGACCCTCCGCAGGTGTTGGTGCTGACGAGCCACGACACGGACGCGGACATTCTCGGCGCCATCGAGGCCGGGGCCTGCGGTTATCTGCTCAAGGACGCCGGCCCTGACGAGCTGTTGGGCGCGGTGCGCGCCGCCGCCGCCGGCGAGAGCGCGCTGTCCCCCACTGTCGCCGCGCGGTTGATCAGCCGGATGCGCGACCCGCGGCCGGTGCTGACCGAGCGGGAGGCGGAGGTCCTGCGCGCCGTCGCCACCGGGGCGACCAATCGGCAGGCCGCCGCGTCGCTGCACGTGTCGGAGGCGACGGTCAAGACCCACCTCGTCCACGTCTTCGACAAGCTCGGCGTCACCTCGCGGACCGCGGCGGTGGCGCGGGCACGTGAGCTGGGCCTGGTGTGAGGGTCTCGTACATGCGGATCGCCACGGCGGCCGCCGACACCGCGCTGACCACGGCGGCGGCCCACACCGCGGCGTGCATCCCCATGGCGTCGGCGACGATCCCCCCGAACACCGCGCCGACCGCGTAACCCAGGTCGCGCCACACGCGGTAGTGGCTCACGATGCCGAGGCCACGGTGGCACAGGCGAAGGAGCTGTGGCAGATCGTGGACCGACCCAACCTGCTGATCAAGATTCCGGCCACCACGGCCGGACTGGAGGCGATCAGTCGGGTACTGGCCGAAGGCATCAGCGTGAACGTCACACTGATCTTCTCTGTCGAGCGCTACACACAGGTCGTTCAGTCCTACCTGGACGGTCTGGATGCCGCCGCCCTGGCCGGCCACGACCTGTCGTCCATCCACTCCGTGGCGTCGTTCTTCGTCTCGCGGGTCGATACCGAGGTCGATGCCAGACTCGAGGCCATCGGCACACCGGCCGCGCTGGCCCTGAAGGGCCAGGCCGCGCTGGCCAATGCCTGGCTGGCCTACGCCGAGTATCAGCAGCACTTCGAGAGCTCCGACCGGCTCCGGAGCCTGGCCGACCGCGGCGCCCGACCGCAGCGGCCGGTGTGGGCGTCCACCGGCGTGAAGGACACGCGGTACAGCGACACCCTCTATGTCAGTGAGCTGGTCGCACCGGCGACGGTCAACACGATGCCGACGGCGACCATGGAGGCGTTCGCCGACCACGGAGTCATTTCTTCGGAATCGAGCACCACAAGGTTTGCCGAGCCTGCAGCGCTGTTCGAGGCGCTCGGTGAGGTCGGGATCGACATGAATGACGTCTTCGCTCAGCTTGAGCGCGAGGGCGTCGCCAAGTTCGACACGGCCTGGAATGAACTGATCACAGCGATGGGCGCACAACTAGCGTCTCGGTGACGACGCGCGGGCTCGAGCCTGCGGCATGCCGGAGGTCTGCGCGATGGGCACGCCTCCGCGGCGGATGCGACGGGCCCCGCAGGAGCAGGACTCGTAGACGATGACGCCCTCACTGGTCGAATGCCGCGAATCGCCCACCCACCTGTGATCGACGTCGAGGACGCACTCCGCCCCCACGGCGTGGGGGCGAATCGTTGAACGCGTGTTGTCGGCTTTCCGCATACGTTGACGATGGTGCAATGGGTCGGTGCAGTTCAACCATGACAATATGACCGGTCCGCTCCTTGCCGGCGAGCTCGCTTCTCTCGCCGGCCGCGGCTGGGATACCCAGGCAGCCGCAGCGGCACTACACAAGTTCGAAGTGCGCGACCCTGCACTCTCCCGTGCACAGTCGCACCAGCTTCTCGAGTGGTCGCATGGATTACGAGAGCCGTTCGAGGCTGGCGACGTCGAATCGACCTGCGCAGCAATTAACTGCCTCCTGGAGGCAGCGACCTCAAGGGCCTTTCTGAGTACCCATGACGGGATGAAGCCCCATCTCCACTTCACGGCCGATCACGATGATGCTGTCGCGCGGACCAAGGCGATCACCGCGGGCGGCCTGGCGATCTTCGCGGTGGAGTCCGCAGGCGGTCGGCTCGGCGCATGCAACCGGCATGGTTGCCCGGAGGCCTTCGTCGACACCAGCCGCAACGGGCGACGGGCTTATTGCAGCGCCCGATGTGGCAACTACGAGGCCGTCAGGCGGCACAGGTCCGCCATCTGAGGACTGGACTGTGGACCCACTTGGTGAATATGCCCCCCGGTCAATCCGAGATGCCGATCCAGCCCGATAGCGCAAAGCTTCGGCGGAAGCTACTGCCGGGCACGGCGAAAATTGAGACTGCCAACCGGGGCAAAGCGATAGATGAAACCGGCCGTGGAACGAATGCCGGGCCTACGCGAATATGGTTTGCCGTCAATTGTTCACCTATCGGGTTCCCATGGTTTTGTGGCGGTCGACCGAGGCACACTTCGCGAGGTCCGCCCGTTGGGTAGCGCTAGTTCGCATTCGGCCTTGACCCTGCCAGACGAGAATCGCAGCGAGAGGTGCGGCACGGCCAACGCGGGGGGCGGGTCCGAGTATCCGGTCCACCATGATCACCGCCCACGGCATCCAGGCGGCACTGCACCAGGTGTGCGGTACCCGGCGGCGACTTGAGGTGATCGACCGTCCACGCACGAGCTGGAAAACCCTCGCGACCCCGCAGATGTCCTCAACAGGCTATTCGCCGCAGTCGCGACGGTGACTAAGAGTCGAGAGGGGAGAGCGCCCAACGTAATCAGCGCCCAACGTAATCATTGACGACCTCGTGCCATCCCGGCGCGGCCTTCACCGCTGGCGGCCGTCTGATATTCGGCGGCATCTCCAAACGGTGCCGTACACGTCTTGAGCGGACACCTAAGTGCCAGGCCCGCGGTGAGGGCGATACCGATACCAGGCGGGCAGAGTCACGAGGTCAGCCCTGAAGGGGCAGCCACTCCTCCCTGCCCGCCGTCAATCTAGCCCGCTTCGTCGAGCACCGTGTGCGCGCAGGTCACGAGCTCGTCGACCGCCCCCGCCGGTATGTGCCCCATCGCCGTGAGGTTGCGTGAGTCGTCGAGCTGGCGCCGGCGGACCCCCTCGAGGATGATCGCAAGCTTCCACAGGCCGAGACCATGCCAGAAGGGCACATCCGAGACATCGCGCCCCGACACCTCGGCATAGTGCTCGACGAGCTCGGTCCGAGTCGCGAAGCCAGGCACGGTCGAGGCATCGAATCGCATCGTGGGCGGGTCCCCCGCCTGGGGCCAGTAGGCGAGCAGGGTCCCGAGGTCGGCAAGCGGGTCGCCGAGTGTGGCCAGCTCCCAGTCGAGGATCGCCCGCACCTGCGCGTCGTCCGGGTCGACGATGACGTTGCGTAGATGGCTGTCGCCATGCACGAGGGTGATCTCACCGGGCGCCGGCTCGCGCTCGCGCAGCCGGGCCGTCAGCCGGTCGAGATCGGCGAGATCGCGGGTGCGGGAGAGCTCCCACTGCCCGCTCCACCGGCGCAGCTGGCGCGCGGCGTAAGGCTTGCGGCTCGCGAGGTCGTCGAGACCGACTTCCTCCAGGTCGACAGCGTGGATGCGTGCCAGGGTTTCCGCCAGAGACAGCCCCACAGCGTGCCGAGCAGCCGCGGAGAGCCGCTCCGCATCCGCTCGATCATCGAGCACCAGCCCGTCGACGAAGGACACTACGAGTACCGGACGGTCGGCGACCGCCGGGGCCTCGCACAATCCGTGGACGACAGGCAAGGGCACCCGCGTGTCCTGGAGAGCCGAGAGAATCCGGTGCTCCCGCGCGACATCATGCGCGGAGGCGAGGATCTCGCCCATCGGTGGACGGCGTAACACCAACCGGCGACCCCTGACGTCTGTCGCCAGGTAGGTCAGGTTGGACTGACCCAAACCCACACGTTCGTAGGTCAACGGCTGCTCGACCTCCACTCGCTCGGCGAGCCACTCCGTCATCGCCTCCGTGTCGATGCCCTCGATCACTTCTTCCGCCCCCACTCGGGATCGCGCCGACGGTACTCGCGACGCGCGATGGTCATCTTGTGCACCTCGTCCGGACCATCGGCGAGACGCAGGGTGCGCATATGGGCGTACCAGAGCGCGAGAGGGAAGTCGTCGCTCACGCCGCCGCCGCCATGCACCTGGATGGCGCGGTCGATGACCTTCAACGCGACAGCTGGAGCCGCGACCTTGATCGCGGCGATCTCCGTGCGCGCCACCTTGTTGCCGACGGTGTCCATCATGTGTGCCGCCTTCAGGGTGAGCAGGCGGGCCATCTCGATCTCGATGCGCGATTCGGCGACCCAATCCATGATGTTGGCCCGGTTCGCCACCGGCTCGCCGAACGTCACCCGCGACTGTGCGCGGTCGATCATCAGGTCGAGAGCACGCTCGGCCACACCGATCGCTCGCATGCAGTGATGGATACGACCCGGGCCGAGTCGTGCCTGGGAGATCATGAAGCCATCCCCCTCGCCGGCGAGAAGAGCGGAGCGGGGCACGCGCACATCGGTGAACGTCACCTCCGCATGACCTTCCCGATCCATGTACCCGAAGACCGGGAGACCGCGTTCGATCTTCACTCCCGGGGTGTCGAGGGGGACCACCATCATCGACTGCTGCCGGTGAATGGGGGCGTCTGGATCGGTTTTGCCCATGACGATCATGACCTTGCAGTTCTTGTGCAAGGCGTTCGACGTCCACCACTTGCGCCCGTTGATGACATACTCGTCACCATCGCGCTCCATGCGGGTCTCGATGTTGGTCGCGTCGGAGCTCGCGACGGCGGGCTCGGTCATGGCGAACGCGGAGGCCATCTCGCCCGCGAGAAGCGGCCGCAGGTACTTCTCTTTGTGCTCCTCGGTGCCGAAGAGGGTGAGCACCTCCATGTTGCCGGTGTCCGGGGCGTTGCAGTTGATGGCCTCGGGTGCGATCTCGAGGCTGCGGCCGGTGATCTCGGCCAGGTGCGCGTACTCGAGGTTGGTCAGGCCCGGTCCCCACTCCGGATGCGGGTGGAACAGATTCCACAGACCCTGGCTACGAGCCTCGGCCTTGAGGTCTTCGAGCACCTGCGGCTGGTGGTTCGCGTCGTTTGATGCACGCATCTGCTCGTGGTAGACGCTCTCCGCGGGATAGACGTGCTCTTCCATGAAGGTGAGGAGACGGTCGCGGTAGTCCTGTCCGCGCTCGCTGAGTTCAAACATCGTGGTGGTCCTTTTCTGATGGTGTGCCGGCTACTGGCCGATGACGGATGGGGCGGGCAGGTGCAAGAGCTCGTGAACGACGCCGATCGTCTCCTCGGCGGTTCGGTGGAGGACGCCGGTGATTCCCAGACGGGCAGCACCGACGAGGTTGTGCTCGAGGTCGTCGACGAGCAGACACTCATCCGGTGCGACACCGAGCCGAGAACACGCGATGCGGTAGATCTCGCGTGATGGTTTACGTACACCCACCTGAGCGGAGATCACACTGACATCGAAGAGTTCGTCGAGGTCGATGCGGGAATAACAATCTTGACCGAGGGAGTTGGAGACGAGCGCCACCGGTACGCCTGCAGCACGGATCCGGCGGACCATGTCGATCATCGGCAGGTCCAGCTCGAGGTGGGCGCCCAGGCTGGCCAGCAGCCCCCGCGCCTCGACCTTTCCCCCTGCCTCGACTAGGGCTGCCGCGAACGCATCCTCGAAACCCTCATCATCCAGCTGTCCCACCTCGTGCTCCACTAGCGCACAGCGTGCCCCTTCATGGGTGCCGAGGACGCCAATCACCTGACTCGGTTCGAGTCCCGCGTCGGCGGCGATTCCACGGAAGGCTGAACCCAGCGGAGCTGTGAGCACTCCCCCGTAGTCGATCAGAATTGCCCGCACACGGCGCTCGTCGGACGGGGCCGTCACCGGGGACATCGACGTCATAGCGGGGCTCCTTCACGGTTGGTCTGGCTACAGGTATACTTGAATTCAGATTCATGTTCAAGTCCCGGATCGCCGCTACCCGAGGAGCCACCATCCCCAGC
The DNA here is from genome assembly GCF_900537145.1 of Dietzia sp. Alg238-R159. Taxonomy (NCBI): domain Bacteria; kingdom Bacillati; phylum Actinomycetota; class Actinomycetes; order Mycobacteriales; family Dietziaceae; genus Dietzia; species Dietzia sp. Alg238-R159. Next base: position 24,477 of record NZ_UNRI01000008.1, on the reverse strand, counting down.
GCCAGCCCGCCGCCGGCACCGCACCGCGGGACGCTCGCCTGGGCCATCGCCGTGCTCTTCGGCGTGACCGGCCTCGGAAGTGCCGCGGTCGCTGTCGCCCTGCCGGCGATCGCGAACGATCTCAACCTCACGGCCGGCCGTGCCGCTCTCGTCGTCAGTTGCTACTCGCTGGCCCTCGCAGTGGGCAGCGCGCTCTTCGGACGCCTGGGCGACTTTTTCGGCATCCGGCTGCCCCTTCTCGTAGGAATGTCGATCATGGTCACCGCGGCCTGCGCGGGCGCGCTCGTCGATTCTCTACCCGCCCTCATCGCTACACGGTCCCTGCAGGGATTGGGAGCAGCAGCTGTCCCGGCGCTGACCATCGCCGCAGTCCAAGCGCTGTTCTCGGGCGACTCGAGAGCGCGCGCCATGGCGACGTACTCAGGCATCGGAGCGACCATCAACGCACTCGGTCCGGTGGCCGGGGCCCTGCTCGTCGACCCCTTCGGCTGGCGGCCGGTCGTCGCCATTCCGGCGCTCACCCTCCTCATCGTTCCCCTCGTGAGGCGCGACCTGCCGACAGATCCCCAGCCGGGCGCCACGCTGGACCCCTCCGGAGTGGCCCTCATCGGGGGCGCGGCTATCGGAGCCGTGATGTCCCTTCAGGCAGCGACGCTGGGCCCGATCGTGGCGGCCGCAGGTGGCGCGCTCCTACTCGTCTGCGGCCCCACCGCGGTCCTGCGTTCGCGCTGGCGGCCGCACGGGGTCGTGCCCGCCGGACTCGTCAGCGACCGAATAGCCCGCCGGAGCCTGCTCACCGCGGTGAGCCTCCCAGCGGCGTGGTTCGGAATCCTGGTTTCTGTACCCACGGTCCTCATCGCCGATGGATGGTCCGGGGCGCGAGTCGGACTACTTCTCGTCCCCTGCGCCGCGCTCGGTATCGTCACGCCGCGCATCACCGGCCCGCTGCTCATCAGGTTCGGCGCGCCGCGCAGCCAACTTCTCGCGACGAGCGGAACCACCTTGGCCATAGCGCTGGCCGCCATGGGAGCCGCCCGGGTAGACGCCGTCGCCCTCATCGCTGCCACACTCGTTCTCGTGCTCGCCTTCGGCCTGGGGCAGCCCGCGATGACCGCGCTCGTAGCCGACTCGGTGCCCGTGAACACCCGTGGCGGGGCCCTCGGTCTACTGACTTTGGTCTTCCTTCTGGGCGGCAGTTTGGGCGCAGCCGCGGTTGGCGGTCTCGGTGAGGCCATCAGCTTTCCCCGCGCCCTGCTCGTCCTGGCCGTCCTCCCGCTGACGGCCGCCCTCGCCTTTGCCCGTCCACTCCCGTCAACCCGACCACGACCCCAGGAGAACCCATGACCACTACCGATCACGTCCTGTACGAGCTGACCGACGGCATCGCGACGATCACACTCAACCGGCCCGACCGGCGCAACGCCATGTCCGTGCCGATGATCGAGCGACTCGGCGAACTACTCGCACACGCCGACGAGGATCCCGCCGTGCGCGTTCTCGTCCTCACCGGCGCGGGACGCGCATTCTGCGCTGGTGGCGACGTCCAGCAGTTCGACGAGGACGGCGGAGAAGGAGGCGGCGCCACCGAGGTCGACCCCGAGGCGGTCGCCGAGCAGCTCCGCCACCAGGAACTCACCGTCGGGCGTCTGCACGCCTTCACCAAGCCGACGATCGCGGCCATTCCCGGCGCTGCAGCCGGCGCCGGCCTGGGCTTGGCCCTCGCCACCGATCTGCGGATCGGAACACCACGGACCGTCATGGCGACGGCTTTCGCCGCAGTGGCACTGTCCGGCGACTTCGGCGTCGCGTGGCTGCTCGACCGACTGGTCGGCCCGGCGCGCGCTCACGAGTTGCTACTGCTGAATCCCCGCCTCGACGGACAAGCATGTCTCGACCTGAACCTGCTCACCCAACTCGTCCCCGAAGATGAACTCACGCGGATGACCACAGAGCTCGCGACCCGTCTGGCCAACGGCCCGGCACTGACCCTGCGGTACATCAAGAGCAACCTGCGCGAGGCCCCGCACCAGACGCTCTCGGAGTCCATGTCGGGAGAGGTGCCGCGACACAAAGAGTGCGGACTGACCGACGACCACGTCGAGGCTGCCCGGGCGTTCGTCGAGAAGCGCCCCCCGGTCTTCGCACGCTGACTGCAATCAGATTCCTGCCCCGCCCCGCCTGAGTCGGGGCGGGGCGGGGCAGGACGTTGGCTCTACTCGGCGTCACCGCAGAAACAGAATGGATCACCCTTCGAAGTACGCGCGCGGATTTTTGATGAGCATCGTGTCTATGTCGTCCTGTGACGCCCCGCCCTCGAGAAGCGCAGGGATGACGTCCTCACTGATGTGCCGGTAGTTCCACCGCGGGACCGCCTGGCGCTTGGCTTCGGGGTCGAACCAGTCGATGAAGCACGCCGCATCATGTGCGAGAACCATCCGCTCGGCGTAGCCGCGGCGCAGCATCTCCAACACCGTGGCCACCCGATCCTCGAAGGGCAGGAGTACGTCCAGGCCGAACCGATCCATACCCAGGTAGGACCCCGCATCAGCGACCTCGCAGAGGTAGTCGACGTCAGTGGTGTCCCCACTGTGACCGATCACGACTTTCGACAGGTCGGCGCCCTCTTCGGCGAGCACGCTCTGGGCCACAAGGCCCGAGCCGGTATGTGGATTGGTGTGCACCGTGATCGGAGCGCCACTTTCGGCGCTGGCGGCACCGACTGCCCGCATCGCCCGCTCGACGCCCGGGGTCAGACCCTGCTCCTCGATGGCGCACTTGAGGAAGCCGGCACGCACGCCCGTGTCGGCTATGCCCTCGCGCAGGTCTTTGAGGAAGAGCTGCGTCAGCGGCTCAGGGACGTCGAAGAGGAGACCGGGGCCCGCGTAGTGGAACTGGAAGGGGATCTCGTTGTACGTGTACAAGCCGGTGGCGACGACGATGTTGACGTCGACCTGTTCGGCTACCCGCTGCACTCGAGGTAGGTAGCGACCCAGTCCCAGTACGGTCGGGTCGAGGATCGTGTTGATTCCCAGGTCGGGCAGTTGTCCGAGTTCTGCTACCGCCTCGGCGACTTTGGCATCTTCGTCCCAGTCGTCTTGGTAGTTCTCCCGGTACTCCTCCCCCAGCACGAAGATGTGTTCGTGGGCCAGCACTCGGCCGAGATCGGCGGAGTCGATATCCCCTGTCACTGTCGGGACGGTCGCCATAGCTTTCTCCTTCTGGCTCTCAGGTGTAAAAAAGCGGTAGTTGAATGCGGGATACAGGCGCTGGTCGAGCCCGCGTTTCCGCGAGGATCACACCCGCGGCTCGGGACCGTTGTCCTATCGCCGGGCATGTGGGTTGTCAGAATTCGCCGTACGAGATCGTGGGCGAACCGCCGGGTCAGAGCGCGTGTCCAAGGATGACCGCGGGCTTCTCGGTCTTGTGCTCGACCAGCTCCTGCGTCGGGTTCTCACTATCGTGGCGCTCGAGCAGCTTCCTCAGCAGGGGGACAAGCAACAGTCCGAGGAAGGTCGTGCCCACGACTACCCACAGTCCGGAGGACGGTGAGCCGGTCGCCGTCTCCGCGAGCCCGAAGGCGTACGGCCCCACAAAGGCACCGGTGAGTCCGATGGTGTTGACGAAGGCCAGGCCGGCAGCTGCGGCGACACCGCCCAGGCGAGCCATGAGGACGGACCAGTAGAGAGGCTGAACCCCCACGATGAAGAGCATGGCCGCGCTGAGGATGAGCATCTTGGCCACCGGATTCCCGACCAAGATGAACAGCATTGCCAGGACGGTCACGGCCGCGGTCGTGATGCCGATGAGCCGCACCTCCGTGCCGGGATTGCGCTTGAGTACACGGGGGATGAACACCACGCCGATGACGGCACCGATGCCCACGACACCCGAGATGAGCCCGATCATGAAGCTGTCGGTCACATTCATGGCTTCGACGATGGAAGGGACGAAGAAGATCACGCCGTAGGTCGCAATCTGGTTGATGAAGTAGATTCCCGCGATGGCCAGCAGAAAAGGCTTGGACATCGCAGTACGGACGATTGCGCCCGGGTTCGACTCCTCGGTCTCGTTCCCGACGGCGCGGCGGGTCAGTTCACGCGCCTCCTCCGGTTCGAGCCACGGTGCCTTCTCCGGCGAATTGGGCAGCATGAAGAACAAGATGACGCCGAGGATCACGGTAGGGATGCCCTCGAGCACGAAAAGCCACTGCCAGCCGTGCAGACCCGCGATGCCGTCCAACTGCATGATTGCACCGCCGATGGGGTTGGCGACGATGAAGGCGACGGATGAGGCGGTGAGGATGAGGCCGACAGCCGTGGCGCGATCCTTCTGCGCGAACCAGGTGGTGATGAGGTACATGATCCCGGGGTAGAGACCGGCCTCGGCCGCGCCCAACAGTAGACGCAGGATGTAGAAGGTCATGGGGCTCGAGATGAACATCATCGCGATGGTGATGAGGCCCCAGGTGACAGCGATGCGGCTAATCCACACCTTGGCCCCGATCCTGTGCAGGATCAGGTTGCTCGGCACCTCGAGGAACGCGTAAGTGATGAAGAACAGGCCCGCACCGAGCCCGTACGCCGCTGCGTTGATCCCTGCGTCGATTTCCAGCGCGTTCTTGGCCAGACCGACGTTGGTCCGGTCGACGAAGGCCATGAAGTAGGCCGCCATGAGCAGGGGCACCAGTCGCAGGAAAACTTTCCTGGTCGCCCTCGCGTGCACAATGTCTGACGCCGCTGTTGGTGCTGTCATCCCGACTCCTGTACTCGAATTCTGATTCAAGTCCCAATATTGAACCTAGATTCAGGTTGTGTCAAGGGTCACATCAGTCGACTTCGCCCGGCGCACAGACCACCTCCCCCACACGGCTGCCCGTGACGTGCCGGAGACACGGCGGAACCATCCTGACCAGTTCTGATCAGGATGGGGCAGGACTGTCTGCCCTCGTACTCCCAAGGCATGCGTGGGCGCCTCGCCCTCGAATGGGCATGAGAATTCGCGACGCGGGAAACCCTCAGTCCAGAGTGTCGGCGAGCTCCTGCGCACGGGTCAGCAGCGTGAGTTTGCGGATTTTGCCCGTATCGGTGAGCGGAAAGGACTCGACCACTTCGACGAGCGGCACCTTGTAACTCGCCATCCGGCTGCGAGCCCACTCCTCCACCGCTTCCGCGGACAGCGATCCGCCGGCTCGGGCACTGACGAAGGCGACCGGCCGCTGTCCCGTCACCGAGTCCTCGGCCGGGACGACCGCCACCGAGCCGATGTCGGGATGGTCAGCGAGAATCATCTCCACCTCGGCGGGGAATACGCTCATGCCCCTGACCTTGATCAGGTCCTTGCTTCGCGCCAGGTAATGCAGGCAACCGTCGTCGTCGAGATAACCGGTGTCACCTGTGTGAAGCCAGCCATCGCGCAGCTGCGCGGCGCTGGCTTCCGGATTACGCCAGTAGCCGTTCATGATCGAAGGGCTCCGGAGGAGGATCTCCCCCGCCTCACCGAAGGGCATCGGGTCGGCGGTCACCGGGTCCACGACGATCACATCGGTCCCCGGAACCGGCAACCCGCAGAAGACGGGTTCTGTCAGCAAGTCGTGGTCGTTCAGATGGAAGCCGTAGGGCACGACGTCGACTGTGTGGCTCTCTGTCATGCCGTAGGACCCCTCCCGCAAGACCGACCCTTCACCGATGACATCAGACCATCGCCTACGGATCTCGGGAGTCAGTTTTTGGATGAAGGACATCGCCATGGGCGCGACGAAAGAGGTCAGGTCACGTTCCTCAACCCCGGGCACGCGCAGGATGTCGAGGAAGTTCTCGACGGTCGCCGCCGTCATGGTCACCCGGTGCCGTTCGACGAGGTCGACGACCGCGGCCGCGTCCCACCGTTCGAGCAGGACCGTCGTGCCCCCCAGCACGAGCGGGATGAGGATGCCCAGATCCTCCCCCGCGATCCAGAAGACCGGGATGAAACACAGTGACACGATGTCGTCGTCGACGAGACCGTTGGCCCCCGCCCCGCTGACCGCGGTGTAGACCATGTGCCGTTGGGTGTGCTCGCATCCCTTGGGCAGCCCGGTCGTGCCGCCGGTGTAGTTGAGCGCGGCGAGAGCGTCGAGGTCTCGTGCGGGCTCGGACAACGGCTCCGCGTCGACCGTCTCGGACCAACGGACCACCTCGACCCCGTCGACGGAGGGCAGTGGGTCCCCCTCTCCCCCGAGAACCACCACAGTGCGCACCTCGGTCTCGGCGGCGATGCTGCAGAGTCTGTCCGCCAGGGCGGCGCTGGTCACGACCACCTGGGCACCGGAATCACCGAGCTCATGGCGGAGCTCGGCGTGTTGGAACATCGGATTGACAGGGACGTGCACGCATCCCGCCCGCAGGGTCCCGAGGAAAGCCACGATGAACTCGGGCACGTTACCGAGGTGAACGCCCACGCGCTCCCCGGGTAGCACCCCGTGCGCCCGCAGCCAACCGGCCCACCGGGCATGACGGTCGGCGAGAGAACGGTAGTCGATCCTGACATCACCGTGAATGACGGCTGGCCGATCGGGGCGCTCTCGGGCCCACGCGTCGACATACTCGGGCACGGTGAGATCGCCCAGGGGGTGGACGACATCGCGCGGTGTGTCCGCGGGACGAACTCTCTCCTGGCGCCGTCGGACGTCCTCTACGTGTCGGGTGTGGTTCACTCCTGCGCTCCTTCGTTTCACCAGGTGTCGATGTAGCGGGTAGACGTGTCGACCGCGGCCGGGGTCGCCGCTGCCGCCGTGAGAATCCACCGGCGGGTGTCGGCCGGGTCGATGACGTCATCGAGTTCGACAGCGGCAGCGGCGTTGACGGCCCGCCCGCGCTCGTACATGTCGGCCAACAATTTCTCTTCGAGCTCGCGTCGTTCGGCCGGATCGGCGATGGCCTCGAGTTCGCGGCGGAAGCCGAGCCGCACGGCCCCCTCGAGCCCCATCCCTCCGACCTCGCCGGTGGGCCAGGCGAGCGTCGCGGCCGGTCGGTGGAATCCGCCGGCAGCCATCGCCTGCGCCCCCAGCCCGTAGGCCTTGCGCAGGACGACGGTGACGATCGGGACCCGCAGGTGGGCCCCGATGACGAAGAGACGGGCGAAGTGCCGCACGGTGGCGGTGCGCTCGTGATCGGGCCCCACCATGAATCCCGGGGTGTCGCACAGCGAGACGACGGGTAGCCCGTGGGCGTCACAGAGTTGCAGAAAGCGGGCGAGCTTGTCGGCGGCCGGTGCGTCGATCGCCCCACCGAGGTGGCGCGGGTTGTTGGCGACAAGACCCATCGGGCGTCCTTCGATGCGCACCAGGCAGGTGACCACCCCACGCGCGAAGCCTGCTCGCAGCTCCAGCACCGAGCCCTCGTCGGACAGCGCCTCTATCGCGGCGTGGATGTCGTAGGCCCGGACCCGGTTCCCTGGGACGACATGGCGCAGTGCACGCTGATCGACTGCGGCCCACTCCGGCTGCACACCCTGGAAGTAGCCGAGGTAGCGCCGGGCCACCGCGACCGCCTCCGCCTCGTCGGCCACGACGACGTCGACGACGCCGTTGCCGCTCTGAACGTCGATGGGGCCGACCTCGTCCGGAGAGTAGAGCCCGAGGCCACCGCCTTCGATCATCGCCGGGCCGCCCATCCCGATGGTCGAGTCGCGGGTGGCGATGACGACATCGCAACACCCGAGGAGGGCGGCGTTGCCCGCGAAGCAGCGGCCGGCGGCGATGCCGATCGTGGGCACCTGCCCGCTGAGGCGCCCCATCGTCGCGAAGGTCGGCACGTCGAGGCCACTGACCACGGTCGTGTCGGTATCGCCGGGACGACCACCGCCACCTTCGGCGAAGAGGACCACGGGCAGTCGCTGCTGCTCTGCCAGTTCGAGCATGCGATCTGTCTTCTTGTGGTTGAGGTACCCCTGGGTGCCTGCGAGTACGGTGTAGTCGTAGGCGAGGACTGCGCAGCGGGTGTCCTCCGCCGGCGCCGCCGTGACCCGGCCGATCCCGGTGATGATGCCGTCGGCCGGTGTGTTCGCTATGAGGTCTTCCTCGGTCCGGCGGGCACGCTGGGCCGCCACGGCGAATCCGCCGTACTCGACGAAACTGCCCTCGTCGACGAGGTCGGCGATGTTCTCCCGAGCGGTCCGCTGGCCGCGGGTGTGGCGCTTGGCGACAGCCCCGGGCCGGGCGTCGTCCATGAGCCGGGCACGTCGCTCGAGCAGCCGCGTGAGGTCGGGCCGCTCCGAGTCGAGGTCGGGGCCGTCCTCGGCGACACCGGCCGCGGACTGGTCCGCCGACGGCCTGAGCCTCGCGATCAGGTCGCCGGCGGTTACGCTCGCGCCTGCGGAGGCCTGGACCGCCGTCACCTCCCCGGAAGCCGGCGCCGGTACGAGGTGCTCCATCTTCATCGCTTCGATGATCACGAGCGGTGTGCCTGCGGCGACGTCTTGTCCCTCCTCGACGAGCACAGCGATGACTGTCCCGCTCATCTCGGCGAGAATCTCTCCGTCCGTCAGGTCCGACGGCCCCGCTGACCGCGTCAGGCCAGCGGAGTCGAACCACGTCGTCGTCACCGACCACGTGGGCAGGTCGGCATGCGCGAGCAGTTCGCGCAACGTGGCCAAGTTGGTGTCCAGGCCCCCGACCGTGTACTCATCGAGAGCCCAGCGCGCCTTGGAAAGCGCCCCGGCCTGCCCTTCCTGGCTGTGGGTGATGATCTTCGCGACGAGGGAATCGAAGGAGCCGTCCACGCGCGTGCCCTCTACGAGGTGAGTGTCGACGCGCACCCCCGGCCCGGCCGGCAGGGCGAGGGCGGAGACCACGCCGCTCGCCGGGAGGACCTCGCCGTTGCTGCCCGTGCGCTCGGCCGCCACCCGCAGTTCCACAGCCGCACCGACGACGCGGGGAGGCGATGCCAGACCGAGATCGGTCAGGGTCCCGCCCAACGCGAGACGCAGTTGGGTGAGAACGAGGTCGACACCGGTGACGAACTCGGTCACCGGGTGCTCGACCTGCAGTCGCGGGTTGACCTCGATGAACCACCAACGGGTCGGATCGTCGGCGTCGACGAGGAACTCGACCGTCGCGAGACCGCGGTAGCCACGGCCGGACAGGAGCCGGCGGGCCGCCGCGTGGAGATCGGCCCGTACCGCGTCGGGCAGGCCGGGGGCGGGCGCGACCTCCACAATCTTCTGGAAACGTCTCTGCACGGTGCAGTCCCGCTCGCCGAGATGGGTGATCTTGTCGCCGTCCCCGATGACCTGCACTTCGATATGGCGCGCCCTCTCGACGTAGAGCTCGGCGAAGAGGGCCCCGGAGCCGAAACCACGCTCGGCTTCCGACCGGGCCCGCTCCCATGCCTCACCCAGTTGCTCCCCGGAGGGGACTGCGCGCATGCCACGACCGCCCCCTCCGGCCGCCGCCTTGATCATGACGCCGGCGGGCTCCTGCTCGCGGGCGAAGGCCTCCGCCTGCTCGCGTGTGACACCGACATCGGTGGCGGGCAGAACCGGCACCCCGGCCTCCTGAGCCGCCGACCGGGCGCTGCCCTTGTCGCCGAACAGTTCGAGGAGCGACGCATCCGGACCGACGAAGGTGACGCCCGCGTCAGCACACGCCCGGGCGAGTGCAGGACTCTCGCTGAGGAAGCCGTAGCCGGGGTGCAGCAGGGTGCACCCGTGTTCCGTCGCCCCGGCGACGAGGGCGTCGGCGTCGAGGTAGGCCGCCGCGCCCTCACCCGGGAGGACGTGGACCGCCGTGGCGAGCCGAGCGGCGAGGGAGTCGACCTCGGCGCGGGTGACGGCGACGACGACGTCGAGACCGAGCTCACGGGCGGCCCGCACGATGCGCAGGGCCACTTCTCCACGGTTGGCAACGAAAACGGACTCGGGCACTCGGGCTCCTCAGTAGGGTTGGACGTCTCAGAAGATCTCGAACAAGCCGGCTGCACCCATGCCGCCTCCGACACACATCGTCACGATGCCGTACTTGGCGCCACGGCGACGGCCCTCGATCAGGATGTGCCCGGCCATACGGGCACCGCTCATGCCGTAGGGGTGGCCGATGGAGATGGCTCCGCCGTTGACGTTGTATTTCTCCGGGTCGATGCCGAGGATGTCGCGGCAGTAGAGGGTCTGTACGGCGAAGGCTTCGTTCAGCTCCCAGAGGTCGATGTCGTCGACGGTCAAGCCGTGTTGCTTGAGCAGCTTCGGCACCGCATAGATCGGACCGATGCCCATCTCGTCGGGCTCGCATCCGGCGACAGCGATGCCGCGCAGGGCACCGAGCGGACTCAGTCCCAGACGTGAGGCCTCCGCGGCTTCCATGACGACCGCGGCGGAGGCTCCGTCGGAGAGCTGCGATGCGTTACCCGCGGTGATCGACATTCCCTCCGAGCCTGCCCCGGCGAGGACCGGATCGAGCTTGCGCAGGTCCTCGATGGCTGTTCCCGGGCGGTTGCCCTCGTCCTTGGCGAGTGTCACCTGCCGTGACCCGACCTCACCCGTCGTGCGGTCCTTCGTGAGCATCGTCGACGGCAGCGGGACGATCTCGTCGTCGAAGGCGCCGGCCGCCTGGGCCGATGCGGTACGTTGCTGGGACTGCAGCGCGTACTCGTCCTGGGCTTCCCGGCTGACGCCGTAGCGCTGCGCGACCACCTCCGCCGTTTCGAGCATCGACATGTACAGCGCGGGCACATGTCCGACGAGCCACGGGTCCTGCGCGCGGTAGTCGTTGATGTGTTCGTTCTGTACGAGCGAGATCGAGTCGACGCCTCCTCCGACGACGATGTCCATTCCGTCCATGACGACCTGCTTCGACGCGGTCGCTATGGCCATGAGGCCGCTGGCGCACTGCCGGTCGACGGACATACCGGCGACGGATACCGGCAGCCCGGCACGCATCGCGGCCTGCCTACCGATGTTCATCGCGGTCGAACCCTGCTGCAGGGCCGCGCCGATCACGACGTCCTCGACGCGCGCGTCGTCGACGCCGGCGCGGTCGACGGCGTGCCGCACGGCATGGCCGATGAGCTCCTGGGCCTGGGTGTCGTTAAAGGCGCCGTGGTAGGCGCGGCCGATCGGGGTTCGGGCCGTGGAGACGATGACTGCTTCACGCATGGTGGGTCCTCTGTGGTGTGTAGTGGTCTCGGAACGGGTTGTCAGCTCACTGGGAGATCCACGAGTTCAGCGAGGTCGGTGCGGTGACGGTCCGGCGTGCCGAGGGCGAGTTGATCAGATTTCGCTCGTTTCAGCCTGGTGTGGACCGGCGCCTCCCACGTCATGCCGATGCCGCCGTGCAGTTGCAGGGCCTCCTCCGTGGCCCGAACGGCCGCATCGGAGCAGAAAGACTGGGCGAGGGCCTGGGCCACGTACTGGTCGGGGTCGTCTTCGGCGAGCGTGGCGGCGGCATATCGGGCGACCGCCTGGGCGTTGACGAGGAGCAGATAGAGATCGGCCAGCCGGTGCTTGATCGCCTGGAAGGAACCGATCGGCCGGGCGAACTGCACACGGTTCTTCGTGTAGTCCACGGTGGCCTCCAGGCTCCACCGGGTCAGTCCGAGCTGCTCCGAGGCCAGGAGCGCGGCTCCTGCCGCGAGGGCGGCGTCGACGGACTCGGTGGCCGTGCGTCCGGAAGCGACCTCGGTGCCGGCGCCCGCAACGACGACCCGGGCCAGCGGCCGGGTCACGTCCAGCGAGACGATCGGCGTGAGATCCACTTCGTCCCGGTCGTAGGCGCGTAGGGAGGTGCCGCCATCGGCGTCCCGGACCGGGACGAGGAACAGGTCGGCCCCGAGCGCCCCGGCGACCGGAGCAGCGTCGTGGTCCACCGGCGACCACGACCCCCGCCGGGCGGTCCACGGCAGAACGAGCGCAGCTGTGCGCTCACCCGCTGCGAGCGCCGGGAGGAGAACCTCGTCGCCAGCGTGAACGAGGGCGGTGGTGGCGATGACCGCGCTGGTGAGGAAGGGCACGGGCGCGACGGAGGCCCCCAGCTCCTCCAATACGACTGCGGCTTCGCGGGCGCTCGCATCAGACCCCCCGAGGCTCTCGGGAACGAGCAGGCCGGCGAGGCCGAGCTGCTCGGCGAGTACCCGCCACATGGTGGTGACGTCGGTATCCGGCTCGTCGGCCAGACGGGTGAGAAGCGCGTCATCGTGAGTGCGCCGGAGAGCGGAACGGACGCTCAGGCGCAGGGACTCTTCGACATCAGAATTAAGTAGGTCGATCATCGCGGCACGTCCTTGAAGGCGATCCCCTTGTCAGGGCGGTGGTCGGCGGGCAGGCCGAGCACTCGCTCGGCGATGACGTTGCGCATGATCTCGCTGGTGCCTCCCTCTATCGAGTTGCCCTTGGCGCGGAGGTACCGGTAGCCGGGGCCGTGCCCGAGGAACGAACCTCCCTCGGGCCGCACCATCGTCCAGTCGTGGTACGTCAGACCGTCCTCTGGCGCTACCTCGAGAGCGAATCCGCTCACCTGCTGCGCCTGGTGGGCGAAGGCGAGCTTCATCGCGGAGGTCTCCGGGCCCGGCTGGCCCGCCTCGAGGGACTGACTCAGACGCTCTCCGGCCAGCCGGGTCACCTCGGTGTCGACCCACCACTGCATGAGCTCGGCGTGGTGGCCCGGCGTGCGCACGGACACGTCCTCGCGCCAGCGCCGGGCCACGAGACCGATCTGGCCCGCCTCGCGGACGTTGCCGGCGCCGATGGCGACACGCTCGTTGTTGAGCGTCGTCGTGGCCACCTTCCACCCCTGACCGACGTCGCCGACCCTGTTGCTGTCGGGCACCCGGACGCCGGAGAGGAACACCTCGTTGAACTCGGCCTCGCCGGTGATCTGGCGCAGCGGCCGTACGTCGACGCCGGGCTCCGTCATGTCGAGAATGAAGTAGGTCATCCCTGCATGCTTGGGAACGGAGGTGTCGGTGCGGGCGAGGAGGATCGCCAGATCGGCGTTATGAGCCCCGGAGGTCCACACCTTCTGCCCGTCCACGACCCAGTCGTCGCCGTCGCGGACCGCGCGGGTGGCGACGGCCGCGAGGTCCGATCCGGCGCCGGGCTCGCTGAACAGCTGACACCAGACTTCGGTGCCCGCGAATAACGGCCGCAGGTAGCGCTGCTGCATCTCTTCGCTACCGAACGCGAGAATCGTCGGTGCGGCCATACCCAGGCCGATGCTGTTGCGTCCGAGGTCCGGTCGCGGCGCTCCCGCCGCGTCGAGCAGTGCGTCGACCTCCAGCTGTCGTCCCCGGGCCAGGCCCAGCCCGCCCTTCCCCTCGGGGAAGTGAACCCAGGCCAGCCCTTGGTCGAACTGTGCGGCGAGGAACTCTGCACCCGTCGTGGTCTGGGGGTCGTAGCTCGCGAGGAGTTGTTCGACCCGCTCGTGCAGATCAGACATCGGCCGTCATCCTGCGGATCTCGTTGCGGGCGAGCGCATTCTTGTGCACCTCGTCGGGACCGTCGGCGAAGCGGAGGGTGCGGACCTGGGCATACCACTCCGCCACCGGGAAGTCCTGACTCAGACCGCCGGCGCCGTGCACTTGAACCGCCTTGTCGAGGATCCATTCGACCGTGGCGGGCGCGGCGATTTTGATCGCCTGGATCTCCGTGTGAGCCCCCTTGTTCCCCACGGTATCCATCAACCAGGCGGTCTTGAGGGTGAGTAGACGGAGCTGCTCGATTCGCACCCGTGACTCCGCGATCCAGTCACGGACGACTCCCTGCTCCGACAACGGCTTGCCGAAGCTGACGCGGCTCGCGGCCCGGGCGACCATGAGCTCGAGCGAGCGCTCGGCGATCCCGATGAGGCGCATGCAGTGGTGGATGCGGCCGGGCCCGAGCCGGGCCTGGGCTATCGCGAATCCCGCCCCCTCCTCGCCGATGAGGTTGCTCACCGGAACCCGTACATCGGTGAAGTCGATCTCCGCATGTCCACCGTGGTCGCGGTCGTCATAACCGAACACCTTCATCCCGCGGCGGACGTCGACCCCCGGGGTGTCGCGTGGAACGAGGACCATCGACTGCTGCTTGTTACGTGCGGCCGAGGGGTCGGTCTTACCCATGACGATGAAGACCTTGGCATCGGGGTTCATCGCACCGGAGATGTACCACTTTCGACCGTTGATGATGTATTCATCACCGTCGCGGACGATCGAACTCTCGATGTTGGTCGCGTCGGAACTGGCCACGCGTGGCTCAGTCATGGCGAAGGCCGATCGGATCTCCCCGGCGAGAAGCGGCTGTAGCCACTGTTCCTTCTGCTCCGGGGTCCCGAACATGTGCAGCACCTCCATGTTGCCGGTGTCCGGGGCCGCGCAGTTGGTCGCAACCGGGGCGATGTGCAGGCTGCGCCCGAGCGTCTCGCACAACGGCGCGTACTGGAGGTTGGTCAATCCGGCGCCGTCCCGCCCCGGAAGGAAGAGGTTCCACAATCCCTGCCGGCGGGCTTCTTCCTTCGCCTGCTCGATGATCGGCGGCGGCGACCAGCGGTCGGGGGCCGCGTCGAGCTGCTCCTGGTAGGGCGCCTCGATCGGGTACACGTGCTCATCCATGAAGACGTCGAGCTGCTCCTGCAGCTCGGCGGTCCTGGCGTCCGTCGTGAAATCCACGGGTCGCTCCCTTCGTTCAGGTGGTGGGGGTGGCGGTCCGGGCGGGCCGTTCACCGGTTGTCGCGATGTCGCCGCGGTCGATCTGACGCTTGAGGATCTTTCCGGTCGCCCCCTTGGGGAGAGCTTCGACTACCCGGTAGATCCGCGGGACCTTGTAGGCGGCGAGCTGCTCGGAGAGCCACGCGCGCAGGTCGGCGGGGACGATCGTCGAGCCGGGCTGCGGGGTGACCACGGCCGCTATCTCCTCGCCCAGCTGTTCGTCGGGGACTCCGATCACCGCCGCTTCGAGGACATCGGGGTGGTTGTAGAGGACCTCCTCGACTTCGCGGGGATAGACGTTGTAGCCACCACGGATGACTAGGTCCTTCATGCGGTCGAGAATCCACAGGTCACCGTCCTCGTCCATCCGACCGATGTCCCCGGTGAAGAACCACTCGCCGTCACGCACGGCGGCCGTGGCCTCGGGCCTGCCCCAGTACTCGCGCATGACCACCGGGCCTGCGATCGCCACTTCGCCGACCTCACCAGGAGGCAGGTGGTTGCGGTCATCGTCGACGATCGACAGGCGGCACCCGGCGAGGGCCCGACCGACGCTCATCTCCTTGCGGGGATAGATGGCACGGTTGCAGCTCGCCGCCCCGGTGGTCTCACTCAACCCGTAGCCGTCGAGGACCATCGCGCCGAAGCGGTCGCGGAAAGCCCGGGCGACCTTGAAAGGCAGAGCGGCGCCGCCGGAGCAGGCCAACCGCAGGTTGCTCAGATCCTCGGCGGTGACGTCGGTGTCGGCGTGGAGCATGGCGTTCCACATCGTCGGGACTCCGGCGAGAGCGGTGAGCTTCTGATCGGCTGCCATGCGCAGCAGCGAAGCCGCATCGAACGGCCGCAGCAGCGACATACTGCCGCCGGGCGTGTACACGGTGAACATCACCGCGGCCTGGCCGAAGACGTGGAACAGCGGAAGGGCGGTGCCCATCCGGTCCGCGTTCGTCACTTCGAGTGCGTCGGCGAAGGCGGCGCCACAGGCGAGCAGGTTGCCGTGGGTCAGGACGGCGCCCTTCGGCGAACCGGTGGTCCCTGAGGTGTAGAGCAGCACTGCGGCGTCCTCGGTCGAGACGTCGGCGAGGGCAGGCCGCTCCTGCGCAGCGGTGACGCATCCGGGCTCGAGCAGCCACAGCGGGAGACCGCACGTGTCCGCGATTGCCTCCACCGGCCCGCGACTCTCATGCCACCCGAGCACGCAGGTGCATCCCGCGTCCTCTACGAAGTGGAGCAACTCACGCTGCGTGCACAGGGGATTGACGGTCACGGCGGTTGCGCCGAGTGCGAGGACCGCGTGATACGCCAGGACGAACTCCTCACTCGTCGGCACCACGATGAGGACGCGGTCGCCCGGCTCGACGCCGAGGTGGGCGAGCTTCGCCATCGCCCCGCCGATCTCGAACCGCAGCTGCGAGAACGTCCGGGACCTCTCCCCCTCTCGCAGCGCCACGGCGTCGGGTGTCTCGTCTGCCCACTTCCACACCAGTCCGGCGGCGTTGCTCATCGGGTCCCTCCTCGGAGCTGTTGCTGGTATCGCTGCATGCCGTGAATCCAACGATCGGGGTCGTCCACCTTGCGTTTCAGGAACTCCCGCACGTTCGCGTGCGGCGTGATGAGAAAGGTTCCCTCGGCGATCGCCGCAAGGACCTGATCGGCGACATCGCGGGGAGCGAGGACGTCGCCTGCGTTGGTCACGGCGGCCGCGGCCACCGTGCCACCGTCGCTGCCCGTCGAACTCATCCCGGAGCGGAGCATGTCGGTGTCGACACCCATCGGGCACAGACAACTGACGCCGATACCGTCGGCGCCGTAGGTGACGGCGAGCCATTCCGCAAGGCCGACAGCGCCGTGCTTGGACACGGAATACGTGGCCGAACCGACCTGTGTGAGCAATCCCGCTGCCGAGGCGGTGGAGACGAAGTACCCGCTCCCCCGCTCGACCCACCCCGGTACGAGCTGTCGCGCGGCACGCACGTGTGCGAGCAGGTTGACGTCCAGTGCGAGCTGCCATTGTTCGTCCGTGGCAGCCAGGCCGGAGCCGTCGCCGACCCCGGCGTTGGCGAAGAAGAGATCGACCGGGCCGTAGTGATCCTGCGCTGCGGTGATCATCTCGCTGATCGTCTCCTCGCGGGAGGCGTCCCCCGCGACCGCGATCGCGCCGAGACGCTCAGCGGTAGCGGTCAGCCGGTTCTCGTCGAGGTCGGAGACGACCACCCGCGCGCCGGCCTCGAGGAGCGCTTCCGCGAGGGCGGCACCGATGCCACCGGCAGCGCCGGTGACCACGGCCACCTTGTCGTGTACCTGCATCGGGACGCCCATCAGTCGCACGGCCCGCCGGCGACGTAGAGGACCTGGCCGGTGGTGAAGCCGGCGCCCTCGCTCGCGAAGAAGGAGACGGCGTGCGCGATGTCGTGCGGCGTGCCGGTGCGGGCCACGGCCGCCTGCTCGCTCGCCATCTTCTTCAGATCATCGAAGGCGATGCCGATGCGCGCCGCGGTCTCCGCGGTCATCTCGGTCTCGATGAAGCCGGGGGCGATCGCGTTGGCGGTGACGCCGAACCTGCCGAGCTCGATGGCCAGGGTCTTGGTGAGACCCTGCATGCCGGCCTTGGCGGCCGAGTAGTTGGCTTGGCCGCGGTTTCCCTGCGCCGACGTCGAGGAGAGGTTGACGATTCGACCGAAGCGCTCCTGCGTCATGTACGCCTGGCAGGCCCTGGTCATGAGGAAGGCCCCGCGCAGGTGGACCGCCATGACGGCGTCCCAATCCTCGACGGACATCTTGAAGATCAGGTTGTCGCGGATGATGCCGGCGTTGTTGACCAGGACCGTGGGCGCACCGAGTTCGTCGGCGACGCGCGCGACGGCCGCCTCAACCTGCTCGGGATCCGACACGTCGGCGCCGACGGCGAGCGCCCGGCCCCCGTTCGCGACGATCTCCTCGACGACGCCCACGCAGGCGGACTCGTCGAGATCGAGGACGGCGACGGCCATCCCGTCGTCGGCCAGGCGACGGGCGACGCCCGCGCCGATACCTCGGGCCGCGCCGGTGACGACGGCGATGCGCTGGTGGTCAGTGGTCATGTGAGAACTCCTGTGGTCTCGACTGCCGGATGACTCGAAACATACTTGAATCCGGCTTCAGGTTCAACTAGATTCGGGGAGAATCGTCCGCGACCGAAGGAGCTCATCGTGACCCAGACCACCCAGCGCCGCCCGACCTCCGTGCAGGACCTCCAGGACCTCGTGGGGGTGGAGCTCGGCCCCACCGAGTGGCACGTCGTCGACCAGTCGCGCATCGACGGTTTCGCCGACCTCACCGGCGACCACCAGTGGATCCACGTCGACCCCGCGCGGGCGGCGGACTCCCCCTTCGGGTCGACGATCGCGCACGGCCTCTACAGCCTCTCGCGCACGCCCGCCTTCCTCGAGGAGCTCATGGCCTTCGACGGGTTCGCGCACAGCCTCAACTACGGCTACGACAAGGTCCGCTTCATCCACCCGCTGCCGGTGGATTCGCGGATCCGGCTGCGCGCCAGCCTGACGTCGGTCGAGGAGACGTCACCGGGCGCGGTCAAGGTCGTCACCATGCTGACCGTCGAGGCGGAGGGCATCGACAAGCCGATCCTCATCGCCGAGTCGATCGGCCGCTTCACCGTCTGACCCCTACTTCACGGTCAGACCCCTGCACACACGAGAGGACCGCACCTGCCGAGCAGGTGCGGTCCTCGTTCGTCAGGGCCGAGGTCCGGTCAGCGGCGCACGCCCATGGCCCCCGAGAGCGGCAGCTGCCACCCGAGGGCCCGGTGGGCGGCCACCTCGTCGTCGATCCGCTGCGCGACGTCGGCCGGGAAGGATGCGGCGCGGCGCGTGGCGAGGTCGACGTGGCCCTCGATCACCTCGAGCGTGTTGGCGATGCGCCCGGTCGTGCGGTTGAGGAGGACCGAGATGCCGTGGAAGACCTTGTCCCCGCGGTCGAGCCACCGCACGTGTACCGAGACCTCCTCGCCGATGTGCACCTCGTGGAAGAAGCGCAGGTGCTGCTCCATGCTGAAGACCCCCAGGCGCCGGCTGGTGCGGTAGGCGTCGTCGATCCCCACCCGGCGCAGCGCCTCCTCGGCCCCCCGGATGTGGAAGCCGTAGAAGTGGGCGACGTTGACGTGGCCGTTGCCGTCCTCCCACTCGCGCCCGGCGACGGTGCTGCAGGCCGCCGGGATTCGGTCGACCTCCTCGATGGAGGGCAGACTCCCGCTCACGGCACCAGCACGACCTTGCCGGTGACCGTCCGGCCCTCGAGGGAGCGCAGCGCCGCCGCCGCGTCCCCGAGTGGGTGAGTAGCCCCGACGACGGGCCGTAGGGCTCCACTGCGCAGGTGCGGGAGCATCGCCTCCCACTCCTTACCGACGTGGCCGGGACGGGACAGGGCGTAAGCACCCCAGCCGACCCCCACGACGGAGACGTTGTTGAGCAGTAGCCGGTTGACCTTGACCTCGGGGATCGAGCCGGCGGTGAACCCGATGACGAGGAGGCGGCCGTGCTCGCGCAGGGAGCGCAGCGAGTCGGTGAACCGGTCGCCACCGACGGGATCGACCACGACGTCGACGCTCGCCTTGCCGACGGCCTCGAGGAACCCGTCGGCGAGGACCACCTCGTCCGCACCCGCGGACCGGGCGATCTCCCCCTTCTCCTGCGTGGAGACCACTCCGATGACCTTGCCCGCCCCGAAGGCCTTGGCCATCTGGATGGCCGCAGTCCCGATGCCACCGGCGGCACCGTGGACGAGGACGGTCTCGCCCCGGGCGAGGTGGCCGCGCTCGACGAGCGCGAAGTAGACCGTCGCGTAGTTGAAGATGAAGGAGGCCCCCTCCTCGAAGCCGACCTCGTCGGGCAGGACAAAGGTGAGGTCGGGGCGGGCCAGGGCCTGCTCCGCGAAACCCCCGAGCAGAGTGAGGGCGGCGACGCGGTCACCGACGGACAGCCCACTGCCCTCGGGGGCGGCGGTGACGACGCCGGCGACCTCTGCCCCCGGGACAAAGGGGAGGTCGGGCTTGACCTGGTACAGGCCGCGCGTCTGGAGCAGCTCGGGGAAGGCGACCCCGGCCGCCTTGACCTCGATGGTCACGAGGTCCCCGTGCTGCGGGTCGGGCAGGTCGACGACCTCGACGGCGTCCGGGCCGTCGAGCGAGGAGATGTGGATGGCGCGCATGGTGGGTCCCTTCAGATCTTCAGGAGGAGCTTGCCGGTGTTGACCCCGTCGAAGAGGCCGAGCAGGGCGTCGGGGAAGGCGGGGACCCCGCCCTCGAGGACGGTCTCGGTCGGGACGAGGCGGTCCTCGGCGATGAGTCGGGAGATCTCGGCGACGCCCTCGGGGTAGCGGTCCGCGTAGTCGAACACGACGAAGCCCTGCATCGTCGCGCGGAAGACCAGCAGCGACATGTAGCGCCGAGGGCCCTCGGCGAGGGTCTCGTCGTTGTAGGCCGAGATCGCGCCGCACAGGACGACCCGGGCACCGCGGCGCAGGTTGGCCAGTGCGGCGTCGAGGAGCTCGCCGCCGACGTTGTCGAAGTAGACGTCGATCCCGTCGGGGGCCGCCTTGCGGACCTGGCGCAGCAGGTCGCCGTCCCGCCGGTCGATGACCTCGTCGAGACCGAGCTCACGCAACCAGGCGACCTTGTCCGGGCCGCCGGCGACGCCGATGACCCGGGCCCCCATGGCCTTGGCCAGCTGGGCGACGGTACTGCCGACCGCGCCGGCTGCCGCGGACACCAGGACGGTGTCACCGGCCCGCACCCGACCGACGTCGACGAGACCGAAGTATGCGGTCATGCCGGGCATGCCGAGTGCGCCCAGCCAGGTGCCCATCGGCGCGACGTCGAGGTCAAGGTGGGTGACCCCGTCCGTGTCCGACAGGGCGTACTCGCATACGCCGAAGCTGCCGCTGACCACGTCGCCGACGGCGAAGTCGGGGTGCTGCGAGGCGATGACCTCGCCAGCGCCCAGGGCCCGCATGACGTCGCCGATGCCGACCGGGGGGACGTAGGAGCGCACGTCGTTGAGCCAGCCGCGCATTGCCGGGTCGAGTGAGACGAGGTCGACGCGCACGAGGATCTCGCCGGGTCCGGGGTCGGGCACCTCGCTCGTCGTGAGGTCCCAGGTGCTCGCGTCGGGGCGGCCCTGCGGGCGGGCGGCGAGTCGGATCTCCTGCGAGGTCCGTGTCATGGGGCGGCTCCTGTGCTCGATCGGATGTCCTCGCCACCCTCCCACAACATGAATCGAGGTTCAACTACTATTGAATCCCATTTCAAGTACGGCTACCGTCGACCCACCACCACCCGACACGAAGGACCACCATGGACATTTCTGCCCTCTTCTCACTCGACGGACGCGTCGCCCTCGTGACCGGCGGCTCCCGCGGCATCGGCCGCATGATCGCCGAGGGCCTGCTCGCCCAGGGTGCGACCGTCTACATCACCGCACGCAAGGAGGAGGCCTGCCGGGCCACCGCGGCCGAACTGTCCGCGATCCACGGCGACGGGCGGTGCGTCGCACTCCCCCACGACATCTCGACGACCGCCGGCATCGCCGCCCTCCTGGAGGCCTTCCGCGAGCACGAGGACCACCTCGACGTGCTGGTCAACAACGCCGGGGCGGCCTGGGGCGAGCCCTTCGACGACTTCTCCGAGAGCGGCTGGGACAAGGTCATGGACCTCAACGTCAAGGCACCCTTCTTCCTCACCCAGGCCGCCAAGGGCCTGCTGCTCGCCGGCCGCGAGCGGACCGGCCACCTGGCCAAGGTCATCAACATCGCCTCGATCGACGGACTCTCACTCAACCCGATGGAGACGTACTCGTACCACGCGAGCAAGGCCGGCATCGTCCACCTGACCAAGCGGATGGCGGTGCGCCTGGCGCCCGAGGGCATCATCGTCAGCGCGATCGCCCCCGGCGCCTTCGCCTCGAGCATGAACAAGGAGGCCCGCGACCACGGCGACGAGATCACCGGGCAGATCCCCTCCGGACGCATCGGCCGCCCCGAGGACATGGCGGGCGCAGCGGTCTACCTGGCCTCGGACGCCGGCGACTACGTCGTCGGCAGCACCCTCACCGTCGACGGCGGGGTCACCATCGCCCGCTGACCGCGCACGGGGCTGCGCGCCGGACGGCTCAATCCTCGCGCAGCTCCGGCGTCGTCAGCCCCAGGGCATTGGTCCACAGCCGGGTCGCTGTCTCGACGAGGTCGTCGACGGACTCGACGACCGCGCCCCCGGTGAAGGCCTCGTAGGCCAGTCGGGCGACCATCCCGGACAGGGCCATCGCGGCCATCGAGGCATCGACACCGCGATCGGCGAGACCCCGCTCCTGCAGGTCCGCGATGGCGCGTGCGTTGCGCGTGACGAACGCCATCGAGCGCGCGTTGCGCAGGTCGCGGAAGCGTGGGTTGAGCGCCGCCACCTGCTGGAGGAGCATGTTGAGGCGGGCATTGCGCCGGTACGCCTCGAAGTAGGCGCGGTTGCTCGCGGCGATGATCGCCACGGGGTCATCGCTCGCCTCGATGCGGCCCGTCCCGGGGTGGAGCATGTCGCTCTGCGCCTGGTAGAGGACGGCGGCGAAGACCTCGTCCTTGCTGTCGAACCACGTGTAGAAGCTGCCGATCGAGCACTTGGCCTCGGCGGCGATGTCGATCAACCGGGAGTCGACGTAGCCGTCGCGCTCGAAGACCGTGCGGGCCGCCGCGATGAGCGCCTCGCGGGTGCGCCGACCCCGCGCCGTCTGCGGCTGCGGCTGGGTGCCCATACGTGCGGCGTCGACGAGGTCGGGGGCCTCCGTGCTGGTGTCGCTGTCGCCGGGCATGGCGATAATGCTAGCGGGTGTTTCTACTTGTTCGTCGGGGGTCAGGCGCTGCACGGAGGAGCCTGTCAAGATCCCTGTGTATGCGGATGGTCAGAGGCAGGGTTTGATTCGGTTGAATCGCCCTGGCCCCGTCGGAGGGTCTTGCTGAATCAGGCGGCCTGAGGTTCGGTCGCCTGGTTGGAACAGTACATCTCCTCTTACTCGATGGGTGGTCGGTATTCGATCGCCGAGTGCAGTCGCTCGTCGTTGAACCACTTCACCCAGTCCGCGGTCTCGTGCTCGACCTCGTTGCGGCCGGTCCACCTGCGCGTGGTCTCCAGGTCGATCAGCTCGGTCTTGCACAGCCCGATCGCGGACTCCATGAGGGCGTTGTCCAAGTCGTCGCCGACGCGTCTTCCCTGTTAGATCGGAACCCTCCGACAGATCCAGGGAGGTTCACTGACACGGGTTTGGCAAACTGCAAAACTGTTTGACAACCGACGACGAGTGTCGGTTCTCATCCAACTTGTCAGCTTCGTGCCGATCCAGCAGCACGTTGTCAGCAAATTTTCAGAGGCCGATTGTCACGAAGTTGGCAGAATCCTCGTTCCTGACAGTTTTTCCAGCGTCTCCGAGAGGGCTGCACTTCGTTCGGCTCGACCGACTCCGGAGCCTTCTTTCACAAGAGTGGCTGGTCCCACCCACCTTCGATCCCGAGGTCAAAGGGTTAGCGGTAAACCACCTCGAAGGACCTTGGTACCCATATCGATATGTCKTGTAACAGCGCCCCAGTCTCAGTCGAATTGAGTACTGACTACGTAATGAGTGACCAGCGACGCGGCACGCTTCTATGGATCAACGGTGCCCATGGCAGTGGCAAGACTCATGTTGCCGCTGACCTGGTCCGTCGTGTGCCGCACCCCACCTCGCCGATCCGGAACATGTTCGTTTCGGCTTACGCCGGATGTATCCGCGAACAGTGAGGCCTGACTACCGAACCCTGGATGCCTGGACCTCTGCCGTCCCATCCACTCTGATCGACATTCTCGATCACACGGGGGCGACSATCATTGCTCCCCAAACTGTCGCCGACAGCCTTCTCCTATCTCATGTACTCGATCCCGTACGGGAATCGCAGCACCGGGTTGTTCACGTCACGCTGTCACTGCAACTCCACGAACTGCGTAGGCGACTCCGATCTCGTGGCGACGTGATCGCGTCGTACGCCCAGCATCATGCTGACGCCACACTCGATGCGTTATCTGCGCCGGAGTTCGGGGTGCATATCGACACAGGCAACCGGACCGTGCAACAGGTCGCCGACGAAATCGCGAAGGTCGCTGGCCTGGACATTCGACCGGACCGCTCGTTCCCTGCGGCCAGGGCTATCCGTACGGCAGCGCTGCGAGTCTCGGCTATCCGTTCACCTTGGGCCTGAGCAGATCGGGTGCGACTACCAGTCAGCGGCCCGACTAGATTGCGTGCAACAGGCGCTCACCTTCGAGCTTCTCGGCCTATCAGAAAAGTGCCGCCATATGAAGCTGAGAAATCCCTCTAAACGAAGTTGAAGGTCACACCATCACGGCCACGGTGGCTTTCTTTCGAGAGCGTGTCCACCTTAGGAGATCTGGATGCACCGAATCATCAGCTACGCCCCAGAGCACCGGTCTGCGCTACTAGACCTCTCACTCCGGGCTTGGAAACCAGTCTTCCCGATAGTGAGGAACGAAGTGCCGGGTTTCGTGTACAGCGCGTTCTACCCAAATGGGTGGCGCGAAAGGCAGCTCAAGGACCTGTCAGAAGTGCTTGACAACGAACCTGAGAACGTCGATGTCGCGGTTGATGAGGGGCGGCCAATCGGATGGGTGTGCACTCGCTTGCACCCTCCCTATCCGCCAGACTGAGGTGAGACACCCGGGCTGGCTGGTTGAGAGGCTGGGGCGCGAGCAGAAGGAGAACCCAGCATGACGATCACTGTGACCACTGACGCGGCCATGGAG
>NZ_UNRI01000007.1:0-164502 GCF_900537145.1 Dietzia sp. Alg238-R159 | reverse complement strand
CCCCCGGCCCACGCTGGGCAACGCCGCGCGGGCCGGTCAGCCGATCCGCATCAGCGTGATCGCCTCCGCGGCCCGGGGCCTGCCCAACCGTGTCGAGTTCGTCCACGGCACCTACAGCAGCGTCGAATGGCTCTGCACGGAACTGCTCGAGGGCGACGACGCGAGCGTGCGGTTCGAGCTCATCGACCCCGCCCCCGGCGTGCTCGACTCCCCCGAGCACGCCCTGCGCTACGTGATCACCCCGGCGATGGCCGAGCGCATCCGCATGCGCGACGGCACCTGCCGCCACCCGGGATGCTCGGTTCCCGCCGAGGCCTGTGACGTGGACCATGTGATCGCGTTCAACACGAAGGACCCCGAGCTCGGCGGGCCGACCACCGAGTGGAACCTCGTCTGCCTGTGCCGCAAACACCACCGGGAGAAGACGTTCGGGACCAACGCCTACCGGTCCGGGCCGTTGGGTGAACTCGTCATCATCACCGACACCGGACACGAACACCGCACCAGACCCAAGGGCCCCTTGGCCCGTGCCCGTGACGCCATCTGGGAACGCGAGTGGAACGCCTTCGCCGACCGCATCGTCGCCGACGACGGCACACTCATCAATCCGCCGGGTCAGGACAGGTACCGACCCCGCAGACGGCCGGCCTGACCAACTCAGCAGTCGCCGACGCCCACCCATTCGGAGACGCCGTCGGTGAAGCGCTGCCGTTTCCAGATGGGCACCCCGTGCTTGAGCCGCTCGATGAGCTCCGAACACGCCGCGAACGCCTCGGCCCGATGCGGAGCCACAGCGACCACCACCACCGCGACCTCGCCCACCGGCAGCACGCCCACGCGGTGGACGGCGGACACGCGGACCGTGCGCCCGGAATCGGCCGGCAAGGTGTGCTCGACCGCGACCTCGGCGCAGAGCCGGGCGAGAGTGTCCCGGGCCGTGGGGTGAGCGGAGTATGACCTCGAACTGCTCGAGAGCCGTACCCTCGACGGCCGGATCCAGGAGCTGATCTACCGGCCCACCCTGCACGCCCCACCCGGCTGACCACCCTGAAATGCAGACCAGGTCAGTGGCTCGGAAGCCACTGACCTGGTTGCTGAGCTCCCCCAATTGGACTCGAACCAATAACCCTTCGATTAACAGTCGAATGCTCTGCCAATTGAGCTATGGGGGATCACTGCTGGCGCCCGGCGGTGATGCCGGATACCGAGAACTCACCTTAGTGCGCCGCAGGCCGACGAACCAAATCGGCTGGTCAGGCGATATCCGGAGTAGCGCCGACCGCCTGGTTCAACAGGCCGCGCCGGTACTCCTCCAGAGCCACCAGATCACCGAACAACGCCGAGTAGCCCTCGGGATCCTCCGCGGGGCTCATCCTCTGCACCTTGGACTTGAGGTCCGCGATCTGGCCCGAGACCCACACCTCCTGCAGCCGCGCCAGCACGCCGGAGATGTAGCGGGGCAAGGCCTCTTCGGATACGCGCAGCGTCTCCACCGCGAGGCTCCCGAACAGTCGGCGCAGCCCGTCGTCGCCCAGCCCCTCGGAGACCTCCGAGACCCAGTTCGCGCCGCTCTTGCCGGCCGCGCACCCCCCGGCCGTCGACAGTGCCTGCGCGATCGTGGCGTAGGCCGGGTGGGTGTAGCACTCCTCCGGCAGCGAGTCGAAGAGTGGACCCGCCAGGCCCGGGTACTGCAGGGCCGCCTTCACGGCCTCCCGCTGCGGCCACAGCACCGGGTCCGCCGCGGCGGGGATGGGCACGCCTGACGGCACCTCCGGCGTCTGCGGAGCTTCGCGGCCGCCGGCCTCGTCGTCGTCGTATCCCCCACGGCCGCGACCCGCGCCGCCCCCACGCTCGGCGGTGTCCCACCCCGGTCGGGCTCCCCCACCCGGTCCACCGGGGGCACGCTTGCGCAACCCGGAACCCGACCCTGCCGACCGCGCGTGGCCCTTCTTGCGCGCCTCCTCGCGGACGCGACGCACCACCGTCGCCGGGTCGTCCCAGCCGACCCAGCCGGCGAGCTGGCGGGCGTACTCGTCACGCAGCGTCGAATCGCGGATGTCGGCCACCACCGGCACGGTGCGACGCAGGGCCTCCACGCGCCCCTCGGCGTGGTCGAGGTCGTAGTCCTCGAGCATCGAGCGGATCGCGAACTCGAACATCGGCACCCGCGCGGACACGAGATCCCGCACCGCGGCGTCGCCCTTGTTCTGACGCAGGTCGCACGGATCCGTCCCCGGCGGGGCCACCGCCACGAACGTCCGGCCGGAGAACTGCTGATCCCCCGAGAACGCCCGGAGCGCGGCCTTCTTGCCGGCTTCGTCGCCGTCGAAGGTGTAGATGATCTCGCCGCGGAAGTAGTTGTCGTCCAGCATCAGGCGCCGCAGCGTGGACAGGTGGTCCTCGCCGAACGCGGTGCCACACGCGGCCACCGCCGTCGTGACGCCGGCCGCGTGCATGGCCATGACGTCGGTGTACCCCTCGACCACGACCGCGCGACGCTGCGAGGCGATCTCCCGCTTGGACAGGTCCAGACCGAACAACACCTGGGACTTCTTGTAGAGCATCGTCTCGGGGGTGTTCATGTACTTGCCCAGGGTGTCGTCCTCGAACAGCTTGCGCGCGCCGAACCCGATCACCTCGCCCCCGAGGTTGCGGATGGGCCACAACAACCGGCGGTGGAAACGGTCGATGAGGGTGCCGCGCGAGCTCGTCTTGGACAGCCCGGCCGCCTCCAGCTCCTTGGGCTCGAACCCCTGGCGCATGAGGTGCTTGCTCATGGTGTCCCAGCCGGCGGGCGCGTACCCACAGCCGAAGTGCTGGGCCTGGGCCATGTCGAACCCGCGGTCGGTGAGGAAGGTGCGCGCCGTCTCCGCCTCCGGATCCTGCGCCAGGCGCTCGGCGTAGAACTTCTGCGCGGCCGCGTTCGCCTGCGCCAGCCGGGACCGCGTGCCGCGATCGCGCTGGATGACCTGACCGCCACCCTCGTAGGAGATGCGGTAGCCCAGCCGGTCGGCCAGCTGCTCCACCGCCTCCACGAAGCTGATGTGCTCCATCTTCATGAGGAACGCGAAGACGTCGCCGCCCTCACCCGTGGAGAAACAGTGGAAGTAGCCGTGCTGCGGACGCACGTGGAACGAGGGGGTCTTCTCGTCCTTGAACGGGGACAGCCCCTTGAGCGAGTCCGCGCCACCTGGTTTGAGCGCGACGTACTCGCCGACGATCTCCTCGATACGGGTGCGTTCGCGGATCGCGGCGATGTCCTGCTCCGGAATCCGCCCTGCCATGACGCCCAGAGTAGCCGCCTCCGGCGAGGACCGGCGTGCCCCCTGTTCGGGGCCGATACGCTGGGGCCATGATCGCCGCCCAACTCCCGCCCGCCGCCGCCCGGCGACCCCGTTCCCGGTTCAGCCAGGCCCCGGTGACAGCGCTCGCGACGGTGGTCGCGTTCCTGGCCTGCGCGCTGGTGTGGGCCGCCCCCGGCGCCTCCGCCGAGCCCCCGTCGAACCTGCAGCAGCAGCTCACCGACTCCGCGGGGGTCCTCGGCGGCGACACCCCCGAGGTGGAGAGCAGACTGGCCGAACTGCGCTCGACCGATCAGATCCAGCTGTGGGTGACGTTCGTCGACACCCTCGACGGCATCCCGGTCGAGCAGTGGACGCAGCAGACCCGGGAACTTTCCGACCTGGGCGCGTCCGACGCACTGCTCGTGGTGGCCGTGGACGAGGGCAGGTACTGGTTCGAGTTCGACGACCCCGAGGCCTCGCCCACTGCCGATCAGCTGACCGCGCAAGAGATCGCCGACCGCGACATCGAACCGCGCCTCGCCGCCGGCGACTGGGCCGGCGCCGTCACCGGCGCGGCCGACGGGCTCGAACGCCAGGGCTCCGGCTCGGAGATCTCGCCGTTCGCCATCCTGGCCATCATCGTGGTGATCATCGCCGTCGTCGCGGCCGTGGTCCTGTTCGCCCGCCGGCGCCGCGCCACGCGGACGGCCAGGCAGGCCGAGGACGCCCGCGACATCCCCGGCGACGACACCGCCCGGATGTCGGCCCTGCCTGTGGAGGTGCTCGACGCGCGCGCCCGCTCCGGGTTGGCCGATGCCGACCAGTCGGTGGACGCCTCCACGGACGCCCTCGAGACCGCCGCAGGCGAGTTCGGCGAGCTGCGTACCCGGCCGTTCCGCTCCGCGCTCGACTCGGCAGGGGCCGAGGTCGCCGCCGCGCACGCACTCGTCCAGCGGCTCGACGACGACATCCCCGAGACGCCCGACCAGCGCAAGGCCATGCTGCTCGAGGTGGCCGCCCGCGCCGAACGCGCCGAACGCGGCCTCGAGGGACAGGCCACGGCCTTCGCTGAGATGCGCGACCTGCTCATCAACGGCGCCGCCTCCGTCGACACGCTCACCCGCCGCGCGGTCTCCCTGCGCGCCCGGCTCCCCGAGGCCGAGAAGACCATGGCGGACCTGCGCGAGCGGTTCCCGTCGGCCGTGCTCTCCTCCATCTCCGACAACCTCTCGCTGGCCGGGGAGCTGCTCGACGCCGCGGAAGGCGAGACCGTCCGCGCCCGCGCGGCACTGGCCCGGCCGGTGGGTGAGCAGGGCGAGGCCGTGGACGCCATCACCTCCGCCGAAGGCGAGCTGTCCCGGGCCGAGAAGCTGGTCAACGGCGTCGAACACGCGGCCGACGACATCGCGACCGCGCGCCGCGACCTCGACCCGCTGATCGAGGAGGTCGAGGAGGAACTGACCATGGCCTCGCGGCTGCTGGCGTCGACCGACGTCAGTGACACCTCCAGCCAGACCCTCACGCAGGTGGCCGCCGCGGCGCGCGAGGCGGTCGACGCGGCCCGCCGCGACGGTCAGACCGATCCGCTGGGGACCTTCTCCCACCTCATCGACGTGGACCGCGACCTCGACGAGGCCCTGGCCGCCGCCGGGCACGAGGCCGAGGCCGCCAACCGCGCCCGTGCCGCCCGCCGGGCCGCGATCACCCGCGCCGCGGGGGCGGTCCGCGAGGCCGACGACTTCATCGGCAGCCGCTCGTACGTGATCGGCCAGGCCGCCCGCACGCGCCTCGCGGCCGCGAAGAGCTCGCTGGCGACCGCCGAGGGCACGGTCGGCCCGGCCGCGTTCCCTGCCGCCGAGCGCGCGCTCAACCTCGCCCGCGAGGCGCTCCGTCTCGCGCAGAGCGACGCCTCCCGGCCCCAGTACTCCGGCGGCTACGGCGGGTACGGCGGCCGGGGCGGCCCGTACGGACGCGGCGGACGGCGCGGGTCCAACACCGGCGCGATGGTCGGCGGCATGGTCGCCGGCGCGCTCATCCAGGGGATGCTCCGCGGCGGCGGTGGCGGTTTCGGATCCGCCCGCGGCTTCGGCGGCGGCGGCCTCGGTGGCGGATTCGGCGGTGGCTTCGGAGGCGGTGGCGGCGGCTTCGGCGGTGGCGGCGCGGGCGGGCGGTTCTGACCCCATGACACGTCGTCGGAAAGTTCTCATCGCGGTGGTCGCGGTGGTCGCGCTCCTCGTCGCAGCCGTGGTCGCGGTGGGCGTCTGGTACCGGCCGATGCTGCTCACCGGCACCGGGTACGCCGCCCACAACGCCTGCGCCCTACACTACCTCGTGGGCCGCGAGGACTACGACACCGACCTCCCGCCCAATCCGCTGGTCCCCGTCATGCGGACGTCGGTCGACGAGGAGGCCGGGACCGCGACCGCCTCGGTGCTGGGGGTGGGCTTCCGGCAAACCGCCCACGTCTCCGAGCACGGCTGTGCCCTCGGTGACCGCGCGGCGGGATCGCAGGGCAGTGAGCCGCCCCCGCCGCTGCGCGGGGATGGCCCTCAGGGCATCCGCCTGGCAGAGGCGTCCGACGCACCGGACGAGGTCTCGTCGGCACTGGATGAGGCCGCGGCGCAGGAGGGGACGCGGGGCCTCGTCGTCGTCCGACGCGGCGAGATCCTCGGCGAGCGGTACGCCGACGGTTTCGGTCCCGACACCCGCCAGCTCGGCTGGTCCATGGCCAAGAGCGTGGCCTCCACGCTCGTCGGGCGCGCGCAGGTCGAGTTCCCCGACGCCGACCTCGACCCCGCCACCACCGGCCTGCGCCCCGAGTGGACCGACGGACGGTCGCAGATCTCGCTGGACCACCTGCTGCGCATGACCTCCGGCCTCGACTGGGACGAGGAGTACGACTTGGGCACGCCCATCACCCGGATGCTCTTCCTCGAACCCGACATGGCCGCCTTCGCCGCCTCACAGCCGGCCGCCCACGCCCCCGGCGAGTTCCGCCAGTACTCGTCCGGCACGAGCAACATCGTCTGCGACCTGCTGCACCAACGCACCGGGCTGGGGCCGGAGATGGCCGAGGAACTGCTCTTCCGCCCGCTCGGGATGCGCAGCGCCGTCCTCGAGGCCGACGCCTCCGGCGGATCGGTGTGTAGTTCGTACCTGTGGGCGAGCCCGCGCGACTGGGCGCGGTTCGGTCAGTTCGTGCTCGACGACGGCGAGGTGGACGGACAGCGGCTGCTGCCCGCGGGGTGGATGGACTACGCGACGACCGGGGTCCCGGCGGGCGGCGAGCCCGAACCGTACGGCGCCCAGTGGTGGCTCAACACGGCCGGTGACGGGACCCCGCTCCGGTTCGCGGACCTGCCGACCGACGCGTTCTGGGCCTCCGGGCACGACGGGCAGTACGTCGTGGTGGTCCCCTCGGCCGATCTCGTGGTGGTCCGCACCGGCTTCTCCCCCGGCTCGACCCTCGACGCGGTGGGCGTGGACCAGCTGGTCGGCGAGGTCGTGCGCGCGGTCGGCTGACGGGGGCCGGCGGTCGCGGGGGTGGGGGCGGGCGGCTCAGCCCCAGGCGGCCTGGATGCCGGCGCTCGCCCGGTCGACCCGCTCGAGCCGGCTCTCGGTGTACAGGGCGATCTGGTCGACGATCACCCGCATCCGCGCGGCGTCGTCCGGGGCCGAATCCCACAGCGGGCGGAGGACCGGGTCGAGGCCCGCGGGCGCGGACTGGGCGAGGAACTCCGCCACCCGATGGATCCGGTCCCGCTGGCGGTCCTGCCTGAGGCGGTGCCCGGGGTCGCTCATGACGTAGCGCACCGCCATCGTCTTGAGCATCACCACCTCGGCCTCGACCTCCACCGGCACCTCGAGATCCGCGCTGTAGCGCCCGTGCGGCCTGGCCCCGTGCACCTCGCGGGTGGCGTGGATGGCGGGCATGACGAACCGGCCCACCAGCTCACTGGTCAGGGCCTTGAGCGCCACGAACCCGGTGAAGCTCTCGGAGAACGGCTGCACGGCGCGGACCACCTCGAGCGCACCGAGACGCCCGGCGGCCTGCTCCAGCTGATCGGCGTCCGGACCGCGGAACTCCTCCGCGCCCAGTTCCGCGAGCGCGGCGACCTCCGACCGGTCGGACAGCGAGCGCAGGTCCAGCCGGCCGGCGACGATCGCGTCCTCGACATCGTGGACCGAATAGGCGACGTCGTCGGAGAAGTCCATGATCTGGGCCTCGAGGCACCGGGTGTCCCCGGGAGCGCCCTGCCGGATCCACGCGAGGGTGTCCGCGTCATCGGCGTAGGCGCCGAACTTCCGCGTCCCCTCCCTCGGCAGCCACGGGTACTTGGTGGCGGCGTCCAGCGCGGCGCGGGTGAGGTTCAACCCGACCCCACGGCCGGAGGCGTCGACGACCTTGGGCTCGAGCCGCGACAGGATCCGCACGGTCTGCGCGTTGCCCTCGTAACCGCCGAAGCCACGCGCGACCTCGTCCAGCGCCCGCTCGCCGTTGTGGCCGTAGGGCGGGTGCCCGATGTCGTGGCTCAGTCCCGCCAGGTCCGCCAGGTCCGGGTCGCTCCCCAGCCCGGCCGCGATACTGCGGGAGATCTGGGCGACCTCGAGCGAATGGGTGAGGCGGGTCCGCGGGGTGTCGCCGTCCCCGGGGCCGACCACCTGGGTCTTGTCGGCGAGTCGGCGCAATGCGGCCGAATGCAGGACGCGGGCGCGGTCCCGGTCGAACGGGCTGCGTTCGCTCGCCTTCCCGCGGGCGCGGCCGGAACCCTCGTCGACCCGGCGCTCGGCGTCCGCGGCGTCGTACGCGTATCCCGTCATCCACTTCTCCTCCGGGCGTCACCGCCCCGTCATCCCTGCGGCAGGCCGCATCCGCACGCGCCACCCGCCCCGGCGGTTCAGTCCGGGAAGTCCACACTGCTCCCGGCGAACCGGTGGTACTGGTACCAGAGCACCGCGCCCGTCTCCCGGATGATCCCCATGATCTGGTTCTCCCGGGTCCACACCGCCGGCCCGTGGCGGGTCGGCGAGGTCCACGCGTCCAGCCCCGCGTCCCGCGCCATCATGCGCGAGCGATACGAGTGCGTGGGGTCGCTGACCAGCACCACCGACTGCCCACCCTGGTCGCGCACGGTCTGGGCCACGGCGTCCAGACTGCCCTCGGTGTTGGTCCCGGTCTCCACCGCCAGGATCACCTCCGGGGGCACGCCGAGGCGGGTCAGATAGGCCCGCCCCGACCCGGCCTCCGTGTAGAGGTCACCCGGCTGGCTACCACCGACCGTGATGACCTGCGGCGCGACCCCCTCCTCGAAGAGCAGGGCCGCGTGCTCCAGCCGGGCCTGGAACACGGGGGTGGGGATGCCGTTGTACTGCGCCGCGCCCAGCACCACGATCGCGTCGGCCGGAGATCGATCGTCGACACGCGCCACGGACCACACCCGGAACGAGATGAATCCGGGTATGACCAGGCACAACAGCAGTGCGATGGCCAGGAGCCAGCCGACGGCCCTGGACACCGCACGGAGCGGGGACCCGGTTGTTCTACTCACCCGACCAGTGTGCCAGGGGAGTCCGTCAGCACCCGATCAGGCGCTGCGCGAGGTACCCCTCGACCTGGTCGATCGCCACGCGCTCCTGCGCCATGGTGTCTCGCTCACGGATGGTCACGGCCTGGTCCTCGAGGGTGTCGAAGTCCACCGTGATGCAGAACGGGGTGCCGATCTCGTCGTGGCGGCGGTAGCGGCGGCCGATGGCCTGGGCGTCGTCGAAGTCGACGTTCCAGTTCTTGCGCAGCTGGGCCGCCAGATCACGGGCCTTGGGCGACAGGTCCGCGTTGCGCGACAGCGGCAGCACCGCGGCCTTGACCGGCGCGAGCCGGCGGTCGAGCTTGAGCACCGTCCGGGTGTCCACCCCGCCCTTGGCGTTGGGCGCCTCGTCCTCCGTGTAGGCGTCCACGAGGAACGCCATGAGCGAGCGGGTCAGGCCGAAGCTCGGCTCGATGACGTAGGGGATGTACTTCTCGCCCGAGGCCTGATCGAAGTACTGCAGGTCCTCACCGGAGTGGGTCTGGTGCTGCGTGAGGTCGTAGTCCGTGCGGTTGGCGACACCCATGAGTTCGCCCCACTCGTTGCCGGAGAACCCGAACTTGTACTCGAAGTCGATCGTGCCCGCCGAGTAGTGGGCGCGCTCGTCCTCCGGGACGTCGAAGCGACGCAGGTTCTGCGGGTCGATCCCCAGGTCCACGAACCAGTCCCAGCAGTCCTCGACCCACGTCGTGAAGTGCTCGTCCGCCTCCTCGGGCTTGACGAAGTACTCGATCTCCATCTGCTCGAACTCGCGGGTGCGGAAGATGAAGTTGCCGGGGGTGATCTCGTTGCGGAACGCCTTACCGATCTGGCCGATACCGAACGGCGGCTTGCGACGCGCGGTGGTCATGACGTTCTTGTAGTTGATGAAGATGCCCTGCGCGGTCTCCGGACGCAGGTAGTGCAGGCCGGTCTCGTTGTCCACGGGGCCGAGGAAGGTCTTCATCAGGCCCGAGAACAGCTGGGGCTCGGTCCACTGGCCCTTGTTCCCGCAGTTGGGGCAGGCGATCTCCGACATCGGGGCCTCGGACGGATGATCCAGCTTTTTCTTGGCGGCGTACGCCTCCTGGAGATGGTCCTGACGCAGCCGGGTGTGGCAGGACCTGCACTCGACCAGGGGGTCGGTGAACGTCTCGACGTGGCCGGAGGCCTGCCACACCTGGCGGGGCAGGATGATCGACGAGTCCAGGCCCACCACGTCGTCCCGGCCGGTGACGAAGGTGCGCCACCACTGCTTCTTGATGTTGTCCTTGAGCTCCACACCCAGGGGGCCGTAGTCCCACGCCGAGCGCGTACCGCCGTAGATCTCGCCACATTGGTACACCAGTCCTCGGCGCTTGCAGAGGTTGACGACGGTGTCGATGACGGAAGCTGAGGCTGCCACGTCGGGGGTTCTCCCTTGGTGAGTCGGTTGGCGGAGGCGTCGGGTGGACCACCTCGGCGCGGGCCGGCGCCCGGGCACTTTCACCAGGGTATCCGGTCGGCCCCCCGGGTCTGGGATACTGGGGTCCCCTACCCGATACGACGCCGGCGGCGACCGAGCCCGGGAGCGAGCCCGGAAGGTGGAGACGATGCACAGCGGACCCCGATCGACCGGATCCGACCCGGTCACGGACGTCCACGACGCCGACCACCGGGCCTCCCCGGTCCCCCTGCCTCCCGAGCGGGTGGTGTCCGCGGCCGGAGAACTGCTCCGGGCCCTGTCCGCCCCGCTGCGTATCGCGATCGTGCTGCAGCTACGGGACGGTCCCCGGTGCGTGCACGAGTTGGTCGACGCACTCGGCGTCACCCAGCCGCTGGTCAGTCAGCACCTGCGCATCCTCAAGTCCTCCGGCGTGGTCTCCTCCCACCGGCAGGGTCGGGAGATGCGCTACGAACTATTGGACGAGCATCTGCTCGACATCGTCGAGGCGGCCGTCGGGCACGCCGGGGAGCAGTAGATCCATGACGACACCGGACAAGCCGATCGGCGTGCGGTCGACTCGTCAACGCAGCGCGATCTCCGCTCTGCTCGACGAGTCCAAGGGCTTCCGTTCCGCCCAGGACCTGCACGCCGAACTTCGCGAGCGCGGCGACACGATCGGACTGACCACCGTGTACCGGACCCTGCAGTCGATGGCCGACGCGGAGGCCGTCGACGTGCTGCGGACCGACTCCGGGGAACTGATCTTCCGCAAGTGCTCCGACTCGCACCACCATCACCTGGTGTGCCGCGTCTGCGGGTTCACCGTGGAGGTGGAGGAGCCGGGAGTCGAGGTGTGGGCCCATCGCGCGGGCCGGGCACACGGGTTCACCGACGTCAGCCACACCATCGAGCTGTTCGGCCTGTGCGCGGAGTGCGCGGCGGGCCAGGCGGGCGGGGCTGGCCTGGCTGACTGACCGGGCGCCCGCGAGTCAGGAGCTGGTGACGCCGCCGAAGCGCCGGTCACGCTCGGCGTACTCCAGGCACGCCGCCCACAGGTCGCGGCGGTCGAAGTCCGGGAACAGCGTGTCCTGGAAGACGAACTCGGCGTAGGCGGCCTGCCACAGCATGAAGTTGGACGTGCGCAGCTCCCCGGACGGGCGCAGGAAGAGGTCGACGTCCGGCATGTCCGGCTCGTCGAGGAACTGGGAGAAGTTGTCCTCCGTGAGGTCATCGGGCGAGAGTTCGCCGGCGGCGACGCGGCGGGCGAAGTCGCGGGCGGCGTCGACGATCTCGGCGCGGCCCCCGTAGTTCACGCACATGGCCAGGGTCATGACCGTGTTGTCGCGGGTGAGCTCCTCGGCCTCCTCGAGTTCCGAGATGACCGACCGCCACAGCCGGGGTCGCTGCCCCGCCCACCGGACCCGCACGCCCAGCGAGTGCATCTCGTCCCGGCGGCGGCGCAGGACGTCCCGGTTGAAGCCCATGAGGAATCGGACCTCCTCGGGACTGCGCTTCCAGTTCTCGGTCGAGAAGGCGTAGGCGGACAGGTACGGGATACCCATCTCGATGCAGCCCTGCACGACGTCCATGAGCACGGCCTCGCCGCGCTTGTGCCCCTCGGTGCGGGGCAGACCGCGCTCCTGCGCCCAGCGGCCGTTGCCGTCCATGACCAGCGCGACGTGGCGCGGCACGAACTCGGCCGGGATGGCCGGCGGGCGGGCACCCGACGCGTGCGGGGTGGGTGGCCGGACCACGCTCGCCTGAGGGACGGGACGCTTACGAAATCTGGGTAGTCCGGGCACGGGACTCCTCTACTGGCTCGACGGGGCCGACCGTGCCGCGGTCGACCAGGGGCAGGCTGCGCAGGTCTCGTTCGAGATGCCACTGCAGGTGTGCGGCGGCGATGCCGGAGGCCTGGCGCACGACGGCGGGCGAGGACACCCCGACGGCGTCCCACTCCCCCGCCAGCAGCGCGGACAGGTGCTCGGCGACACCGGGTGAGAGCATCGCGCATCCCTGCGGGCGGCAGTGCACGCACACGGTCCCGCCGGACGCGACGTGGAAGGCCCGGTGCGGGCCCACCACGCCGCAGCGCACGCAGCAGTCCAGGACGGGCTCCCAGCCGGAGGCGGACATGGCACGCAGGAGGAACGCGTCGGCGACCAGTCCGGGCTCGCGGCGGTGCTCGGCCAGGGAGCGCAGGGCGTTCACGGCGAGGCCGAGCAGCCGCGGGGTGGGCGCCCCCTCCTCGCCCGCGAGGCGCTCGGCGGTCTCCAGGACCACGCACCCGGAGGTGTACGCCGGGTAGTCCGCCACCAGCGGACGAGCCAGGGACTCACGGCTGCTGGCCTGGCGGACGGTCCCGAGCCCACTGCGACCACGGCCCGGGGCGATCTGCACCTCCACCACCGCGAACGGCTCGAGGCTCGCGCCCATCCGGGACCGGGTGCGTCGCACGGCCCGGGCGACGGCGCGGACGAGCCCGTGCCGCTCGGTCAGCAGGGTGACGATCCGGTCGGCTTCCCCGAGGTCGTAGGTGCGCACGACGAGGCCCGTGTCGGTGAAGGGATGCATCCGGGCCTCCTTCCGGGGCGATGTCCGGGCGGGCGCGCACGCGGGTGCGTGCGCGCTCAGGTGTCCAGTGTCCCACGGGCCACGAGCCGTGGAGAGGCTAGAAGCCCAGGCGTCCCAGCATCTTGGGGTCGCGCTGCCACTCCTTGAGGACCTTGACGTGCAGGTCGAGGTAGACCTTGGTGCCGAGCAACTTCTCGATGCCGGCCCGGGCGGTGGTGCCGACCTCGCGCATCCGCGAGCCGCCCTTGCCCAGGACGATCGACTTCTGGCTCTGTCGTTCCACGTACACGGTGGCGTGGACGTCCACCATGTCGTCGCGGCCCTCGTGCGGCAGGATCTCCTCGATCGACACGGCGATCGAGTGGGGCAGCTCGTCGCGGACGCCCTCGAGGGCCGCCTCGCGGATGAGCTCGGCCATGCGGCTCTCGTCGGACTCCTCGGTGATGATGTCGTCGGGGTAGAACTGGGGCCCCTCGGGCAGCAGGGTCGCGATGACGTCGGCCACCACGTCGACCTGCTCGCCGGACGCGGCCGACACCGGGACGACCTCCGAGTCCGGTCCGAGGAACGTCGACACGGCCACGAGCTGCTCCATGACCTTCTTCTTGGAGACGGTGTCGATCTTGGTCACCAGCCCGAGCACCGGCGTGGTGGGGCACAGCTTGCGGACCTGCTCGAGGATCCAGCGGTCCCCGGGGCCGATGCGCTCCCCGGCGGGGATGCACAGGCCGATGAGGTCGACATCGGAGTAGGTGTCCTCGACCAGCGCGTTGAGCCGCTCGCCGAGCAGGGTGCGGGGGCGGTGCAGTCCGGGGGTGTCGACCAGGATGATCTGGGCGTCCGGCCGGTGCACGATCCCGCGGATCGCGTGCCGTGTGGTCTGCGGCCGCGAGGAGGTGATGGCGATCTTCTCCCCCACGAGCGCGTTGGTCAGGGTGGACTTGCCCGTGTTGGGTCGGCCCACGAAGCTGACGAACCCGCTACGGAAGTTCTCGGGAGTGCTCATCGGTTGTCCTCGCGCTGGGGGTCGTCGTCGTTGTCGTCGTTCTTCTCGGTCCGCTCGGCCACCACGGTGACCACCTTGACCCGTCCGCGCCGGTCGTGGCCGCCCTCGGCGCGCAGGTCGAGCCCGGTGGACACGACGTGGGCGCCGGGCAGCGGGACGCGCCCGAGCTCCAGGGCGAGGAGCCCGCCCAGGGTCTCGACCTCCTCGGTCACCTCGTCGGCGAACTCGACGTCGAACAGCTCGGCCACCTCGTCCAGCCCGAGCCGGGCGGACAGGCGGTAGCGTCCGTCGCCGAGGTCCTCGACGGGCGGCACCTCGGTGGTGTCGTACTCGTCGACGATCTCCCCGACGATCTCCTCGAGGATGTCCTCGATGGAGACCAGCCCGGCGGTCCCGCCGTACTCGTCGACGAGGATCGCCAGGTGGTTGTGGTCCCGCTGCATCTCGCTCAGCAGGTCGTCGATCCGCTTGGCGTCGGGCACGAACACCGCGGGGCGCATCACGTCGGCCACCGGGGCGGCGCGCCCGTCCGGGTCGTCGAGCCGGGCGACGATGTCGCGCAGATAGACGACGCCCACCACGTCGTCGGAGTTGTCCCCGTCGACCACCGGGATACGCGAGTACCCGGACTTTACGGTGAGTCGCGCGGCCTGGCCGACCGTCTTGTCCGACTCGATCCACACCATCTCGGTGCGCGGGGTCATCACCTCGCGCGCGGTGGTGTCGCCGAGTTCGAACACCGACTGGATCATGCGGGACTCGTCGTCGGCCACGACCCCGCGCTCGCGGGCCATGTCGACGATCTCGAGCAGCTCGATCTCGGAGGCGAACGGTCCGTTGCGGAAACCGCCGCCGGGGGTGACGGCGTTGCCCAGGCCGACGAGCAGGGTGGCGACGGGGCCCAGGACGAACCCGGTCACGGTCAGCGGGGTCGCGGCGCCCAGGGCGAGAGAGTAGGCGTGTTGTCGGCCGAGGGTGCGGGGTCCGACCCCGGCCACGATGTAGGCGGCGACGGTGGTCACCACGACGGCGACGGCCAGCGCCCAGCCCGTGGAGTCGATGAGATCGTTGAACACGACGGTGAACAACACCGCCGCGGCCACGAGGCTCAGCATGTGGAGCAGGACGGTGACGTTGATGTACCGCGGCCGGGTGGCGAGCATCTTCGACAACCGCGTCGCGCCGTGACGGTTCTCCTTGGCCATCTCCTCGACGCGGGCCACCGAGACCGTGCTCAGGGCGGCGTCGAGGGCGGCGAACAGTCCGGCGACGGGAATGAGCACCACGGCCGCGACAGCCGTGAGGATGGTGGTGTCCACGTCTCAGGCGTCCACTCTCGGGGACTCGTCTCGGTGGTCGTACCACTCGCCCAGCAGTTCGTTCTGGAGGCCGAACATCTCCCGCTCCTCGGCGGGCTCCGCGTGGTCGTACCCCAGCAGGTGCAGGCACCCGTGGACGGTGAGCAACGCGAGCTCGTGCGCGAGGGGATGGCCGGAGCTGGCGGCCTGGTCGGCGGCGAACGCCGGGCACAGGACGATGTCGCCGAGCATGGCCGGTCCGGGTTCGGGCAGGTCGGGGCGGCCTCCGGGCGTGAGCTCATCCATGGGGAAGCTCATGACGTCGGTGGGGCCGGGCAGGTTCATCCACGTCACGTGGAGATCGGCCATCGTGTCCTTGTCGACGAGGGTGATCGACAGTTCGGCGGCCGGGTGGACGTCCATCCGGGCGATCACGAACGCGGCCACGTCGATGAGTTCTGCCTCGTCGACCTCCACGCCCGACTCGTTGGCGACCTCGATGCTCATCGGCGGCGCTGCTCCCTGTTCTTGTGGATGGTGGGTCGCTCGCCTCGTTCGAGGCGCGCTTCGTGCTTGGCGTAGGCGTCGACGATCCGCCCGACCAGCGCGTGGCGGATGACGTCGCGGGAGGTGAGTTCGGAGAAGTGGATGTCGTCGACCCCGGTGAGGATGTCGCGGACGACCTTCAGTCCCGAGCGCTGGCCGCCGGGGAGGTCGATCTGCGTGATGTCCCCGGTCACGACGATTTTCGAGCCGAAGCCGAGCCTCGTCAGGAACATCTTCATCTGCTCGGGCGTGGTGTTCTGCGCCTCGTCGAGGATGATGAACGAGTCGTTGAGGGTCCGCCCACGCATGTACGCCAGCGGCGCCACCTCGATCACCCCGGCCGACATGAGCTTCGGGATGGCCTCGGGGTCCATCATGTCGTGCAGCGAGTCGTACAGCGGCCGCAGGTACGGGTCGATCTTCTCGTGCAGGGTGCCGGGCAGGTAGCCCAGGCGTTCACCGGCCTCGACCGCGGGCCGGGTGAGGATGATGCGGCTGACCTCCTTGGCGCGGAGCGCGGCGACGGCCTTGGCCATGGCGAGGTAGGTCTTGCCGGTGCCGGCCGGGCCCAGTCCGAACACGATCGTGTGGTCGTCGATGGCGTCGACGTATCGCTTCTGGCCGAGGGTCTTGGGCCGGATCATGCCGCCGCGGCGCGACAGGACGTCGGTGCCGAGCACCTCCTCGGGCGTGAGCGGCCCCGAGTCGGCGAGGATCTCCACCGAGCGGCGCACCGAGGCGGGGGTGATCTCCACTCCCCTGCGGGCCTGCCGCAGCAGGTCGGACACGACCCGGGAGGCACGGTCCACGTGGGGCGGATCGCCCGAGATGGTCATGGTGCCACCCCGCACGTGCAGGTCCGCGTCGAGCAGGTCCTCGAGGGCGCGGAGGTTGGCGTCGGCGGTGCCGAGCACCGCCATCGCCAGGTCCGGGTCCAGTTGGACGGCCGTGCGGGCGGAGGAGTCGCCGGTGTCGCGTCGGACGCCACCGGTGTCGGTGGCCGTGGCGGGATCCCGGTCGTTCCCGGTGGCGCTGTCGTTTCCGGTGGCGCTGTCGTTCCCGGTGGCTCTGTCGTTTCCTGCGGTGCTTACGTGGATCACTTCCCGTGTCATGGTGAGGTTGGATCGAGTGTAGACCCCGCGGGCGACCATCTCGGTGTGAGAACGCCGAGTGCGGCCAGCGCCACGGTGGCGGC
The DNA here is from genome assembly GCF_900537145.1 of Dietzia sp. Alg238-R159. NCBI lineage: Bacteria > Bacillati > Actinomycetota > Actinomycetes > Mycobacteriales > Dietziaceae > Dietzia > Dietzia sp. Alg238-R159. Next base: position 147,609 of record NZ_UNRI01000007.1, on the reverse strand, counting down.
GGTGGAGGTGCGGAGCACCTCCGGGCCCAGGACGACGGGCCGGGCGCCTGCCGCGGTCAGTGCGTCGAGTTCGGCGTCGGAGACCCCGCCCTCGGGGCCGACGACGACGAGGATCCGCGTCGCCGGCGGGCCCGCGGTGACCGCGTCGGCGAAACCGGCGGCGCCGTCCTCGTGCAGGACGAGTGCGCGGGCGCCCGCGTCGACCTCGGAGGCGACCAGGGCGGCGAGGGCGGTCGAGTAGACGAGGTCGCCGATCTCGGGCTCCCACGCCCGCCGCGACTGCTTGGCTGCGGCGCGGGCGGCGTTGGTCCACTTGGTGCGGCCCTTGTCGACCTTGGGGCCGGTCCAGCGGCTCACGCAGCGGTCGGCCTGCCACGGCACGATCCGGTCGGCTCCGGCCTCGGTGGCCAGCTCGACAGCCAGCTCGGACCGCTCGGATTTGGGCAGGGCCTGCACGACGGTGACCTCCGGGGTGGGGCGTGGGACGTCGACCCGGGTGACGACCTCCGCCTCGACCCTGCCGGAACTCGTCGTCATCACCACACAGTCCGCCACCACTCCCCGACCGTCACCGACCCGGACGGCCTCCCCCACCCGGACGCGGAGCGCGGATCCGGCGTGCCGGCCCTCCGGCCCGTCGAGCACCAGTGTCTCGCCGACACCGGGGACCGTCCCGGCCCGGAACAACGACGGGGTCACGGGCGCCTCAGTGCCCCGCGACGGCGTCGCGCAGGCGGGAGAACAGGCCACCGCGGCGGGCGGTGTCCTCGTTGACGACCTCGGCCGAGTCGCCGTCGAGGCGGCGCAGCTGCTCGACCAGGTCGCGGCGCTTGCGGTCCAGCTTCTCCGGGACCACGACCTCCATGTGGACCGTGAGGTCGCCGGCGCCGCCGCCGCGCACGCGGGGCATCCCACGGCCGGTCAGCGTGACGGTGTGACCGGGCTGGGTACCGGACGGGATGTCGATCGTCAGGGGCTCGCCCACGACGGTCTCGAGTTCGACCTCGCCGCCCAGCATGGCGTCGACGACGGGCACGCGGACGGTGCAGTGCAAGTCCTCGCCGTCGCGGACGAACACCGGGTGGTTGCGCTCGTTGACCTCGATGTACAGGTCGCCGGCGGGACCGCCACCGGGACCGACCTCACCCTGCCCGGACAGGCGGATGCGCATGCCGCCGCCGACGCCGGCGGGGATCTTGGCCGAGACGGTGCGGCGCTTGCGGACGCGGCCCTGGCCGGTGCACTCACCGCACGGGTCGGTGATGATCTCGCCGGTGCCCGCGCAGGTGGGGCACGGGCGGCTGGTCATGATGTTGCCGAGCAGTGACCGCTGGACGGACTGGATCTCGCCCTGGCCCTGACACATGCCACACGTGGCCGGCGGCGTGTCCGTGGCCGACCCCTTGCCGTGGCACTTCTCGCACAGCACGGCGGTGTCGACCTGGATCTCCTTGGTGACTCCGGTGGCGCACTCGTCCAGGCCCAGGGTCACGCGGATGAGGGCGTCCGAGCCGGGCTGCACGCGGCTGCGCGGACCGCGGCCGCCGCCGCCTCCCCCGCCGCCGCCGAAGAAGGCCTCGAACACGTCACCGAGGCCGCCGCTGCCGAAGCCACCACCGAAGCCGCCGCCGCCGTAACCGGCGCCGGGCGAGGAGTCCAGCGGGTCGCCGCCCATGTCGACGACCCGGCGCTTCTCGGGGTCGGTGAGCACCTCGTAGATCGCGGTGATCTCACTGAACTTCTCACGCGCCTCGTCCGACGGGTTGACGTCGGGGTGGAGCTCCCGGGCGAGCTTGCGGTAGGCGCGCTTGATCTCGGATTCCGAGGCGCCCCTATCGACCCCGAGGGTCCCGTAGTAGTCGCGTGACACGTGTGGCCTTTCGTCGAGAGGAAGATCTGGCTCCGGGAAGGAGCGTACGGACGTCAGCGCCCGGTGATGAGCTCGCCCACGTAGTGGGCAACAGCGGCGACCGAGGCGATTGTTCCCGGGTAGTCCATCCGTGTGGGCCCGAGCACCCCCATCCCACCGAATGTCTGGCCCTCCGCCCCGTACTGGGAGGACACCACGGAGGCGCCGCGGATCTCGGCGGCCTGGGTCTCCGCCCCGATCTGGACGGTGACACCCCCCGGCCCTCCCCGGCCCACCGAGTGGGCCGCGGTGAGCAGGCGAAGGATCACGACCTGTTCCTCGAGCGCCTCGAGGACCGAGCGCAGGGAGCCGTCGAAGTCGGCGGCGCTGCGGGTGAGGTTGGCCGTGCCGCCCAGGACGATCCGGTCGTCGGGGTGTTCGACGAGCGTGCCGACCAAGACCGCGACGCAGCGCTCGACCGCGTCGCGGATCTCGGGACGGGCCCGGTCGCCCGTGGAGGTCAGGGCCTCGGAGGCGTCGGGCAGGCGTTTGTCGGCGACGGCCTCGGACAGCAGGGTCCGCAGTTCCCCGAGGAGCTCGTCGGTCAACGGCGAGGCCAGCTCCACCGTCCGTTGATCGACGCGGCCGGTGTCGGTGATGAGGACCAGCAGCAGGCGGGTGGGGCTCAGGCTCACCACCTCGAGGTGGCGCACCGTGGAGCGACCGAGGACCGGGTACTGGACGACGGCGACCTGACGGGTGAGCTGGGACAGCAGCCGTGCGGCCCGCCGGAGGACGTCGTCCAGGTCGACGGCGCCCTCGAGGAAGGCCTGGATCGCCCGGCGTTCCGCGCGCGACAGCGGGGTGATCTCCTCAATGGAGTCGACGAAGTGCCGGTAGCCTTTCTCCGTGGGGACCCGACCGGAACTGGTGTGGGGTTGGACGATGAACCCCTCGGCCTCGAGCACGGCCATGTCGTTGCGGATGGTGGCGCTGGACACGCCCAGCGAGTGCCGGTCGACGAGGGCCTTGGACCCGACCGGTTCGTGGGAGGCGATGTAGTCGGAGACGATCGCCCGTAAGACGTCGGTCCTACGATCGGCCGTACTCGACATACTCGCTCCTCCCTGTCCTCGTCGTGGCGATTCTATGCCACTTCCCGGGCCGACGGCTCAGACGAGGACGTCGCGCACGACCCCGTCTGCCAACAACCGGCCCGCCTCGGTGAGCGCGTAACCGGGACCCGCAGGATCGCCGGCCGACCGTCGCCGGAGCAGTCCGGCCGCCACCTGGGTGTCGGCGCGGATCCGCTCGTCGGCGGTGAAGGCGCCGTCGTCGAGCCCCTCGGCCAGGCGGAGCCCGGTCATGATGCGCTCGATGTGGCGGTCGGTGTCGGTGAGGAGTTCCCCGCCGTCCACGGGCAGCCGGCCCGCGTCGCACTCGGCGGCGTAGCGGGCGGGATGCTTGACGTTCCACCACCGGGCCCCGGCGACGTGCGAGTGCGCGCCCGGCCCGATGCCCCACCAGTCGCCGCCGCGCCAGTAGCCCATGTTGTGGCGGCAGTATCCCGAGGAGTCGGTGGCGAAGTTGGAGACCTCGTACCAGTGGAACCCGGCACGGGCGAGACGCTCGGCCACCTGCTCGTAACGGTCGGCGAGGACGTCGTCGACCGTGCCCGACATCTCACCGCGGCGGATGCGGCGGGCCAGCGCGGTGCCGTCCTCCACGATCAGCGAGTAGGCGGAGACGTGGTCGACCCCGGCGTCGACGACCGCGTCGAGTGTCCGCGCCAGGTCGTCGTCCGTCTCGCCCGGGGTGCCGTAGATGACGTCGAGGTTGACGTGCTCGAACCCGGCCCGCAGGGCCTCGGCCACCGCCTCCTGCGGGCGTCCGGGGGTGTGGGTCCGGTCGAGGACGCGCAGGACGTGGGCGGCCGTCGACTGCATGCCCAGCGAGATGCGGGTGAATCCGCCCTCGCGCAGTCGGGCGAAGAACTCCGGCGAGGTGGACTCCGGGTTGCTCTCGGTGGTGATCTCCGCGCCGGGCGCCAGCCCGAACGCCGAGTCGATGCGCTCGAGCAGGCCCACGAGGACGTCCGCGCCGACCAGCGACGGGGTGCCGCCGCCGATGAAGACCGTGTCGACCTGAGGGGGCGTGCCCGCCGCGGCCAGGGCCTGCGCGGCCCGGTCGATCTCGATCGCCGCGGCCCGTTCCCAGTCGACCGGGGAGGTCGCCGAGCCGAGTTCGCCGGCGGTGTAGGTGTTGAAATCGCAGTATCCGCACCGGGTGGAGCAGAACGGCACGTGGAGGTAGATGCCGAATGGCGCCCGCGGATCGCGGGGCGGGGGCGCGCTCGCCAGTGTGGCGGGGTCGTGGGGCGCGGCGGTCACACCTGACCGGTCTGGGTGTCCGATGAGGTCTCATCTCCAGTCGGGTCCGGGGCGGGCAGGGTCTCGATCGGCGGGGTCGGCGTCGCCGAGATCTCGTCGTCGCCAAGGACTGTAGCCGCGGGCGCGCTGTAGGTCGGTGCCTGGGCGGCATCGTCGGGGGTACCCGGTCCCGCGGGAGCCTCCGGCGCGGTGGTCCGACGGTCGGGCCCGGCCGCGGTCTGCGTGGGCGCGGTCTGCGTGGGCGCGGTCTGCGTGGTCGCGGCCGGTGTGGTCGCGGCCGGTGTGGAGGCTGCGGGCTTGGACCCGGTCGGCTTCGCCGCGCGCTTCTGCTGCGAACTCGTCGTGGCCGGGGCCTTTCTTGCCGAGGTCTTTTTTGCCGGAGCCTTCGTCGCCGGTGCCTTTTTCGCGGGCGCCTTTTTCGCGGGCGCCTTCTTCGCGGGAGCCTTTTCCGCCGAGACCTTCTCCGCGGGCGCTTGCTTCGCGGGCGCCTTCTTGGCCGGAGCCTTCTTCGCAGGCGCCTTCTTCGCGGGCGCCTTCTTCGCCGGCGCCGTCGTGGCACCCGCCTCTCCGGCGGCGGGCCGAGACGCCGCGCCCGCGCCGGACTCGTCCTGCGTGGCCTCCCGGGTCGAGGAACGATCGCGTCCGATCACCGCCGTGGCCTTGGACCCCGACTTCGCGGACTCCTTGGACGCCTGGCGGGCAGCACTGCGCTGCTCCTTGCGCTCCTGCGCCAACTCGCCCGCCGATTTGCGCGCGGCAGTGGGGGTGCCGCTCTTCTCCCGCTCCTCCGCCGCGACCACGAACTCCGCCAGGGCGTCCTCGACCGCGTTCGCCAACGGCCAGGGATCCGGGACGAGGTCACGACACCCGATGAACCCGAAGTGCAGACTGCCGTCCAGCGACATCACGGTGCAGTTGAGGCCCGCGCCGTGGAAGACCGGGCCCAGGGGCAGCATCTTCTCGATCTTCGCGCCGAGGAAGTACAGCGGGAAGTTGGGGCCGGGCACGTTCGAGATGACGAGGTTGTGCACCACGGGGTGGCGCTCGGACAGCCGGAGTCGCGAGTACATGCGGACCGCGGAACCGAACACCGAGGGCGCCGCGAACTGCGCCCAGTCGGTGAGCAGGTTGGCGTCCAGCGCGTCGGTGTGGTCCTTGGCGACGGTGTTGGCGTCGCGGATCGCCTCGAGCCGACCGACCGGGTCGTCGATGTCGGTGGCCAGGGACATGAACATGCCCGAGACACGATTGGTGCCGGGGCGCGACTCCGCGGCGTGCACCGACATGGGGACCATGGCGATGAGCGGCTTGCGCGGCAGTGCGTCGCGGTCGTCGAGGTACTTGCGCAGAGCGGTCGAACAGACGGCGAGCACCACGTCGTTGACCGTGGTGCCGAACGCGTTCTTGACCCGCTTGATGTCCGCCAGGTCCACACTCGCGTAGGAGATCGACCGGTGTCCGGTGATCGTGCGGTTGAACGGGGTGCGCGGGGCGGTGAACGGCGCGGGCATCGCCAGTCCCTTGCGGGCGCGGTTGATCCAGGACGGGAGCACCCCGACCGTCCCCGGCAACAGGGAGGCGAGTCGCCACGGCGTGGCCAGGCGCGACAGGGCACCACCGACGGCGAGCTCCAGGGCGCCGGATCCACCGGCGGTCTCCTCGACCAGCTCCTCGTCGAGCTCCGGCTCGTCCGGGGAGAGGGTGCACAGCTGCGAGAGCATGTTGGCGCCGGTGACGCCGTCGACGGTCGAGTGGTGCATCTTGGCGAAGACCGCGACCCGGCCGTCCGGCAGTCCCTCGATGACGTACATCTGCCACAGCGGCATGGACCGGTCGATCGGCTGACTGCCCAGGTGGGCGCACAGTTCGGCGAGCTCGTGGTCCCCGCCGGGCTCCGGTATACCGACGCGGTGGAGGTGGTGGTCGATATCGAAGTCCTCGGCCTCGACCCACACCGGATGGTCCACGTTGAGCAGCGAGTCGTGCAACTTGCGCCGGAACGGCGGCATCGCGGTGATCCGACGTCGGAGCTCGGCTCGCAGGGCCTCGAAGGAGTACCCGTCCTCCATCCCGGAGACGTCCAGGACGATCAGCCCGCACACGTGCAGGAGCTGGGACCTGGTCTCGAAGTAGAGGAAGCTGGCATCGAGCCCACTCAAGCGCTGCATGTCGAGGAGTGTACGGCCGGACGGCGCCGCGTGGCGGTGGTTGGAATTCCGCGGCGATCGCGGAATTCCTGCCGTGGAACGGGGGTCAGAGCACCTCGACGAGGACCCATGCGATCACGACGAGCGCGATCAGCAGGACCAGGGCGAGTGTCACACGCGACCGGGGCATCAACGGACCTCCTTCCGGGTCTCGACGGTCCTCGGGGCGACGAGCGCCCGGAACCGGTGGACGAGGACATCCGCGCCCTTCTCGACCGCCACCGCGACGAGGAAGAACAGCGGGAGCCCCATCACGAGCAGGAGCATCACCTGCAACGGGAACGGCAGGGTGGCGAGCCAGAGCTCGACTCTGTCCCAGAACTGCAGGAACGCCGTCACGTCCCGATCCTACGACCGCCCGGCGGTGGCGACCCCGTGGCCTCCCACCACCGAGGAGTCGAGCCCACGCCGACGCAGCAGCGCGGCGGTGCTCGGCTCCGACCCCCGCATGCGGCGGTAGGCGTCGAGGAAGTCGATGGCCCCGCCCCGGGACAGCACCTCGCGCCGCATCCGCTCGCCCGAGGACCGCGTCAGGCCCCCGCTCTCGACGAACCACTCGGTGGCGTCGGCGTCGAGCACCTCGGCCCAGAAGTAGGAGTAGTACGCGGCGGAGTACCCGCCCGCGAAGATGTGCTGGAAGTACCGGGACCGGTAACGCGGCTCTATGCCGGGGACGTCGAGACCTGCCTCGGCGAGGACGCGGGCCTCGAACTCGTCGACGTCGGTGACGGCGTCGGCCTCCTCCGGCGACAGGGAGTGCCAGGCCAGGTCGAGCAGTGCCGCCCCGAGGTACTCCACGGTCGCCTGCCCCTCACCGAAGCGCTCGGCCTCCCGCATTCGCTCGACGAGGTCCTCGACGATCGGCGCCCCCGTCTCCACGTGCCGGGCATAGTGCGCGAGCATCTCTGGTCGACGCGCCCACATCTCGTTGACCTGGGAGGGGAACTCGACGAAGTCCCGGGGCACGGAGGTGCCGGAGAACACCGGGTACTCCACGTCCGACAGCAGCCCGTGCAGGGCGTGCCCGAACTCGTGGAACATCGTGGTGACCTCGTCCATCGTGAGCAGCGTGGGCTGCCCCGCCGCGGGACGGGCCAGGTTCATGACGTTGACGACGACGGGCCGCGAATCCAGGAGCCGGGACTGGTCGCGGAACGAGCTCATCCACGCCCCGCCGCGCTTGGTCGGGCGGGCGTAGTAGTCCAACAGCAGGAGCCCCACGCCGGCGTCGGGCTCGGCCCGCTCGTCGTCGAACACCTCGATGACCCGGACGTCGGGGAGGAACCCGCGCAGGTCGTTCCGCTCGGCGAAGCGCAGCCCGTACAGCTCGGATGCCGCGTGCATCACCCCGTCACGCAGCACCCGCTCGAGCTCGAAGTAGGGACGGACGGTCGCGTCGTCGACCTGGAACCGCTCGGCCCGCAGCCGCTCGGACGCCCAGGCCCAGTCGGCCGGGTTCAGTTCACGGTCGTCGCCGCCGAGCAGGTCCTTGGCCTCGTTGCGGGCGTTGGTCACGGCCGCGTCGACCACGTCGAGCAGCAGCCCGCGAGCCGCCTCGGGCGATCCGGCGGTCTCTACCGCAAGGACGTGCTCCGCGTGGCATCCCAGCCCGAGCAGCCGCGCCCGCTCGGCGCGTAGGCGGACGATCTCCAGCACGACCGGGGTGTTGTCGTGGCCCGGCGTCGCGCCCCGACCGAGTGAGGCCTCCATGACGCGGTGGCGCAGACCGGCGTCGTCGAGCAGGGCGCTGATCGGCTGCACGGTGGGAAGCCCCAGTGGGATCAGCCACCCCTCTCGCCCCGACTCGGCGGCGACCGCGGCGAGCGTGGACCGCATGGACTCCGACAGGCCCGCGAGTTCGGCCTCGTCGGAGACCGGGACGGCCATTTCCGTGGTCGAGGCCAGCAGGTTCTCGCCGAACTCGGTGGTCAACTCGGCCAGCCTGGTGTCGATGGCGGTGAGTCGGGCCCGGCCGGCGTCGTCGAGGGCGGCGCCCGCGCGCAGCAGGTCGCGGTGGTGGCGGCGCACGAGCCGCTCCGTCTCGTCGTCGACCTCCAACTCCCCCGCCTCCAGAGCGGAGAGCACCGCGTCCACCCGGCCGAACAGAACCGGATTGGTCATCACCGCGGAATGGTGCGCGGCCAGCAGCGGCGAGACGACCCGGTCCACGTCGAGGCGGGCCTTGGTGGCGTCCGGGCCGAGCAGGCCGTAGAACACCGACAGCACCCGGTTCAGGGCCAGGCCCGAGCGCTCGAGGGCGACCACGGTGTTGTCCACCGTCGCCGGCTCCGGGTTGGCGACGATCGCGGCGACCTCGGCCGCGTGGTCGTCGATCGCGGTCCGGATGGCCGGCTCCAGATCCTCCTCCCGTATGGCAGCGAAGTCCGGCAGGCCGTACGGCAACGGCGACTCGTCGAGCAGCGGATGACGGGAGGCCTCGGGGCTCGGAAGGGTCATGTGCGGGAGTCTACGTCCGCCGGCGGTCGCGTCGGCGCCCGCCGCGGCGGGCCCAGGGGTCACAGCCACTGCGTGGCGGTCTCCCAGGCCAGTCTCACCGCCAGGATGCTGATGACCACGAGGAACACGGTGCGGATGAACTCGTTGCCGTGCCGCATCGCCATCCGCGCCCCGAGGAACCCGCCGGCCAGGTTGGCCACCGCCATGCACCCGCCGATGATCCACAGCAGTTCACCGTGGAGGCCGAACACCAGGATCGAGGCGATGTTCGTGGTGAGATTGGCGAGCTTGGCCGCCACGGTGCCCTGGAGGAACCCGAACCCCAGGAACGCGACGATCGCGATGACGAAGAACGACCCCGTCCCCGGGCCGAGCACCCCGTCGTAGAACCCGATCACCCCACCGATGAGCGCCGAGCGCCACGTCCGCGACCAACCGGTGTGCCGTTCCTCGTGGACCCGCCCCATGGTCGGCGTGAAGTAGGTGTAGGCGCCCACCGCCACGACGGCCACCAGGACGATCGGCGTGAGGAGCTCCTTGGGGATGAACCGGGCCACCGAGGACCCGGCCGCGGATCCCGCGAAAGCCGCCACCACCAGTGGGAGCACCATCGCCACCGGCACACGGATCTTCCGGAGATAGGTCAGGGTCGCGACCAGGGTGCCGGCGACCGAGGACAATTTGTTGGTGCCGAGGATCTCCGGCGTCGAGGCCTCCGCCGGCAGCGCGATGACGAGCGCCGGCAGCTGGATGAGCCCTCCCCCGCCGACCACCGAGTCCACCCACCCGGCGACGAACGCCGCCAGGACGAGCGCGGCGAGCACCCAGACGGACACACCGAGTGCGGGGGACGCGGCGACGGCCGCGAACGATGAGGGCATGGCGATCACTGTGCTGTAATCGGTTTGTGTATATCAACCCTTACGGGGCCGATCCGGTCACTCTGGCCGCCGACCTGGCCAATCGCCGCCCCCGCACCACCCGCGAACTGGTGGACCGCTGTCGCGAGGCGGGGGTGACCATCGACCGGAGCGCCTCGGACGCGGACCTGGACGAGGTCGACGCCTTCCTGGACGCGTGGCTCGTCGTCGTCGACACCACTGCGCCGCACGGGCGCGCCGACGCCCTCAACGCCCTCCTGGCCGAGCACTCGGCACCGCCGCGCCTGACCGACCACGACGGCCACTGGCACGTGCACTACCGCGCCGACGACGTCTCCTTCGCCCGCCTGCTCACCGCCATGTTCGCAGTGGGCACCGCACTCCACCTGACCTCGCGAGGCATCGACCGGCTCGCGCGGTGCGCCGCCGACGACTGCGACGCCGTCTTCGCCGACACCACCCGCAACGGACGCAAGACCTACTGCTCGACGCGGTGCACCAACCGGTGCGCCGTCCGCCGACACCGCGCGCGGGCGTGAGTCACGCGCACGGTGTCGGGGCCTACTTCTTGTCCGCGCTCGAATCCGCCGACAGCGCCGCGACGAAGGCCTCCTGCGGCACGTCCACCCGCCCGATGGACTTCATCCGCTTCTTGCCCTCCTTCTGCTTCTCCAGCAGCTTGCGCTTACGGCTGATGTCGCCGCCGTAGCACTTGGAGAGCACGTCCTTGCGGATCGCGCGGATGTTCTCGCGGGAGATGATCTTCGCGCCGATCGCCGCCTGGATCGGCACCTCGTACTGCTGACGCGGGATGAGCTCCTTGAGCTTGCCCGTCATCTTGTTGCCGTAGGCCTGGGCGTAGTCGCGGTGCACGATCGCGCTGAACGCGTCCACGGCCTCGCCCTGCAGCAGGATGTCGACCTTGACCAGATCGGAGACCTGCTCGCCGGCCTCCTCGTAGTCCATCGACGCGTAACCCTTGGTGCGGGACTTGAGCGAGTCGAAGAAGTCGAAGATGATCTCGCCCATCGGCATGACGTACCGGAGCTCGACGCGGGTCTCGGACAGGTAGTCCATGCCCTTCATCTCGCCGCGCTTGGACTGGCACAGCTCCATGACCGTGCCCACGTACTCGCTGGGCACGATGATCGTGCACTTGACGATCGGCTCGAAGATCTCGCGATGCTTGCCCTCGGGCCAGTACGACGGGTTGGTGACCTGGTGCTCGCTGCCGTCCTCCGCGACCACGCGGTACACCACGTTCGGGGCGGTGGAGATGAGGTCCAGGTTGAACTCGCGCTCCAGCCGGTCCCGGGTGATCTCCATGTGCAACAGTCCGAGGAAGCCGCAGCGGAAGCCGAACCCGAGCGCGACCGAGGTCTCCGGCTCGTAGTCCAGCGAGGCGTCGTTGAGCTGGAGCTTGTCCAGGGCGTCGCGCAGGACCGGGTAGTCCGACCCGTCGATCGGGTACAGCCCGGAGAAGACCATCGGGTTGGGCTCGGCGTACCCCGCGAGCGGCTCCTCCGCCCCGCCGCGGGCGGTGGTGATGGTGTCGCCGACCTTGGACTGGCGGACGTCCTTGACGCCGGTGATGAGATAACCGACCTCGCCGGGCCCGAGCCCCTTCGTCGCTTTGGGCTCCGGCGAGATGATGCCGACCTCGAGCGCCTCGTGGGTGCTGCCCGTGGACATCATCCTGACCTTCTCGCGCGGGTTGAGCGAGCCGTCGAACACCCGGACGTAGGTGACCACACCGCGGTAGGTGTCGTACACCGAGTCGAAGATCATCGCGCGGGCCGGGGCGTCCGGATCGCCCACGGGCGCGGGGACCTTCTCGCACACCTTGTCCAGCAGCGCCTCGACGCCCATGCCCGTCTTGCCGGAGACCCGCAGCACGTCGTCCGGCTCGCACCCGACGATGTGGGAGATCTCCTCGGCGAACCGGTCCGGGTCCGCCGCCGGCAGGTCGATCTTGTTGAGCACCGGGATGATCTCGAGGTCGTTCTCCATGGCCAGGTAGAGGTTGGCCAGCGTCTGGGCCTCGATGCCCTGCGCGGCGTCGACCAGCAGGATCGCACCCTCGCACGCCTCGAGCGCGCGGGAGACCTCGTAGGTGAAGTCCACGTGGCCCGGGGTGTCGATCATGTGCAGGACGATCTCCTCGCCCTGGTGGGGGCCGGACCGCGGCACCCACGGCAAGCGGACATTCTGCGCCTTGATGGTGATGCCGCGCTCGCGCTCGATGTCCATCCGGTCGAGGTACTGGGCGCGCATGAGCCGCTCCTCGACCACGCCGGTGAGTTGCAGCATGCGGTCGGCGAGCGTCGACTTGCCGTGGTCGATGTGGGCGATGATGCAGAAGTTCCTGATCCTGGCGGGATCGGTGAACGTCGTCTCTGCGAAGTTGGGAATCTCGATCACTCCTCGGGCGGGCCCGGGCGTGGCTGGGTGCGGTCCGACCGGGCGATCACCCCATTGTCACACGCCCGCGCCGGGAACTCCCATCACGTACCGCCCTGTGGGGACGGCGTCCACCGTGCCGTCGTCGAGGAACCGTCCGGTCGAGGCGGTCATGGCCTCGATGTTGGCCGCCATGCGCGCGTCGTCACCGCCGGCGTCGAAGAACACCCCCAGGTCCGTCGCGGCCTCGATGGGGAAGACCTCCTCCACGATCCCGTCGATCACCGGTGCGTCGGCGGTCAACGCGCGGACCACCACGTGCTGGGTGTAGGCGGTGGTGGACTGGGTGTCGATCGCGACCTGCGTGTGCTCCTCGAGCCAGGTGCGCAGCCACTCCTCCCGGCCGATGCGCTCCGGCCGCCGCAGGAACGCCAGGTTGGCCATCCCCTCGCACCGGCCGTCCGGCCCCGGTCCGGCCGCGGGCAGCGGCTCGGAGGCGGTGACCGACCAGGCCGACACCGGCCCCAGCTCGCGCAGTGCCTCCATCAGGTCGGCGCACGCGGAAGCCGAGGCGACCGGCACGCGGGCGCGCAGCGCCGCCAGCACCGGCCGCGGCGTGACCCGGACGTCGATCATCGCGCCCGAGACCGCCTCGTCGCGCACGTTGAGCAGGTACTCCTCCACCCCGAGGGCGGCCAGCGGCCCCTCGACGGCGTCCGCGATCCGTGCCCGCAGGCCCGCGGCGTCCGCAGGATCCACCGGGACGTCGTCGTCCGCCCACACCACTGCCAACAGCATGTCCATGTCGAGATCATAGGGCGGTTACGCTGACGCCCATGGCTATCGACTGGGCCCGGGTGGGTCGAACGGCGGTCCGCGTGGGCCGCAGGTACGGACCGACCGTCGCGCGCGAGGTACGTAGGCGGCTGGACGACCGTGGGGTCTCCCCCGCCCTGTCCCCGGAGGTCGGTGGCGGGGGACGGCCCGCCACCACCGGCACCGCCCCCACCTCGAGCCGGGCCCGCCGGATCGCCTACGCGCCCGACCTCGACGGCCACGCCGACCCCGGCGAGATCGTGTGGACCTGGGTCGAGTTCGAGGAGAACGACGGCCGCGGCAAGGACCGCCCGGTCCTGGTGGTGGGGCGCGACGGGGACCGCCTGCTCGGCCTCCAGCTCTCGTCGCAGCACTCCAGGGACGACAACGAGGGGTGGCTCGGGCTCGGATCGGGCCCCTGGGACCCCGAGGGCCGACCGAGCTGGGTACGCCTCGACCGCGTGCTGGACGTTCCCGAACAAGGCATCCGCCGCGAGGGCGCGATCTGCCCGCGGCCGAAGTTCGAGGCGGTCGCCGATCGGCTCCGCGCCGATTACGGCTGGCGCTGAGCACGAGCGGCCCTCCGGGCCCGGGGATCAACGGAGGCGTCGCCGCACGTTTTGGCCGGTGACACCCCCGCTGGTAAAGTGGGTCGTCGGTGTCCACCGGAGCACGTTGTGCACGTGTCCGCGCGGACGAGACGACAAGACATCCGATCGGCGGGATCCCCTCGTGGAGCCGTCGACACACGACAAAAAGGTGTGACGAGTGGCCAACATCAAGTCCCAGATCAAGCGGAACCTCACCAACGAGCGCAACCGCCTCCGCAACCAGTCGACCAAGTCGGGCCTGCGTAACGCCATCCGCAGCCTGCGTGAGGCCACCGCGGCCGGTGACAAGGAGAAGGCCGGCGCCCTGCTCGTCGCCACCTCCCGTCAGCTCGACAAGGCCGCCAGCAAGGGTGTCATCCACCCGAACCAGGCCGCCAACAAGAAGTCGGCGCTCACCAAGGCTGTCAACAGCCTCTGAGCACCCCGGTCCCTCCCCTGACCGGGAGGCACCCAGCCCCACGTCTGCTCGCCTGACGTGACGAGGCTCCGAGGGCCCACCCCGCACCACGTGCGTGAGGTGGGCCCTCGTCGTATGGGTGGCTGTCGTGTGTGGGGCCTGCGTGTGAGTGGCCGACGTGTCCCCGATGCGGGTCCGCTCACGTCCCCGCTGTGCGGGCCCGGTCAGCCGGCGGACGCAAGCGTCCCGACCGCGCGGACGGCGCGCTCGAGGGCGTAGGACGTGTCCTCCGCCCCGCCCTTGACCTCGCCGTTGAGGGTGGCGACGACCTGCAGCGCGCTGCCCAGGGTTTCGATGGACCAGTACCGGGTCTGGGCGGTGACCTTCTTGACCTTCCACGGCGGCAGGCCCTGCCGGGCCAGGTCGGCCGGCGGCACTCCCCGCTGGGTACCGACCAGGGCGATGGAGTTCACCGCGTCGGCCAGGGCATCCGCGAGCACGACGTGCGGGACGCCGGTGTGCATGGCCCACTCGAGTGCCTCGATCGCGCCGGCCACGTCCCCCGTGACCGCGCGTTCGGCCACGGTGAACCCGCTGACCCCCACGACCCCCGAGTGGTAGCGCCGCACCGCCTCCACGTCGACCTTGCCGCCGGTGTCGGCCACGAGCTGACCGCACGCCGACGCCAACTGCCGCAGGTCCGTGCCCACCGCCTCCACCAGGGCCTCGCAGGCCTCGGGCGCGACCCTCACGTCGAGTGTCCGGAACTCGGAGCGGACGAAGCCGACCACGTCCATGTGCCGGGTGAGCTTGCCGGCCGCGTGTTCCTCGGCCCCCGCCTTGCGCAGGTCCGCCACCAGGGCCTTGGCGCGGCCGCCACCGGTGTGCTGGACGACCAGAACCGTCTCGGGGGGTAGATCACGGGCCGCGCCGAGCACCGCAGACTGGGCGTCCTTGCCCAGCTCCGCCGCGCCGGTGATCACCACGATGCGGGCCTCGCCGAACAAGGAAGGCGAGAGCAGTTCGAACAACTGCGGGGCGGTGACCTCGGGCCCACCGAGCCTCGAGACCACCGGCGGGTCCTGCCCGGCCGGGGTCGCGGCACGCACCGTCGACACGACGCCCGTGGTGGCGCGTTCGGTGAGGAACTCGTCCTCGCCCAACACCAGGTGCAACACAGCCGGTGCGGACCCCGATGCCATCTGCGCTCCTCGTCGTCGTCGTCGTTGTTGGTGTCGTCGTTGTCGTCGTCGTTGCCGTCTATCCCAGTCATCGTGCCACGCCGCGCCGACAGGCCCGCACCACCACCGCGCCCGACCGGTCGACCCCGCCCGCTCCCCCACGTAATTTCGGGGCCACGAGCCAATCCGACCGAGCGACGCCGACGCGGAGCGCCACCATGCGCGGTGTCCGGGCATCGAAGGGAACGACATGAGCGAGAACCAGGACGCCGACACCGAGACGACCGACCAGCTGACGTTCCAGAACCCGGCGACCCGCTACCCCTCCATCGAACCGCCGGTCCAGCACCAGGACGAGCCGGGACTCGACGCGCGGCTCGAACCCAAGGCGGACCTCGGCGAGCACTCCTACCGCGGCACCGGTCGGCTCACCGGCCGCCGGGCGCTCATCACCGGCGGCGACTCGGGCATCGGGGCCGCAGTGGCGATCGCCTTCGCCCGCGAGGGCGCCGACGTGGCCATCCACCACCTGCCCGACGAGGAACCCGACGCCCGTGCCGTCGCCGAGATCATCGAACGCGAGGGCCGCACCGCCGCGCTCATCCCCGGCGACCTCACCGACCGCGCGTTCTGCGAGAGCCTCGCCGACACCGCCGTCGAGCGGCTCGGAGGCCTCGACATCCTCGTCAACAACGCGGGCAAGCAGGTGGTCGCACCCGCGCTCGAGGACCTGCCCGACGAGCAGCTCACCGACACCTTCGAGGTCAACATCGTGGGGATGTTCCGGGTGACCAGGGCCGCGTTGCGCCACCTGGAGCCCGGGTCCACGATCATCAACACGACCTCCGTGGTCGCCTACATGGCGCCGCCGAACCTGCTGGACTACGCGTCCACCAAGGCCGCGATCAACAACTTCACCAAGGGGCTGGCCCAGCAGCTCGCCCCCAAGGGCATCCGGGTGAACGCCGTGGCGCCCGGCCCCATCTGGACGCCTCTACAGGTGTCGGACGGGCAACCCAAGGACGAGCTGCCCGAGTTCGGGCACTCCACCCCGCTCGGCCGTGCCGGGCAGCCCACCGAGTTGGCACCCGCCTACGTGTTCCTGGCCTCGCCCGAGTCGAGCTACGTGATCGGCGAGACGCTCGCGGTGACCGGCGGCATGCCCACGCCCTAGCCGTCGGGGGATACTGGTGGCGTGAGTCCGCTGCTCGAGGTCGTGCGCCGTCGGCCCCGGGACGGTGGGCCCGGTTCCGGCCTCGACGCGACCGTGCCCCGATGACCGGCCTCGTCCTGGCCGCGGGCGCCGGCAGACGGTTCGGCGGCCCCAAGGCCCTCGTCGACTTCCGCGGTGTCCGCCTGGTGGACCGCGCGGTGGGCCTTCTCCGCGCGGGCGGATGCGACCGGGTGCTGGTGGTCAGTGGCGCGGTCGAGCTGGAGGTGCCCGGCGCCGAGGTGGTGCACAACCCGGACTGGGACACCGGCATGGGCTCCTCCCTGCGCGTCGGGCTCACCGCGGTCGGGGACGAGGACGTGGTGGTGGTCCCCGTCGACATGCCGTGGCTGGGACCGGAGTCGGTCCGCCGGGTCCTCGCCGCCGAGGCGTCACTGGCGGTCGCCACCTACGCCGGGACCCGTGCGCACCCGGTCCTCCTCGGTGCGCCACACCTCCCCGGGATCATCGCCACGGCGGCCGGAGACGCGGGCGCCCGTCACTACCTGCGGGCACACCCCCACCTCGTGACCGAGGTGCCGTGCGACGACACCGGGTCACCGCGCGACATCGACCACCCCGGCGACCTCGACGACCCTGATGGCCCGCCCGGTGGCTGCTGAGCGACCGGCGAGAACCACCACGACCGGCCGGGGGCGCGTCCGGTGGGACCACCCCGCCTGGTGCGCTTACGCTCGACGATCCGGGACCATCCCACCGCGGGCAGCCCGACCGCGACTCGAGAGGACGCACACGTGACGACGACCCGGGCCGAGGCCACCGATCCCCACGAGGTGGCGCACCGCGTCTTCGGCTGGGACGACCTGCGCCCGCTGCAGGCCGAGGCGATCGAGGCGGCGGTGGGTGGTCGCGACGTGCTGGCGGTGCTGCCCACCGGCTACGGCAAATCGGCCATCTACCAGCTCGCCGGGATCATGGCGGACGGGCCGTGTGTGGTGGTCTCTCCGCTCATCGCGTTGCAGAGCGACCAGTGCGAGGGGCTGAACTCGGTGGCGGACTCCGCGCCCACCCGGTCGCTGGCGATCAATTCCTCGATGGGCGTGCGACAGCAGGCGGAGGCCTGGGACGAGGTCGTCGCGGGGCGCGTCCACTTCGTGTTCCTCACCCCCGAGCAGCTGGCCAAACGCGAGGTCCTCGAACGGATCCGTGCGGCCGGGCCGAGCTTCCTCGTGGTCGACGAGGCGCACTGCGTCTCCGCCTGGGGCCACGACTTCCGGCCCGACTACCTGCGGCTGGACGCCGCCCGCCACCGGATGGGGTCCCCCACCGTCATCGCGCTCACCGCCACCGCCTCGACCCCGGTCCGCGAGGAGATCGTCGACCGACTCGCCATGACCGACGCCCTGGTGCTGGCCGGCGGGTTCGACCGGTCGGAGCTGCACCTCGCGGTGAGACGACACGTCGAGGACGACGGCAAAAAGGACGCGGTCGTGGAGCGGGCCGTCGAACTCGCCGGCCCCGGCCTGGTCTACACCGCCACCCGCCGGTCCACCGAGGAGTACGCCGAGCGGATCGCTGCACGAGCGGCCGACTTGGATCGCTCACTGAGGGTCCGTGCCTACCACGCCGGGCAGAAGTCGGCCGACCGTGAGGAGACGCTGGGCTCCTTCCTCGACGGTGACCTCGACGTGGTGGTGGCGACGAGCGCGTTCGGGATGGGGATCGACAAGGAGGACGTGCGGTTCGTCCTGCACGCCGACATCCCCGACTCGCTCGACACGTACTACCAGGAGGCGGGACGGGCCGGACGCGACCGCGAGCCGGCGACGATCGAACTCCACTACCGCAGCGAGGACCTCGGTCTGCGCAGCTTCTTCTCGTCGCACAGTGCCGACGAGGAGGTCATCCGCGCGGTCATCAAGCACCTGCGTCGCGCCGACGGCCCGGTACGGCTGAGCCGGTTGAAGAAGTCCCTCGACTTCGGCCCGAGGCGTGTCACGGGCGCGGTCAACCTGCTCGAGGCGGCGGCCCTCGTCGAGTCCGGCCGGAAGGGGCTGGAACTCGTCGAGGACGTGCGGCCGAAGGAGGCGGTCCGCCGGGCCGAGGAGACCTCGGAGATGTTCGAGCGGATCGATCGCTCGCGGATCGGGATGATGCGCGGATACGCCGAGACCGACGGGTGCCGCCGCCAGTTCCTGCTCGGCTACTTCGGCGAGGAGCTCGCGGACCCGTGCGGGAACTGCGACACCTGCGACGCGGGCACCGCCGTCGACCTCACCCACGACGCGGCGGACTTCCCCCTGCAGTCCGCGGTCGTGCACCGCGAGTGGGGATCCGGGATCGTCATGAGCGTCGACGACGACCGGCTCACCGTGTTCTTCGAGGAACAGGGCTACCGAACGCTGTCGCTCGACCTGGTGCGCGACCAGGAGCTTCTCACCCGGGCATGACGGGTGGCGAGCCCGGCAGCCCGGCAGCGATGTCGGCGACGGTCTCGAGCCACCACAGTGCGGGGGCGCAGGCCGCGGCGAGCAGGACCGCACCGCCCTCCCACACCGGACCGAGCGCGGCCGCCGCCGTACCGAGCACCGTGACCAGTGGGACGGCCGGGGCGACGGCGATGTTCGCGGGCAGCGCCCACGGCCCCTGGCCCAATCCCGAGGCCACGAGCACCGGAAGCGTCGCCAGGTGGGCGACGACGCAGACCGCCAGGATGTCGGCGACCGGCCCGGGCATCCACGGTCGACGGATCCGCTGCGCCACCGGCCTCGCGGCCAGAACGAGAGCGGCGGTCGCGGTGACGGACAGGACGAAGCCCGTCCCGGTGGCGGTGGCGGGATCGAGGAGGGCGACGACGAGGACCACCGCCGCCAGGGCGGCCAGCGGGCGGCCGGTGCGGTGGGCGCCCAGCGCCGCCAGACCGATGGCCCCGGTGCCGGCGGCCCGCAGAACGGCCGGCTCCGGGCCGACCACGGCCACGAACCCGCCCAGGGCGAGTCCTGCCGCCACGATCCGCCCGCGTCGCCCCACCCCGAGAGCCGCCGCGGCGAGCAGGACCGCCCCCACGACGTAGGTGGTGTTGGCGCCCGAGACCGCCGCGAGATGCGCCAGCCCCGCCGCCCGGAACTCGTCCCGGGTCCGGGCGGAGACCCCTCCCTCGTCGCCCAGGACGAAGGAGGGGAGCAGCCCGGCGGCCTCTCCCTCGAGTGCGCGGCCGGAGACCTGCCGGAGCCGCTCCCGCACCGCCGCCGGGATCTGTCCGGACCATCCGGGTGGGGCCGTCACGCGGGGCGGGGACAGCGCCCGGAGTGCAGGTGGTTCTCCCGCGGATCGCGGCTCCACCACCGCCACCGATGCCTCCACCCGGGTCCCCGGCGCGAGCCCCCGCCAGCCGTTGCGGGCCAGCAGCACCACGTCGAGTTCGGCCTCGCGCGCCGAGCTCCCCGACCCGGTGGACTCCACCCGGACCGGCACCATCACCCCGCCGCCGCGGATCGGCCGGTCAAACCCGGTCACCACCGCCTGTACCCCTGTCCGCGCGCCCACCAGATCGTTCAGCGGGTGCGCGGACAGGGCGTGCACCCGGGCGGCCTGTACCCCCGCCGCAACCGCGCCCGTCGCGCACACCACCGCGAGGACGCCCAGCGCGGCGCGGTCGAGTCGCTCACGCACCCCGTGCCCGGAACCGGTCGACCCGCCGACGGACCACAGCGCGGCGACCACCGCGGCCGCCGCCAACACCACCGCGACGGCGGCGGCGAGAGCCGGGCGGACCACGCCCGTCGCGGCCGTGGCCGCGAACACCGCGAGCGTCGGCACGACCAACCGCAGATCCCGCGCCGCAGGGATCCGGCGCCGTGACGTGTCGACCGGGTCGCTCACACCGTGACCAGCGGCCGGAGCCGTGCCAGGGTCGCCGGCCCGATACCGTCGACCTCCACCAGCTGGTCGACGCTGGTAAACGACCCGTTCGCGGCCCGCCACGCCAGGATCGACGACGCGGTCACCGGCCCCACGCCGGGCAACGACTCGAGTGCCGCCGCGTCGGCGGTGTTGAGATCGACCAGACCCCCACCTCCTCCCGGATCCGGTGGGCCGCCCGCTGGCGCGCCGGTCCCCGCCGTTCCCGGCCCCGCACCAGAACCCGGCCCCGGGCCGGGGCCGGGGCCGGGGCCCGGTCCGATGATGTCGCTGCGCGGGCCTCCCGACCCGTCCGGGCCGGGGGCCGACCCGACGAGGATCTGTTCGCCGTCGGAGACCTTGCGCGCCAGGTTGAGCCCGTCCCGGTCCCCGCCCTCCAGGACACCCCCCGCGCTGTCGAGCGCGTCGGCGACGCGCGCGCCGGGCGCGAGGGTGACCAGTCCGCTGCGGCCGACCAGCCCGACGACGGAGACGACGAGCGGTTCCCCGGCGGTACCCGCTTCCCCGCCCCCCGACCCCGGGGACGGCGGGGCGGGCCGGGTCGAGGCGCCGCCCTCGTCAGTGGCCGCGTCGGCGGGATCGGCGGGATCGGCGGGATCGGCGACAGGCTCCCCCACCTGCGCCAACGGGAGGTCGGGGACCGCAGGCCCCTCGGGGACGGACGAGATCAGACGGTGCACGGAGAACGCGCCGAGACCCAGCACGAGCATCACCAGGGCGATCCCGGCGAGCCGGTCGGGCGCCCACCGGATGCGACCCCACCACGGCGGGTCGGCCCAGGCGGTCGCATCCGGGTACTGCGGCGGGATCCGCTCCGGCCGGTCACCCGCGGGGTCGAGGTCGGCCCACGGCACCGCGGCCAGCCGGCCGGGCCCACCACCGGTTGCCGGAGGGGCGTCGCCCGGGGCCGGACGATGATCGACCGCGGCGGGACGGTCGGCGTCCGGCGGCGAGAGTGCGCTGGCGAGTCGGTGCAGGGCGGCCGCCCGCGCAGGGTCCCGGTGGGAGTCGACGGGGCCGCCGGATCGTGCCGGGGTCTCGGTTCGCATGGCGCGAAGCTAGCCCGGCACATCCTCCGCGGTGGCCCCGATCGCGGCCGTCAGTCCGCCGGCTGTGGAGAGGGGGGAAGGATGGGGAATTCGGTGTCGACCAGGTCCGTCACCGAGACACCCACTGTTCCCGGCCCCAGGTGCCAGGCGAGGACCTCGTCGAATTCGACGATCATGACCCGCTCCGGAAACTGGGTCTCCTTGCGGATCTCGGTGGCCATCTCCTCGGCCCGCTCGCGCGCCTGGTGGTGGTGGACCACCACCAGCACGTCACCGCGCGCCACGTCGTCGCGCAGCAGGGACCGCAGCCGCGCATGCGCCTTGGTGGTGGTGCGGGCCTTGGCCGCCAGGTCCACCGATCCATTGCGCAACACGATCACCGGGCGCATGGCCAGGGCACTACCGAAGAGCGCGGCGAGCGCACTGATCCGGCCGCCTCTGCGCAGGTTCTCGAGTGACTCCAGTGCGGCGTACGTCGAGGCGCCCCGGCAGAGCCGCTCGGCCAGTTCGTAGGTCGCGGACAGGCCGAGCCCGTTCCCCGCCGCCCACGCGCACTGCGCGACGGCGGCCCCGAACGCCATGCCCGCTCCGCGGGAGTCCGAGACCAGGACCCGGCCCCCGAACCTGGTCGCGGCGTCGGCCGCCGACTGCCACGTTCGCGAGAGCTCGCGGGACAGGTGCACCGACACCACGCCGGTGCAGTCGGGATCCGCGAGCAGTTCTCCGTAGATCTCCGCCAGTTCGTCGGGCGTGACCGCGGCCGTGGACACCGCGCGGTCGTTCTCCTCCACGACGTGCAGACCCACCACCGTGATGCCGAACCCGCGGACCCACTCGGCCGGCAGGTCGGCACTCGAGTCGGTGACCAGGCGGATCGTCATGACGAGCCCACCGGAGGCGTGATGCCGGCGTTCCACTGGTCCAGGCGCCACAGAACACCTCGGGCGGCCTCGGTGGTGGGGCCGACCTCGGACTCGGGAGGCTGCGCGGCCGTGCCCTCGGGGCGGACGTGCGCCGACAGCTGCACCCAGCAGGTGTTGCCCAGTCCGTTGAACACCGAGTACTGCTCCACCGGCAGCTCGAGCAGCGACGCGGTCAGGGCCGCGATCGCGCCGCCGTGGGCGACGATCACGGCGGGGTGCTCGCTCCAATCCGGCGACGACTCGACCAGCTCGTCGACGACCTCTCGGGTCCGCCGCGCCACGTCCAGACGGCTCTCGCCCTCCGGCGGGGACCACCGCGGGCTGCTGCGCCACCGGACCCGGGCGTCGGGCCACTGCCCGTCGACCTCCGAGTGGCTCATGCCCTGCCAGGTGCCCAGGTGCGTCTCCCGCAGCCGCGGGTCGGTGCGGACGTCCAATCCCACCTCGGTGGCCAACGCCTTCGCCGTCTCGTGCGCCCGCTGCAGGTCCGAGGACAGGATCGTCCACGGGCGACGGGGTGCCAGCACGCGGCCGACGGCGTGGGCCTGCCGCTCACCCAGCTCACTGAGCTCGGTGTCCAGCTGTCCCTGCATCCGCAACGAGGCGTTGTAGTGCGTCTGGCCGTGGCGCAGGAGGATGAGACGTCGGGTCACCGGGTGGTTCAGAGCTCCTGGTCCCGCTGTGGTTCCTCCGGCGCGAGCGAGTCGTCGGCGTTGCCGGCGTCGTCAGCGGACCGTCGCGACGTCTCGACGCCCTCGATCTCGACGACCGGGCAGTCCTTCCACAGGCGGTCGAGCGAGTAGTAGTCACGCTCGTCGACGTGCTGGACGTGCACGACCAGCTCGTTGTAGTCGAGCAGTGCCCACCGCCCCTCACGGGTGCCCTCTCGACGCAGCGGCTTGTGGCCGGCCTCGCGCAGCTTGTCCTCGATCTCGTCGACGACGGAGTTGACCTGTCGCTCCGTGTCGGCGGACGCCAGGACGAAACAGTCGGTGATGATGAGCTGGCCGGAGACGTCGATGACGACGATGTCGGTCGCCAGTTTGTCGTCGGCGGCGCGGGCCGCGATGGCGGCCATCTCAAGGGCCTCGGGGCTTGCGGTCACTGGGAATTCTCCTCGGGGTGGGGATCGGTGGGGACGGGCACCCGGTGTACCGGGGCCGTCGCTGCGGGGGTGCCGTCCAGGCGGGTCGAGCCCTCGGGCCGGTAGAGATTGCGTTTCGCGATGTACTGCACGACACCGTCCGGCACGAGATACCACACGGGCGCGTCCTCGGCCGCCCGGCGGCGGCACTCCGTGGACGAGATGGCCAGCGCGGGGATCTCGAGCAGGTAGACGCGCCCGTCCCTGATCTCGGCGAGGTGTGTGTCGGACAGTTCGAACCCGGGCCGGGAGACCCCGACGAACGTGGCGAAGTCGAACATCTCCTCCCACCCGCGCCATGTGAGGATCTTCTCCAGCGCGTCGGCGCCCGTGATGAAGTACAGATCGGTGTCCGGGTGCTGGCGCAGCAGGTCCTTGAGCGTGTCGAGCGTGTAGGTCGGTCCGTCCCGGTCGATATCGACGCGGCTGACCGAGAAGCGCGGGTTGGAGGCCGTGGCGA
Organism: Dietzia sp. Alg238-R159; assembly: GCF_900537145.1. Lineage (NCBI taxonomy): Bacteria > Bacillati > Actinomycetota > Actinomycetes > Mycobacteriales > Dietziaceae > Dietzia > Dietzia sp. Alg238-R159. The sequence goes on along the minus strand of NZ_UNRI01000007.1, from coordinate 123,752 downwards.
TGACCGTCATCAGGTAGCGGTCCTCGGCCGGTGACACCGCCCGGCCCCGTTTCTGCCACGGCTCGCCGGTGGGGACGAACACCACGTCGTCGAGACCGAACCGGTGGGCGACCTCGCTGGCCGCGACGAGGTGACCGTGATGGATGGGGTCGAAGGTCCCGCCCATCACTCCGATACGGCGTCGAGCGCCGTCGGAGGTCCCCGTCGTGGTCATGGTCGGTGAGTCTATCGGTCGGGGGTGCCGCCCAGTCGTCTGCCGCGCCCCGTCGCCGCTATCGCTCACACGGGGAGCAGGCTCGCGACGACCGTCGTGAGCTGTTCGACGTTGCGGCACTCGTGCATGGGGACGTACTGGGAGTACAGCCTGGCGGCCGAATCGCCGGTCCCCCACTGCCGCTTGGGCTCCGGGTTGAGCCAGTGGGTGTGTCCGACCCTCTCGCTGACGAACTCGAGTGCCTCGACGGACGGATCCCGGTAGTTGTTGCGGCCGTCTCCCAGGATGAGCAGCGACCCCGTCCTGGTCAGGGTGTGGGCGTACCTGTCCGCGAAGCCCGCCAGCGCGTGGCCGTAGTCGGAGTGACCGTCATAGGTGACGATCTCGGCCTCGCGGACCATCCGGCTCATCGCGGATCCGAGGTCCGACCCGGTCTCGAAGAACGAGGTCACCTCGTCGGTGGTGTCGACGAACGCGAACACCCGTACCCGGGAGAACTGCTCCCGGAGCGAGTGCACCAGCTGGAGGGTGAAGTGGCTGAACCCGGCCACCGAGCCGGACACGTCGCACAACACGACCAGCTCCGGACGGGCCGGGCGGGGCTTGCGCAGCACCAGTTCCACGGGGACGCCGCCGGTGGACATGGACCGGCGCATGGTCTTGCGCATGTCGATCGCACCGTGCCGGTGACGACGCCGGCGGGCCGCAAGTCGGCTGCCCAGTTGCCTGGCCAGCGGACCCACCCTGCGGCGCAGTGCCTGCAGGTCCTGGTCGTTGGCCCGCAGGAAGTCGACCTGTTCGGCCGCGGGCCCCACCGCGTACTGCGCGACGCGGTCGCGGCCCACGGTCTCGGCGGTGCGGCGGCGGGTCTCGTCGGCGACCTCCCGCAGGAAGCCACGGACCAGGTCGGCGGCCGAATTGGCGGCCGCGGTCTTCTCGGCGTGCCGCTGGGAACCGTCCGGGTCGAAGGGGTCGGCGCCGAGCAGCCCGTCCAGGATCCGCTGCATGATCGAGTTGGTGTCGAGCGGGCTCAGTGCCTGGTAGGCGGAGTAGCGCGGTCCGTTCACCGAGTCGTAGGAGCCCAGCTGCTCGACCAGGAGTTCCGCCAACGCCCGGGCCTTGGCCCGCGACTCCTCGGTGTCCTCGAGCAGGAGCGACGCGATGAGCTCGTTCAGAGCGTCCGGATCCACCTTGCCGTCGTCGTCGGTCGGGATCTCCACCTCGAGCGTCACCGCGTCGCCCGCGGTGTGGGACCCCACGGCGGCCGGGAACCACAGGTCGAAGAGCTGGTCGAACACCCCACGGTGCGTGGACTTGTGCAGGATCGTCGAGGCCAGCGCCTCGCGCAGCGCGGCGCGGTCGAGCAGGTCGACGTGCACCATCGCCGCGGCGGCGTCCACGGCCTCGCTCGGGCCGACGGGGATGCCCTTGCGGCGCAATGCGTCGACGAAGTCGACGAGGTGACCGGACATCCCGCCCGGGGCCCTGTCGGTCATTCCACCCACCTCCCTGTCACCCACGGCCCTAGTTGAGCCGGAGCTCGGCGGCCGCGCGCAGCTGGTCGGACTGGTGCTTGAGCACCACGCCGAGCGTCTGCAGGACGACCTCGTCGTCGATGGTGTCCAGGCCCAGCGCCACGAGCGTGCGACCCCAGTCGATCGTCTCCGACACGCTCGGCACCTTCTTCAGCGCCATCGCGCGCAGGACGCCCACCACGCGCACGAGCTGCTCGGCCAGCCGGTCGTCGAGCTCCGGCACCCGGGAGGCGAGGATCTTGCGCTCCAGCTCGGGGGTCGGGAAGTCCAGGTGCAGGTAGAGGCACCGCCGCTTGAGCGCCTCGGACAGCTCGCGGGCCGCGTTGGAGGTCAGCACCACGAACGGGCGTCGGGAGGCCTCGATGGTCCCGAGCTCGGGGATGGTCACCGCGAAGTCGCTGAGGACCTCCAGCAGCAGCCCCTCGATCTCGATGTCGGCCTTGTCCACCTCGTCGACGAGCAGGACGGTGGGCTCGCTGCGCCGGATGGCGGTGAGCAACGGCCGGGAGAGCAGGAACTCCTCGGCGAACACGTCGTCGCGCGTGGAGTCCCACCCCTCGCCCTGACCGGCCTGGATCCGCAGGATCTGCTTGGCGTGGTTCCACTCGTAGAGCGCACGGGCCTCGTCCACGCCCTCGTAGCACTGCAGGCGGATGAGTTCGGCCTCCGTGGCGGCGGCGACGGCCTTCGACAGCTCCGTCTTGCCGACACCGGCCGGGCCCTCGATGAGCAGCGGCTTGCCCAATCGGTCGGCGAGGTAGACCACCGTCGCGGTCGATCGGTCGGCCAGGTACCCCTGTCCACCGAGGGCCTCGATGACGTGGTCGATGCTCTCGAATGCGGGTCGCTGGGCGGTGCGGGCTCGGTCCATCGGGTGGGTCCTTTTCGGTTCGGGGTCGTCGGTGGCGGGCCGGCGGGTGGCCCGGGCGCGAGTGCCTCTACGGCCGCACGTGCCCCTTGCCGTGGGCGATCCACTTCGTGCTGGTCAGTTCCTCGAGCCCCATCGGGCCGCGGGCGTGGAGTTTCTGGGTGGAGATACCGATCTCGGCGCCGAAGCCGAACATCTCACCGTCGGTCCAGGCGGTGGAGGCGTTGACCATCACCGCCGCCGCGTCGACGCGGGCGCAGAACTGGTCGGCCACGTCGATGCTGCGGGTGGAGATGGCCTCGGTGTGTCCGGAGGACCAGCGGTCGATGTGCTCGATCGCCTCGTCCACCCCGTCGACCACCTTGAGCGCGATGTCCATGCTGAGGTACTCCTCGCCCCAGTCGACGTCATCGGCGGGGACGAGGCCCTCGCGGTCACCGTGGACGGTGACGCCGGCTGACCTCAACGCCCCCACGACGCGGTCCACGGCCGCGTCGCCGAGTGCGGAATCGAGCAACACCGTCTCGGTGGCGTTGCAGACGCTGCAGCGACGCGTCTTCCCGTTGAGCAGCAGGCTGATGGCCTCGTCCAGGTCCGCGTCTCCATGGATGTAGAGGTGGCAGTTACCGGTGCCGGTCTCGATGGCCGGGACCTTGGCGTTCTCCACCACGGTCTGGATCAGACCAGCGCCGCCGCGGGGGATGACGACGTCCACCAGACCGCGCGCCTGGATGAGGTGCGTGACCGACGACCGGTCATCGGACGGCAGGAGCTGGGCCGCGTCCACGGGCAGGCCGTGCTCCGCGAGGACACCGCGGAGCACCTCGACCAGCGCCTCGTTGGAGTTGCGGGCCGAGCGCGACCCCCGCAGCAGTGCTGCGTTGCCCGACTTGAAGGCGAGCCCGAACGCGTCGACGGTGACGTTGGGGCGACCCTCGTAGATCATCCCGACCACCCCGAGCGGGACCCGGACCTGTCGCAACTGCAGCCCGTTGGGGCGGGTCGAGCCACGCGTGACGGTGCCGACAGGGTCCGCCAGACCGGCCACCTGACGCAGGCCGCCGGCGATGCCCTCGATCCGCTCGGCGGTGATCCGCAGCCGGTCGAGCATGGCCTCGCCCATCCCGGCCTCGGACTGCTCGGCGAGGTCCCGGGCGTTGGCCTCGAGGATCGTCGACTCCGCCACCACGAGGGCGTCGGCGGCGGCCTGCAGCAGTGCGTTCTTGCGGTCCGCGGTGAGCAGGGCCAGCTCGCGCGAGGCGGACCGGGCCCGGCGGGCGGCGTCGTGGACGGCGTCGCGGGTCGGGTCCGCGGCGGGCCCGGCGTCCGTCTGGCCAGTGAGGTCGGAAGCGTCGAGGTGGCTGGCTGTCATGCGTTCCAGCTTACCGATGCGGCCGGCGGGGTCACTTCCGGCGAGTCAGAACCGGGACGAGTCAGACAGTCGGGACGGCTCCGGTCTCGCGCACGGCGAACTCCCGGAATCGGCGGGCCAGATCGGGATCCCCGGCCGGGCCCGATCGCTCACCGGGTCCGGGCGGGCCCGCGATCTGTCGGAAACCCGTCGGTCCGATGTACGACGCCGGCGGCAGATCCTCCGTCGCCGCGTACAGCAGCGGGCGAGCCCCGTCGGCCGCCGTGGGGACGATCCGCCGGCCGAGCAGGTTGAGCACGGCATTGACCGGCGGGAACGGGGTCGGGTCGAGGATCGAGGTGGCGGCGAACCCGGGGTGCGCGAGCTGTACGTCCACCGCGGCGCCCGCGGCGGTGAGCCGGTTCTGCAGGTCGAGACCCCAGAGCATGCACGCCAGCTTCGACTGGGCGTACGCCGCCGCCATCGAGTAGGGGCGCTGTCGGAAATGGGGGTCGTCGAAGTCGATCCGCCCCTTGGCGTGGGCCATGGAGGCCGTGATCACCACCCGCTCCCGGATCCGGGGCAGCAGGAGTTCGGTGAGCAGGAAGGGCGCGAGGACGTTGACCCCCAGGTGCAGCTCGAAGCCGTCGGCGGTCTCCCGCCTGGTCTTGCTCATCAGTCCGGCGTTGTCCAACAAGATGTCGACGGGGTCCGTGTACGAGCTCGCGAACTCCCGCACGGCGTGCAGGTCACTCAGGTCCAGCTCGTGGACCTCGGTGGATCCGCCGATCTCCGCGGCCGCCGCCTCCCCCTCGGCGCGGGTGATGGACGGGAGCACGACGTGGGCGCCCCGGCGCGCGAGTTCACGCGCGGCTTCCTTCCCGATGCCGCTGGTGCCGCCCGTGACCACGATGGTCTTCCCGGTCGGGTCGGGCAGGTCGTCGACGGTCCACGCCGCGGGGCTCACGAGGCGGCCCCGTCCCCGCGCACGAGGACGGTGACCATGAAGCCGCTGTCGTCGTCGAACGGCAGCAGGTCCCACGTCGACCAACGCTGCTGCACCCGCAGCCCGGCGCGTTCGGCGTCGCGGTCGAACTCCTCCCGGGTCCAGCCCCGGTCGAGCCCGAAGCCCACGACCAGGCGGCCGGCCCTCCCCTCGGTGCCCTCGTCCGCCGTGGCGAGCCGCGCGGCGAGGTTGGTCAGCACGGTGCCGCGGTCTGCGGGGTCGACGAAGGCCAGGACGTTGCCCGCCGACACGGCGAGGTCGAACGGCCCGCGGGGCCAGCCCTCGTCCGCCAGGTCCGCGACCTCCCACGACGCCTCCGGGCACAGCTCCCGCGCCCGCTCGATCAGGTGGGGGTCGAGGTCGACGCCGGTGACACGGTGACCACGCGAGTGCAGGTAGGCGCCGGTGCGCCCCTGACCACAGCCCACGTCGAGGATCCGGGCACCGCGCGGGACCATCGCGTCGATCAGCCGCGCCTCGCCGTCGATGTCCACTCCCTCGGCCACCATGTCGTCCCACCGTCGGGCGTACCGCCGGGAGTGCTCGGGGTCTGCCTCCACGATCTGCTTCCATGTCTGAGCCATGCGGCCCAGTATGGCCGCAGGGAGCGACATCCGTCGCGGAGGACGACGACGACGAGGGCGGCCGCCGCCGCGCCGGCGGAACGCGGCGGTCACGAGCCGATGGCGCAGAGGAGGCGGAAGGTGGGCAGATCGGCTCCCCTGGTCTGGTTGACGAGGGTGACCGCGAGGGTCCGGCCGACGGTGTCGACGACGGTGATCGACCGGAACCCGCCGGTGCCGCCGTTGTGCCACAGGGTGCCCGGGCCGGCGCGATGCCACCCGAGCCCCATCCGTTCGGGCCCGGACGGCGGCGTGGCCTGCGTGAGTCGGACGGCGTCCTCGAGGTCGGTGGTCGACGGATCGAGATGCGCGGCGAGGAACCGCGTCATGTCGGCCGCCGTGGAGCGCAGCGCTCCCGCGCCCGGCATGCCGCGCAGTGGCCACGGCTCGGCGCCGCGGCGGCGGCTGCGGTGCCCGAGGGCCGTTCGCCGCCGCTGCTCGTCGGTCATCTCATCCTCGGTCACGGTGTCGGGCATGCCCAGTGGTCCGCAGATCCGGTCGCGGACGAGCGCCCCGAAGTCGGCCCCGGTCGCGCTGGTCATCGCGATGCCGAGAAGGCCGAAGCCGAGATTCGAGTACCTCGGCGTGTCCTGCCCCGGGTGCCGACGCCGGCGGAGGCCACGGAGTCCGGCGAGGACGTCCGATTCCGTGAGGTCCACATAGGGATCCGCACCCGTGCGCACGTAGGCGAGGTTCTCCCGGAGCCCCAGCCGGCCGGGCGTCCTGGGGAGCCCGGAGGTGTGGGTCGCGAGGTGCTGCAACGTGATCGGGTCGTCGTCGCCACCCGGCAGGTCCGTGCCGGTGGGGAGCAGGTCCCGGACCGGGGTGTCCAAGCGCCACTGCCCCCGGATGACACCGTCGGCCAGCAACAGGGCGGTGAACACCTTCGTGACGGAGCCGATCTCGAAGAGCGTGTGGGCGTCCGGCGTGGCGCCCCGACCGGTGTCCCCGCGTGCAGCGGTGTGGACGCCGCCCGGTGGCCCGGCAGCCATCACGACCCCGACCCGCCGCCGCGACAGTCGGTCCGTCGCCCGCTCGACCTGCCCCGCGATTCCCTGCCCACCACTGGTCACGGGACCGAGTAAACGCTCCCGGGCTCCGCTCCGCAGGTGAGCTGTCGGAGCGGTGGGGCACGATGGGCCCATGACCTCGACAGCGGACCGTCCCACTTCCGACGACCCGGCCACCGGGGACCGGGCCGCCCTCCGGGCCCGCGCCGACGAACTGCTCAGCGCCCTCGCCGGCCCGGGCGCCGTCCTGCGCGAGGACCAGTGGGTCGCCATCGAGGCCCTGGTGGCGGACCGGCGACGCGCGCTGGTGGTCCAGCGCACCGGCTGGGGCAAGTCGGCGGTGTACTTCATCGCCGCCCGGTTGCTCCGCGAGCTGGGGTCGGGCCCCACCGTGATCGTCTCGCCGTTGCTCGCGCTCATGCGGAACCAGGTCGAGTCCGCCGCCCGGGCCGGGGTGCGGGCGGCCACCATCAACTCGGCCAACATGACCGAGTGGGACGAGGTCCGCTCGGCGGTCCGGGCCGGTGAGGTCGACGTGCTGCTGGTGAGCCCGGAGCGTCTCAACAACCCCGACTTCCGGGACACGGTCCTGCCCGCGCTCGCAGCGGACGCCGGCCTCGTGGTGGTGGACGAGGCCCACTGCGTCTCGGACTGGGGTCACGACTTCCGGCCGGACTACCGGCGTATCCGCACGCTCCTCGCCGATCTGCCCCAGGGCGTGCCGGTCCTGGCCACCACGGCCACGGCCAACGACCGGGTGGTCCGCGATGTCGCGCAGCAGCTCGGGGTCGGTGAGTCCGCCTCGGAGGACACCCTCGTCCTGCGAGGCGGACTGGACCGCGAGTCGCTGCGGCTGTCGGTGGTGGATATCGACGACTCGGAGAAGCGCGCCGCCTGGCTCGTCGAGAACCTCGAGTCGCTGCCGGGCAGCGGCATCATCTACAGCCTCACGGTCGCGGCGGCCGAGGACATGGCCGAACTGCTCACCTCGGCCGGGCACCGGGTCAGCTCCTACACCGGCCGCACCGACGCCGGTGAACGCGAGGAGCTGGAGCGCGCGCTGCTCGACAACGAGGTCAAGGCCCTGGTCGCCACCTCCGCGCTGGGCATGGGCTTCGACAAGCCGGACCTGGGCTTCGTGGTCCACCTGGGTGCCCCGCCCTCCCCCATCTCGTACTACCAGCAGATCGGCCGCGCCGGACGTGCCGCCGACCGCGCCGAGGTGGTCCTGCTTCCCGGGCCCGAGGACCGCGCGATCTGGAACCACTTCGCCTCCCTGGCGTTCCCGCCCGAGGACGTGGTGCGGCGGGTCCTCGACGCGCTGGAGCCCGATCGACCGCAGAGCACGCAGGCGCTCGAACCCGCCGTCGACCTCGGCCGCAACCGGCTCGAGATGGTGCTCAAGGTCCTCGACGTCGACGGCGCGGTCCAGCGCGTCCGGGGTGGCTGGGTGGCCACCGGGCGGCCGTGGCACTACGACGCCGAGCGGTACGCGGGGCTGGCGGAGGCACGGCAGTCCGAGCAGCAGGCGATGCTGGAGTACCAGCGCACCGGGTCCTGCCGCATGGAGTTCCTCCGCGGCCAGCTCGACGACCCCACCCTCGACCCGGCCTCCGACGGCTGCGGTCGCTGCGACAACTGCACGGGTCAGCGCCGCACCACGGAGGTCGACTCCGGGGCCCTGACCCGCGCCCGCGAGGCCCTCGAACGGCCCGGCGTGGTCCTGCCGCCCCGCCGCCAGTGGCCCACCGGCCTCGCCAAGCTCGATGTCCCGCTCAAGGGCAAGATCGCCGACGGCCCCGCCGAGGGCCGGGCTCTGGCCCGCCTGACCGATCTCGGCCTGGGCCAGAAGCTGCGCGCCCTGCTCGCCGAGCCCGATCAGGACGCTCCGGAATGGCTCGCACGCGCGTGTATTCCCGTCCTCCGCGAGTGGGGCTGGGCCGACCGGCCCACCGGCGTGGCCGCCCTCCTCACCGGCGAGCACCCGCAGCTGGTCACCACTCTCGCCCATGCCCTGGCGCAGATGGGTCGCATGGAACATCTTGGGGAGATCTCCCGCGATCCGGCCCTGCCCGCGGTGACGGCCCAGAACTCCGCGTACCGCGTGGCTCAGTTGTGGGGCACGTTCTCCGGCCCGTCGACGCCGTCCGAGGGCCCCGTCCTCCTGGTCACCGACCTGCTCGGGACGGGGTGGACGATCACCGAGGCGGCCCGGCATCTCCGCTCCTCCGGGGTCCCCGCCGTCCTGCCCCTGGCCGTGGCCACAGCCGGCTAGGTGTGATGTGCGGCTGGGTGTGATGTACGGCTAGGTGTGATGTCCGGCTGGTTCGCCGCCCGCGCATCGACAGACTGGAGTCCGGCACGGGATCATCGACCCATGGGTAATGCAACGAGACCGTCACCGTCGGCCGGGCCGGGGTTCACCACGATCCGGTCGGACCCGTCATGAGCGCCCTCACGGTGCTCGCCCTCGCGGTGGGATTCGTCCTGCTCATCGGCGGCGGCGAAGTGCTGGTGAGAGGCGCCGGCGGTCTGGCCGCGACCCTCGGGATCTCCCCGCTGGTGGTGGGACTCACCGTCGTCGCCTTCGCGACTTCCGCGCCGGAGTTCGCGGTGAGCGTCGACGCCGCGCTGAGCGGATACCCGGGGTTGGCCGTCGGCAACGTGGTGGGCAGCAACATCGCGAACATCCTGCTCATCCTGGGCCTGACAGCGATCGTCGCCCCGCTGGTGGCGACGTCCCGGATCGTGCGCGTCGACATCCCCATCATGGTTCTGTTCTCGGTGGTCGCGCTGCTGGTGGCACTCGACGGCACGATCAGCTTCCTCGACGGTCTGCTGTTGTTCGCCGGCCTCGTGGCGTATGTGGTGGCGACGATCGTCATCTCGCGCAAGCAGGATGGAGGCCGGGCCGCCGCGGCACCGGAGGACCCGGTCGCTGACGGCGCCGGTGGTGGCGACGCCGCCGTCGACGGCGCGGGTGGTGCCGCCGCAGGTGGCGCCAGTGCCGCCGAGACGCGGTCGTCCGGCGTCGCGTCGTCACACCCGGTTCTGGTCAGCAGCGCCTTCGTGGTCGTCGGAGTGGCCCTGCTGGTGGTCGGCGCGCGACTACTCGTCGCGGCGGCGAGTGATCTCGCGTCGGCATGGGGAATGAGTGACCTGGTCATCGGTCTCACGGTGGTGGCGGTCGGGACGTCGCTGCCGGAGCTCGCCACGAGCGTGGTGGCGGCGATCCGCGGCGAACGGGACCTGGCCATCGGCAACATCGTCGGTAGCAACATGTTCAACATCGGTGCCGTTCTCGGGATGACCTCGCTCATCACGCCCATCGACGTCGCCCCCGGGGCCGTCCGCTTCGACCTGCCGATCATGCTCGCCGTCTCGCTGGCCCTGCTCCCGATCGCCTTCACCGGTATGGCGATCAAGCGGTGGGAGGGACTGCTCTTCACCGGCTTCTACGCCGCGTACGTCGTCTACGTGGTGCTGCAGGTTGCCGACCACGACGCGTTGGATCCGTTCAGCGCCGCCATGCTCTGGTTCGTCATCCCCATCACGGCCCTGTGGCTGATCGTCCTGGCCACCTATGAACTCGGCGTACTGCGGGGGCGCAGACAGGCGCGGGAGCGGCGAGTCGAGGCGGGGGCGCGCGGGGCGCACGGGGCGGACGAGGTTGGCTCCACAGAAGTGGTGACCGGCGACGACTGAGCGCCCTCGCCGGGCCCGTTCGCCGACGTCCGGTTCACACTGTGAGTCGGAGGCTCCGGAGGCGACGGACCAGAAGACTCTGGTGCCATTCGGTCCGCGAGACGTCGATCTCGAGGTCCCCGCCGAGATCGAGGAGGAAGTCGAGTGCGGCGCGGGATTCCATGCGCGCCAGGGCCGCACCCAGGCAGAAGTGGATGCCGCGCCCGAACGACAGGTGCCGCCCGCGCTGCCGGCCAGAACCGCGCCCACCGCGAGCAGCCACGGCGACTGGGCGGTCACCACGATGGCGGCACCGAGCGCGCCGCAGACCCCGCCCACGGTGGTCGGTGCGCGCGGTCCACGCCGGGCCGTCAGGGGTCCCGCGAGCAGCAGGCCGGCCAGGTAGCCGACGAACGTGGCGCTGGCGACGAGCCCGAGCACCAGCTCCGGCAGACCGAGGTCCCGGCGGATGTCGGGCAGGGTGAGCCCGTAGACGTACCGCGCCATGCCGAAGGCGACGCCGACGACCGCCGCGCCGGCGATACCGATCCTCGCCGCGGAGAGCGTGCGCTCCTCGCGGCCGCCTGCGCCGATCAGGCCTCCCGCGCCATCGCCCGGCCCGCCTTGAGCCCGGAGAAGATGCACCCGCCGAGGAACGTCCCCTCCAGCGAGTTGTACCCGTGCACGCCGCCGCCGCCGAAGCCGGCGACCTCACCCGCCGCGTACAGGCCCGGGAAGGGCTCGCCGTCGGGGGTCAGGCACTGGGAGTCGAGGGTCGTCTCGATGCCGCCGAGCGTCTTGCGGGTCATGAGGTGCACCTTGACCGCGATGAGCGGGCCGCCGGAGCCGGCCGCCGAGCCCGTGCCCTGCCCCGAGTCCCTGAGCAGCCGGTGCGGCTTGGCCAACCGGGTGAGCTTGTCGGTGAGGACGCGCCGGGCGTTGTGGATGGCCTGCACCTGGGCGTCCTTGGCGAACGGGTTGTCCATCTGCCCGTCCATCGCCAGGACGAACTCGCGCACCCGCTCCACGTCGAGCTCCGGCTCCCCGTCGCGCAGCAGTGAGTTCATGCCGACGACCATCTCCTCGAGAGTGTCCGCGACCACCCAGTCGACGCCCTTCTCGGCGAACTCGGCGATCGACGGCGGCAGTCCGCTGCCGGCCTTGGAGGCGAACTTCCTGATGCTCTTGTCCGTCAGCTCGGGGTTCTGCTCGGAGCCGGAGAGGATGAACTCCTTGCCGGCGATGGCGGAGTCGAGGATGAACCAGGAGTAGTCCCGGCCGGTGCGGCGGATGGCCTCGATGGACGCCGTGGTGTGGAACCCCGGGAACAGCGGTACCGGCATCCGGTCGCCGTTCGCGTCCAGCCACAGGGTGGACGGCCCGGGGATGATGCGGATCGCGTGCGAGGGCCACACGGGCGCGTAGTGCTCGACGCCCTCGGTGTAGTGCCACATCCTGTCCCGGTTGATGAGGTTGGCCCCGGCCACCGCGGAGATCTCCAGGATGCGGCCGTCCACGTGCTCGGGCACCCCCAGGATCAGGCGCTCGGGAGCGTCGCCGAGCCGGTCGGTGGGCCAGTACCGACGAACGAGGTCGGGGTTGCCGCCGATACCGCCGGAGGCGAGGAGCACCGCCCCGGCCCGGAACTCGAACGCGCCGGTCTCCTCGCGCGGGGAGACCACACCCCTGTCATGGTCGCAGGGTACGAGGGTCGCTCCTCGCACTCCGACGGCGCGACCGTCCTCGACCACGATCTCGTCCACCCGGTGACGTACGGCGAAGCGCACGAGCCCGGCCCGGGCGGCCTCCAGGACGGGTTCCTCGAACACCCGCACCACCTCGGGCCCGGTCCCCCAGGTCACGTGGAAGCGCGGGACGGAGTTGCCGTGCCCGGCCACGTCGCCGCCGCCGCGTTCGGCCCAGCCGACGGTGGGGATGATCCGCAGGCCCAGGTCGTGGAGGTACCGCCGCTTCTCCCCCGCGGCGAACTCGACGTACGCCCGCGCCCACTGCCGCGGCCAGTGGTCCTCCGGCCGGTCGAAGCCGGCGGAGCCGAGCCAGTCCCGCCACGCCAACTCGAGCGAGTCGGAGATCCCGATCCGCCGCTGCTCGGGTGTGTCGACCAGGAAGAGGCCGCCCAGCGACCAGAACGCCTGACCGCCGAGGTTCTTCTCGTTCTCCTGGTCCACCACGAGCACCTTCTTGCCCGCGCGGGTCGCCTCGTGGGTGGCGACGAGCCCGGAGAGCCCGTGGCCCACGACGATCACGTCCGGGGTGAAGCCCGGCTCGGGCGCGGGAAGCGGTCCGGTGTTGGCCGCCCGTGACGCCGACGGCGGCTGCCACTCCGGGTAGACGGGGTGGACGGGCCGGGCCTCGCCGGTGGTGCGGTGCGATCGGGACTCAGAGCGGCTCATGCGCCCCAGTGTGCCCGGTCACTCCAGCAGGTGGCGCAGATACCGTTCCGGCGCGTCGAGATAGCGCCGGTGGTGGTCGACCATCGCCAGATCCTCCCACCGGGTGCGGTGCATCCCGGCGTCGGAGAGCTCGTACACCGCGGCGCCGGGCACCGAGGCGAGGATCGGCGAGTGGGTGGCCATGAGCACCTGCGCCCCGCGCCGGTCGGCCAGCTCGAGCAGCAGGGCGACCAGTCGGAGTTGGGCGTCGAAGGACAGCCCGGCCTCGGGCTCGTCCAGCACGAACAACCCGCCGCCGGAGAACCGCGAGGTGGTGACGATGTCCCAGAACGCCTCACCGTGGCTGCGCGTGTGGAAGTGCTCCACGGGCCCGGAGGTCTGCTCCTTCTGCGCGGTCTGCAGGTAGGTGAACATGCCGTGCATGGTCTCGGCGCGCAGGAAGTAGCCCCACTTCGGCGCGCCCCCGCCCCGGACCAGCCGCAGTGAGTCGTGCAGCGGGGACTCCGACTCCCAGGTGACGTCACGGCCGTTGACCGACCCGCCCTCGGCGCCGAGCCCGTACGCCATGGCGACGGCCTCGACGATCGTCGACTTGCCGGCGCCGTTCTCCCCCACGAGCACGGTGAGGTCGTCGAGTTCGAGTCCCTCGCGCAACAGCTGGGCCACCGCCGGGATCGAGTACGGCCACCGCCCCGCCCCGGCCGCCACGGGATCGACCCACTCGGCCACGCCCCCGTCGCGCTGCCGCTCGACGCGGACCACCGGTCGTGGATCGAGCACTCCACCTGCGGCCATGCCACGCACCCTACCGTCGATCGGTACCGTTTCTCCCATGCGGATCCACCAGCTCAACTGCGGCACGATGGGGGGCCTCGTTCCGACGCGCGTGCTGCTCGTGGAGGCCCCGGACGGGCTCGTGCTGGTGGATTCCGGGATCGGGTTGCAGGACATCGCCGACCCGGCCGGACGCCTCGGGGCGATGCGCCACGCGCTGCGCCCGGCGCTGCGCACCGGCGAGACCGCCGTCCACCGCATCGGGGCGCTGGGCCTGGATCCGCGGGACGTGCGGCACATCGTGCTGACCCACATGGACGTCGACCACATCGGGGGGCTCGCCGACTTCCCGGAAGCGCAGGTGCACGTCGTCGCCCAGGCGCTGACGTGGGCGGTGCGCACGCCGCGGTTCGTCGAGCGCCGCCGGTACCGCCGCCCCCAGTGGTCGCACGGGCCGCGGTTCGTCGAGTACTCCTACGGGACCGACCGGTGGGAGGGCTTCCGGGCGCACCCCCTGGACCATGTCGCCGAGGGGATGATGCTGGTGGACCTGCCGGGCCACGCGGTGGGTCACGCCGGCGTGGTCGTGCCCGGTGGCGGTGACGACGACAAGGACCTCCTCCACGCCGGGGACGCCTTCTACCACCGGGGGCAGATCGGTCCGGCGGGTCGCGTGCCGAGGCCGATCCCCGTCCTGGAACGCGCCCTGGCCCTGGAACCGGGCGCGGTGTCCCTGACGCACGCCAGGCTCGCCGGGTTGGCCCGGCGTCGCCGCGACACCCTCGACGTGGTGTGCGCGCACGACCCCTCGGGGCCCGGGGGCCTCTAGATGGTCAGGATCCGCGAAACCGCCTGGACGCCGGCCGAGCGCACGGAGGCGGACCCGGACCTGCCCGACCGCGCGGCCGCACTCGCCGAACTCCTCCGGGGCCGACGGGCGGTGGTGCTCACCGGCGCCGGCATCTCGACCCCGTCGGGCATCCCCGACTATCGCGGCCCCGATTCGCCCGGTCGGACCCCGATGACGTTCCAGCAGTTCGTGCGCGACCCCACGTTCCGCCGGCACTACTGGGCGCGCAACCACCTCGGGTGGCGGCACATGGAGGCCGCGCGACCCAACGCCGCGCACCTCCTGCTCGCCGACTGGGAGCGTCGCGGCCTGGTCACCGGGGTGATCACCCAGAACGTGGACCTGTTGCACCTCAAGGCGGGCAACCGCCGGCTCGTGGACCTGCACGGGACCTACGCCGTGGTCATCTGCCTGGACTGCGGCCTGCGACAGAGCCGGTGGGCGCTGCACGAACAGCTCGAACGCCTCAACCCCGGCTTCATCGAACGCGTGACCTCCCGCGGGGCGATCGAGGTGGCGCCGGATGCCGACGCCGTCCTGGCCGAGACCTCGGACTTCCGCATGGTCGATTGTCTGGCCTGCTCGGGAGTTCTCAAACCAGACATCGTCTACTTCGGCGAGAACGTCCCCGCCTCCCGTGTCCACGCGGCGAACGACCTCGTGGACTCCTCTGACGTCCTCGTCGTCGTCGGCTCCTCCCTGACCGTCCGCTCCGGATACCGGTTCGTACGGCGTGCGGTGACCACCGGCACGCCCGTCGCGGTGGTCAACCGCGGCCGCACCCGCGCGCACGACGAGGCCACCCTGACGATCGACGGCGACTGCGTGGAGGTCCTCGAGCTGACAGATGCGGCCCTGCCGCACCACGGGTGAGCGTCGAGGAGCAAAATAGGGCCATGCAGATCGCAAAGACACCGGAGACCGCACTGGCCCGGCTACTCCGCGGCAACGCCCGCTACGTGGCCGGGGAGAACCTCAACGAGCACAAAGACCCCTCTCGGCGCACCGAGCTCGCCGGCCAGCAGAATCCGTTCGCGCAGGTGTTCGGCTGCGCGGACTCCCGCGTCCCCGCCGAGGTCGTCTTCGACCAGGGGCTCGGCGACCTGTTCGTGATCCGCAACGCCGGCCACATCGTGGACTCGTCGGTGCTCGGGTCGATCGAGTTCGGGATCGAGGCCCTGAACATCCCGCTGACCCTGGTCCTGGGACACACCTCGTGCGGTGCGGTGGGCGCCACGATCACCGCCATCGACACGCACTCCACCCCGTCCGGCTACCTGCGCGACGTGGTCGAGCGGATCTCGCCGGCCGTGTTCGAGGCGCGGCGCGACCCGGACGCCGGGTACGACGACGTGGTGGTGGAGAACGTCCGCCACACCGTCACCGCGATCCGGCAGAAGTCGGCCGCCGTCGACCGCGCGATCACCGAGGGCCGCACCGCGATCGTCGGCGCGATCTACAACCTCGAGGAGGGGACCGTCACCCCGGTCCACACCGAGGGGACCGTCACGGACGGCTGAGCGCGGGCCGACCGGGGTCGGTGGTCAGACCAGCGCTGGTCAGACCGGGACGAGGTCGTCGGCGTGCACCAACGGGCGCCCCTGACCGGAGCCGGTGCCGCCCGCCGCCCGGTCCGCCAATCGGGCGCGGACCTCGACCGAGTCGTACTGGGCGATCCCGCGGGCGACCACCCGGCCGTCGACGTCGTGCATCTCGATGACGTCGCCGAAGTGGAACAGCCCGTCCACCCCGGTCACCCCGGCCAGTAGCAGGGAGCGTCGCGAGCCGGTCACCGCTCGGACCGCTCCGTCGTCCAGCAGGACCGCCCCGCGGGCGTCCGCGGCGTGCCGGACCCAGAAGCGCCGGGCGGTCATCCGCTCGGGCCGGGCCGCGAAGACCGTGCCTACCGTCGGGTCGGCGGCGAGGGCCTGCGGCGCCAGCTCCGCGGCCGTGAGCAGGACCGGGATGCCCGCGTCCGCGGCCAGACGGGCGGCGGCAAGCTTGGAGGCCATGCCGCCGGTCCCCAGGGCACCGCCGGCACCGGCGATCACGCCGTCGAGGTCGCCCTCGCCGCCGACCATGGTCACCGCGCTGGCCCCGCCCTTGCGCGGGTCGGAGTCGTACAGGGCGTCGACGTCCGAGAGCAGGATGAGGGCGTCGGCGCTGATGAGGTGCGCGACCAACGCGGCGAGCCGGTCGTTGTCACCGAACCGGATCTCGTTGGTGGCCACGGTGTCGTTCTCGTTGATCACCGGCACCGCGTGCAGGGTGCGCAGGCGATCGAGGGTCCGCTGGGCGTTGGCGGCACTGTCCCGCCGGCCGATGTCGGCGGCCGTGAGCAGGACCTGGCCCACCACGCGGTCGAAGCGGGCGAACGAGTCGCCCCACGCGCGCGCCAGCTCGAGCTGGCCGACGCTGGCCGCGGCCTGCTTCGCGGACAGGGTGCCGGGGCGGGTGGTCATCCCCAGTGGGGCCATGCCGGCGCCGATCGCACCGGAGGAGACGACGAAGACGTCCGACCCCGCGGTCATGCGCGACTGGCAGACGTCGGCGAGTGCGTCGAGTTCGGTCCGCCGGATCCCGCCGTGGAAGCTGGTGATGGCCGACGAGCCGATCTTGACCACCACGCGGCGGGCCGCGCCGATACGACGGCGCAACTCCCGCTCCGTGGTCACTCCAGGATCTCCTCGTCCGGGTCGATCAGGCCGCGGCGCACCCGCTTGCGGTACTTGCGCTCGGTGGCGCCGATCCGCTCGTCGGACTCGAGCCGGATGTCGGTGCCACGCCCGGTGCGCATGAGGTCGACGCCGGCCGGGGTCTGCGGCTCCCACTCGAACGAGACGTCGCCGATGGTGACGGTGCAGCCCTCCGTGGCGCCGGCCTTGATGAGCGCCTCCTCGACCCCGATCCGGGCCAGCCGGTCGGCGAGGAAGCCCACGGCCTCGTCGTTGTCGAACTCGGTCTGACGGATCCACCGCTCGGGCTTGGCCCCGGTGACGATGAACGCGCCGCGGTCGGCGGGATCCGGGCGGACGCGGAACTCCTCGACGTCCACCGCCTTGGGGCGGATGACGATCCGCTCGGGCGCGGCGGGCGGGTTGGCCTTACGGTGCGCCTTGATCAACTCGTACAGGCCGTACCGCAGCTCGTCCAACCCCTTGTGGGCCACCGCGGAGATCGCATAGACCGGCCACCCCTTGGCCTCGAAGTGCTCGCGCACCATCTCCGCCATGTCGGCGGCGTCCGGCACGTCGATCTTGTTGAGCACGACCACGCGGGGGCGGTCTGCCAGGTCGCCGATCCCGGCGTCGGTGAGTTCGGACCGGTAGGCGGCGAGCTCGGCCTCGAGGGCGTCCACGTCGGAGATCGGGTCCCGGTCGGACTCGAGGTTCGCGCAGTCCACCACGTGGGCCAGCACGGCGGTGCGCTCGATGTGACGCAGGAAGTCCAGACCCAGGCCCCGGCCCTCGCTGGCCCCGGGGATGAGGCCGGGGACGTCGGCGATGGTGAAGGTGTCGTCGCCGACCGAGACCACGCCGAGGTTGGGTGCCAGGGTGGTGAAGGGGTAGTCGGCGATCTTGGGCTTGGCCGCCGAGAGAACCGAGACCAGGGAGGACTTCCCGGCGGACGGGAAGCCCACCAGTCCGACGTCGGCCATGGACTTGAGCTCGAGCGTGAGATCGCGGACCTCGCCGGGCTCGCCGAGCAGCGCGAAGCCGGGGGCCTTGCGGGCCCGGGATGCCAGGGCGGCGTTGCCCAGCCCGCCCTTGCCACCCTCGGCGGCGACGAAGCGGGTGCCGACGCCGGTGAGGTCGGCCAGCACCTCGCCGTCCTCGTCGAGCACGACGGTGCCGGGCGGCACCGACAACACGAGGTCGGCGCCCTGGGCACCGTTGCGGTTGGCGCCCATACCCGGCTGGCCCCGGCCCGCGCGGGCGTGGGGCCGGAAGTGGAAGTCGAGCAGGGTGTGGACCTGGGGGTCCACGACGAGGACGACGTCGCCGCCGTGCCCGCCGTTGCCGCCGTCGGGGCCGCCGAGGGGCTTGAACTTCTCGCGGTGCACCGAGGTGCAGCCGCGGCCGCCGTCCCCCGCTGCGAGGTGGAGCACTACGCGGTCGATGAATCTCGACATGGTGGGGACTCCTCCGGGTGACGGGTGGTGACGGGCGGGGTGGTGCAAATACTCTCGGGGGCCGGGTGTGAGGTCTTGACGACCCCGCCCGGCCCCCGAGGGCTGTTCATGAAAGTGGTCGGCTGGGAGGCTCAGGCCTCGGCGCCGGCCGGCACGATGTTCACGGTCTTGCGACCGCGCTTGGTGCCGAACTCCACCGCACCGGCGGAGAGGGCGAACAGGGTGTCGTCGCCACCACGGCCGACGTTGACGCCCGGGTGGAACTTGGTGCCGCGCTGGCGCACCAGGATCTCACCGGCGTTGACCTCCTGGCCGCCGAACCGCTTGACGCCGAGGCGCTGTGCGTTGGAGTCACGACCGTTACGGGTGCTGGATGCGCCCTTCTTACTTGCCATGTCCGAGTCCCTCCTTCAGGGAGCACGCCCGAGGGCGCTGAGCTGGTGGCCTGAGCGGCCGGAGATGGATTACTTGATACCGGTGATCTTGACGACCGTCAGCTTCTGACGGTGGCCCTGACGCTTGTGGTACCCGGTCTTGTTCTTGAACTTGTGGATCCGGATCTTCGGTCCCTTGGTCTGCTCGACGATCTCGCCGGAGACGGTGACCTTGGCCAGGGCGTCGGCGTCGGAGGTGACGGCCGAACCGTCGACCACGAGGATCGGGGACAGCGACACGGAGGTTCCGGCCTCGCCCTCGATCTTCTCGACCTTGACGTGGTCCCCTTCGGCGACCTTGTACTGCTTGCCGCCGGTCTTGACGATCGCGTACATCGAGGGCTTCCCCTTGCTTCTCGGGTGTGCGGCCGCCTGGGGCGACCACACCTGGTGTGCGGTGTTCTCTCTTGCTCGCCGACTCGCGTCGGTCGAGGGTCGCGGGCCCCGGAACCGTTCCCGGTCCCGTCGCGCGACTCCTCGCGCCACGACATAGCGCCGCGACGAGCGACCTGTCAAGGTTACGGTCCGGCGGCACAGCAGGTCAAACCGACCGTGCCGCCGGCCCGCGGCCGGGTGCGTCAGTCGCCCGCGGGGGCGGTCGTCGTCCTGGTGGCACGTCGCCTCGCGGGCCGTCTGCGCGGCTCGGCGACCACCGTGGTGGGCGCTTCCGCCAGGGGCGCGGCCTCGACCTTCGCGACCGGATCGGCCGGTGCGGCCTGCGGCGCGGTGTTGGTCCCGGCGGCGCCAGCCTCGCGGCGGGTGGACCGCCGGCGGGGGCGGCGCCCGCCCGGGGCCTGACCCGTGGGCCCGGTATCCGGACCCGCCGTGTCCGGAGCCGCAGTGTCGGGACCCGGGGTGGAGACCTGCTCCACGACGGTCTCCGCCTCTGCCACCACGGCGGCCTCGGACTGCGGGGAGTCGGTCACCTCGGCCGCGGCTGCGTCCTCGGCCGCGGTCGTCGGCGCCGGAGCACTGCTCGTGGCCCGCCTCGCTGCCCGGCGGCGACGCGCCGGCCGCGTGGTTCCGGCGGCGTCCGCCGAGTCCGGCTCGGCGGTTTCCGGCGTCGGCGCGGCCGGTGCCTCCGCGGCGGGCGCGGCCGGTGCCTCCGCGGCGGGCGCGGTCACGACCTCGGGGGCGGTGGCCCCCCGGGCGTCGGCGTCCGCTGTCCCGGCTGCCCGGGTCTCGGGCGCCGCGTCACGGCCCCGGTCGGTGTCACGGCCCCCGTCGGTGCGGGTGCCACCCTGGCCGTTCGGTTCGGTGCCGCTGTCGGCGTCTGCCTCGGCGTTCTGCCGTGAGATCGCGAGCGCGGCCGGGTGTGCGGCCGGCGCGGGGCCGTCCTTGCGCGCGGCCTGCTTGGGCGCGGGCGCCTCGGACTCCCCCGAGCCCTTGCCGTTGCCACCCTTGCGACGGCCGCGGCGGCCACCGGGCTCGTCGGCGTTGTGCGACTCGGTGTGCAGGGGGTCCGCGTGCACGATCAGCCCGCGGCCCTGGCAGTGCTCGCACGGGGTGGAGAACGCCTCGACCAGCCCGGTACCGAGCTTCTTGCGGGTGAGCTGCACCAGCCCCAGTGACGTGACCTCGGAGACCTGGTGGCGGGTGCGATCGCGCCCCAGCGCCTCGGTGAGGCGCCGCAGCACGAGGTCGCGGTTGGACTCGAGCACCATGTCGATGAAGTCGATGATCACCATCCCGCCGACGTCGCGCAGGCGCAGCTGGCGGACGATCTCCTCGGCGGCCTCGAGGTTGTTCTTGGTGACGGTCTCCTCGAGGTTGCCGCCGGACCCGGTGTACTTGCCGGTGTTGACGTCGATGACGGTCATCGCCTCGGTGCGGTCGATCACCAGGGAGCCGCCGGAGGGCAGCCACACCTTGCGGTCGAGCGCCTTGGCCAGCTGCTCGTCCACACGGTAGGTGGCGAACACGTCCACATCCGGGTTGTCGTACCGCTCCACGCGCTCCGTCATCTCGGGCGCGACCCGCGAGACGTAGTCGTGCACCGTGTCCCAGGACGTCTCGCCCTGGATGACGAGCTTGGAGAAGTCCTCGTTGAACAGGTCGCGGACGACCTTGACCAGCAGGTCCGGCTCCTCATACAGGGCCACGGGCGTGCCGGCCCCGGAGCCGGTGCGCTTGGCGGCCGCCTCCGAGATCTCGGTCCACTGGGCGGCCAGGCGCTCGACGTCGCGGCCGATCTCCTCCGCGCTGACGCCCTCGGCGGCGGTGCGGATGATCACGCCGGAGCCCTCCGGCACGACCTCCTTGAGGATCGTCTTGAGGCGGCGACGCTCGGTGTCGGGCAACTTGCGCGAGATGCCGGTGGAGTTGCCGTCGGGCACGTACACGAGGAAGCGCCCGGCCAGCGAGATCTGCGTGGACAGGCGGGCACCCTTCTGCCCGATCGGGTCCTTGGTGACCTGCACCAGCACCATGTCGCCGGACTTGAGCGCCTGCTCGATCCGCCGGGCCTTGCCACCGAGCCCGGCGGCCTCCCAGTTGACCTCGCCGGCGTACAGGACGCCGTTGCGGCCGCGCCCGATGTCGACGAACGCCGCCTCCATGCTGGGCAGCACGTTCTGCACACGGCCGAGGTAGACGTTGCCGACCATCGAACGCGCCGATTCGGTGGTGACGAAGTGCTCCACGAGAACCTTGTCCTCGAGCACGCCCACCTGGGTCATGACGCCCTTGCCGTCGCCGCGCTGCTTCTCACGGACCACCATGACGCGGTCCACGGCCTCGCGGCGGGCGAGGAACTCGGACTCGGAGAGGATCGGCTGGCGACGACGACCGGCCTCGCGGCCGTCGCGGCGACGCTGGCGCTTGGCCTCGAGCCGCGTGGAGCCGGTGATGCCCTGGACCTCGTCGGACGACGTACCCGAGCCCTGTCCCCCGCGTCCGGAGCGACGGCGGGCCTCGCGTTCGTGGACCTCGGTCTGGGGCGGGTCATCGTTGGACGTCTGGGTGTCGTCGGAGCCGGAGCTCCCACTGCGACGACGACGACGGCGACGGCGCCTCGAACCCGACGGACCGTTCCCCGAGTCGTCCGAATCGTCACCGTCGGCGTCACCCGGACCGGACTGCCCGTCGGAGTCGTCGGCGGACCGGTCGTCGGTCTCGGCGGCGGAATCGGGACGGGCGTCGGAGCTCCCGTCATCGCTGCCGGAGGTCTCGTCCGGGGCGTCGTCGCGCTGGTCGCTGCCGCGCTGGTCGCTGCCGCGCTGGTCTCCGTCGTCCGACGACTCGGTCCCGGTGTTCTCGCCGTTCTGGTCGTCGCCGGCCTCGCCGCGCCCGCGCCCACGCCCACGACGGCCCCGACGGCGACGACGGGCCCCGCCGTCACCGGAGTCGGACTGGTCCGTGGCGCGGCCGTCGTCGGATCCCTGCTCCTGCCCGTCCTGCTCGACCTGCGCGTCCTCGGCGGGAGGGGTGGGGGCGGTGTCGGGGGCGGTCTCGGTGCGGGCCCGGCCCTGGGTCTGGCCCTGGCCCCGGCGGCCGCGGGGCTCGTCGCCCGAGCGGGTGTCCGCCTGCGTCTGCGCGGGAGCCTCGTCGGGCGAGAGGAACAGCGGAGAGAACGACGGGGTCGCGGTGGACCGACGCCGACGGTTGCCCGACTCCTCCGACCCCACCTCGCCGGTGACGATCGCGATCTCGGGCAGCGCCGGGCGGTTCCGGCCGCTCGTCCCGGCTCCCCCGGTCCCTGCGGAGTCGTCCGCAGAGCCCTGCACGGACTTCGTCCCGGTCCTCGTGCCGGACTTCTCCGCGGACCTGGAGGCGGACTTCTCGGCGTCCGTGGCCTTCTCGGCGGTCTTCTCGGCTGTGGTCTTGCGCGCCGGGCTCTTCCTGCCGGACGCCTTCTTCGCGGGAGCGGTCTCCGTCGCCGCCGTCCCGCCCGTCGCCGACTCTGCAGCAGGCGCCTCGGCCGGCGTCTCGGCCGGCGTTGTCCCAGCGGCGGTCGCCTCAGCCGACGCCGGGTCGGCGGGCACCTCTGCGGTGGGGGTCTTCTCCGCGGTCTTCCTGGCGGGCGCCTTGGCCGCCCTCTTGGCGGCGGCCTTCTTCGCGGGGGCCTTTTCCACAGGCGCCTTGTCCGCCGGGGCCTTCCGGGCGGGGGCGTCGGTCGCGGACGCCTCGGCCGCCGGCGCCTGGGCACCGGTGTCCCCTGCCGGCGCGGCACCGGGCGCCGTCCCCGTGTCCTGCCCGCGGCTGGTGAACCAGTCGAGCAGCACCTCCCGGGTCACCCCGGACTGGGCGCTCTTGATCTCCACGCCGATCCCGGCCATGGCGGTCAGGAATTCCCTGCTGCTCATGCCCACGGCCCTGGCGGCCGCGTGCGCGCGCATCCTCTCGGGAAGCGCGTTGATGTCGTCGATTGTCAGGTTCGGATCCGACACGTGTCTCCTCCGGCCGGACTCCGGGCGCGATCACGTCACCGGATACCGGTGACCCACGCCGCCGCACGGGGTCGGGCGTCTTCTTGTCTGGGCCCCACCTGGGTGGGACGACGTCTTGTGGTCCGCGGCACCGGGACGAACCGGGCCACGGGTGGCGGGCGCCCGTTCCGGGGCGGACTGGTGGTCCACTCGCCAGGATGGGCTTCGACCATTCTCCCACACCCGCCGCCGAAACGTCGTCGCCCGGCACCACCGAACGCAAACGCGCCCGCCGGGCCTCGGGGCCGACGGGCGCGCAGCTCGATCACTGCGGGAGGACGGGGATCTACAGACCGGGGAACCAGAGCGCGATCTCACTGGCGGCGGACTCCTCGGAGTCCGAGCCGTGGACGAGGTTGAACTGGGTCTCGAGACCGAAGTCGCCACGGATGGAGCCGGGCGCGGCCTTCTCCACCGGGTCGGTGCCCCCGGCGAGCTGACGCCACGCGGCGATCGCCCGGGGCCCCTCGAGCACGCCGGCGACGACCGGACCGGAGGTGATGAACTCGAGCAGGTCCCCGTAGAACGGACGCTCGGAGTGCTCGGCGTAGTGCTCGGCCGCCGTCTCCTGGGACACCTGACGCATGTCCATGGCGACGATCTTGAGGCCCTTGGCCTCGATACGGGCCAGGATGGTCCCGGTCAGCGCGCGCTCGACACCGTCGGGCTTGATGAGGAAGAAAGTTCTCTCGGTCACGAGGGCGATCCTACAAGCCCGGTGTCCACGCCGACCGTCCGGAGCCGTCAGTCGTGCTGGCTGGGCAGATAGCCACCGGCCATCCGGCGGGTCAGGTCCCGGCGCAGGTACAGGATGTACGCCCAGACCGCGGCGAACATCAGGCCGCAGACCCCCATCGACCAGTGCACGGCCCAGCCGGCGACGGCCAGACCCGCGAGCGTGAGGTTCAGCGGGATCGCCCAGGGCTTGCGCTGGAGTCCACTGGCCACGAGCATCGCGACCGCGAGGAGGCTGACGAACCACACCTTCCACGGCTGGAAGTGGGCGCCGCCGTCGAGCCGGGCGATGACCGTCAGCACCAGACCGATCACGATCGCCTCGAGCACGAGAGTGCCGGCCATGATGCCCCGCAGCCCCTTCCACGGGTCCACCGAGGGCTCGTGCGCGGCGCCCCGGGGGCCGGGGGTCGGGTCGGTCACTGTGCGTCCTTTCCGAACAGGCTGCGGGCGGCCCCGGCGGTCACCACGGAACCCGCGATGAGCACGCCGACGCCCGAGACGTCGTCGTCCGCGGTCGGATCCGGGACCCCGACCAGGTCGAGGGCCGCGCTGACCGCGTCGGGCAGGGTGTCCACCACGTGGACGCGCTGGGCGGTGAACCGTTCCTCGGCGATGCGTGCGAGGTCGCCCGGGTCCATCGCGCGCGATGAGGCGGCCCGGGTGACGACGACCTCCTCCACCACCGGCTCGAGTGCGGCGAGAAACGCGTCGGCATCTTTGCCGTCGAGCATCGCGACCACGGCGACCAGCCGCTTGAAGTCGAACTCCGAGGTGACAGCCTCGGCGAGTGCGCGTCCGCCGTGTCCGTTGTGGGCGGCGTCCACCAGGACGGTGGGGCTGGAGCTGAGCCGCTCGAGGCGCCCGGGATTGTCGACCGCCGCGAAGCCGGCACGGATGAGTTCCGGGTCCAGGGCCCTGTCCGGGCCCGCGCCGAAGAACGCCTCGACGGCCGCGAGCGCGGTCGCGGCGTTCTCGGCCTGGTGCTCCCCGAACAGCGGGAGGAACACCTCGGGGTACTCGCCCCCGAGGCCTCGCAGGGTGAGTTGCTGGCCACCGACGGCGACCCGTCGCTCGACGACGTCGAACTCCGAACCGAGGCGGGCGACGACCGCGCCCACCTCCACGGCGCGACGCAGCAGGACGTCCATGGCCTCGGGCTCCTGGCGTCCGATCACGGCGATCGGGTCCCGCGGCAGCAGGTCGTCCTCCGGGCCCGGCTGGATGATCCCGGCCTTCTCCCCCGCGATCGTCGCGAGGTCCTCGCCCAGGTAGTCGGTGTGGTCCAGGCCGACGGGGGTGATCACGGCGACGGCGGGCCGGACCACGTTCGTGGCGTCCCACGTCCCGCCCATCCCCGTCTCCACGACCGCCACCTCGACCGGTGCGTCGGCGAACGCGGCGAACGCCATCGCGGTCAGCACCTCGAAGTAGCTCATCCGTGGGCCGCCGGCCTCCTCGGACCGCTGGTCGACGAGCTCGAGATAGGGCTGGAGTTCGCGGTAGGTGTCCACGAAGGTGCGGGCGGTGACCGGCTCCCCGTCGAGCGCGATGCGCTCGGTGACGCTCTGCAGGTGGGGGCTGGAGTTGCGTCCGGTGCGCTGGTGCAGGGCCCGCAGCAGCGCGTCGACCATCCGCGTGACCGATGTCTTGCCGTTGGTGCCCGCCACGTGGACCACGGGGTACGCGTGCTGCGGATCGCCGAGCACGGACATCAGCTCGGCGATCCGGTCCAGGCTCGGCTCGAGGCGGGACTCCGGCCAGCGGGTCGTCAGTTCCTCCTCGACCGCGGCCAGGTCGGCCGCGTCGGCCTGCCATTCGGGGCTGCCGACCTCGGGGACCGGGCGCGGCGGCAGGTGATCGTCGCCGTCGCCGTCCTCGTCACCCGGGATCGGACCACCGAGCGGGACGCCCGAGACGAGGCCGTCCTCGCCGAGCATCTCGGCGACGTCCTCCTCGGTCGGGGTGTCCCACCCCTCGCTCGGGTCGTGCGGTGGGAGCCACTGTCGATCGCTCACGCGGGGTCACTTCCTGCCGGCATCGACTCGAGCCGGGCGGTGATCCGGGAGACCTCGGCCTCGGCGAGGTCGCGGCGACCGCGGATCTTGTCGACGACGTGGTCGGGCGCCTTGCCCAGGAACGCCTCGTTGCCGAGTTTGGCACCGGTGGTCTCGAGTTCCTTGCGGGCGGCGGCGAGATCCTTCTCCAACCTGCGTCGCTCGGCGGCGAGGTCGATCGTCCCGGAGGTGTCGATCTCCACGTCTACCGTCGACAACCCGAGCCGGACCTCGAGCGAGGCCGTGGCGGTGAAGTCCTCGGCGGCCGGGGTCAGCCGGGCGAGCGCGCACACCTGGGCGAGCAGGTCCA
Source organism: Dietzia sp. Alg238-R159 (assembly GCF_900537145.1). NCBI lineage: Bacteria > Bacillati > Actinomycetota > Actinomycetes > Mycobacteriales > Dietziaceae > Dietzia > Dietzia sp. Alg238-R159. Next base: position 97,328 of record NZ_UNRI01000007.1, on the reverse strand, counting down.
CCGGCAGGTCGGCGGCGTCCACGCCGGAGATCCGTGCCGGCACCCGCTGACCGGGCTTGAGGCCCTGGTCGGAGCGGAACCGCCGGATCTCGGTGACGAGGGTCTGGGCGTCGGCCACGCGGCGGACCGGCCCCGTGGCGTCATCGGCCGGCGCCACGTCGGTGGGCCAGTCCGCGACCACCACGGACTCCCGTTCGGTCAGTGCGGTCCACAGCGTCTCCGTGACGAACGGGATCACCGGGTGCAGCATCCGCATGAGGACGTCCAACACGTGTCCGAGGACGAGTCTCGTGTTCTCGGCTCGCTCGGAGGCGCGCGCGTCGTCGTCCGAACCGAACTGGACCTTCGCGAGCTCGAGGTACCAGTCGCACACCTCGTCCCAGGCGAAGTGGTACAGGGCCTCGCACGCCTTGGAGAACTCATAGCGGTCCAGCGCGTCGTCGACGCCCACCCGCACCTCCCCGAGCCGGTGCAGGATCCACCGGTCGGCATCGGTGAGCGCGGATGCGGCGGGCAGTTCGCCCACCTTCGCCCCGTTCATCAGCGCGAAGCGGGTGGCGTTGAACAGCTTGGTGGCGAAATTGCGGGACGCCTGGGCGGCGTCGTCCCCGACCGACAGGTCGCCGCCCGGGTTGGCCCCGCGGGCCAGGGTGAAGCGCAGGGCGTCGGCGCCGAAGCGGTCCACCCAGTCGAGCGGGTCGATGCCGTTGCCCTTGGACTTGGACATCTTCTGGCCGTGCTCGTCGCGCACGAGGCCGTGGAGGAAGACGTCGGTGAACGGAACCTTCCCCGGAGCGGCCTTGTCGCCGGTGAGGGTCCGGCCCACGAAGGTGCCGAACATCATCATCCGTGCCACCCAGAAGAAGAGGATGTCGTACCCGGTGACCAGGACGGACGTCGGGTAGAACCGCTCGAGGTCGGCGGTGCGCCCGGGCCAGCCCATGGTGGAGAACGGCCACAGTCCGGAGGAGAACCACGTGTCGAGCACGTCGGTGTCCTGCGTGTACCCGGCGGGCGGCTCCTCGCCGGGTCCCACGCAGACCACGTCGCCGTCGGGTCCGTACCAGATCGGGATGCGGTGACCCCACCACAGCTGACGGGAGATGCACCAGTCGTGCATGTCGTCGACCCAGTCGAACCAGCGCGGTTCCTGGCTCGTCGGGTGGATCACCGTGTCACCGTCGCGCACGGCGTCCCCGGCCATCCTCGCCAGCTCCTCGACCCGCACCCACCACTGGAGCGACAGCCGCGGCTCGATCGGCTCGCCGGACCGTTCGGAGTGGCCCACCGAGTGCAGATACGGACGCACCTCCTTGACGATGCGCCCCTGCTCGGCGAGGTCCTCCCGGACGGCCTTGCGGGCGTCGAAACGGTCCATGCCGTCGTAGCGGGTCCCGGTCCCGGCGATGTGGCCGGTGGCGTCCATGATCGTGGGCATCTCGAGGCCGTGACGCTGGCCGATCGCGAAGTCGTTGGGGTCGTGCGCGGGCGTGACCTTCACCGCGCCGGTCCCGAACTCGGGATCGACGTAGTCGTCCGCGACCACGCGCATGGTCCACCCCTCACGGAACGGGTGCGGAATCTCGGTGCCCACCAGGTGCGCGTAGCGCTCGTCGGAGGGATGGACGGCGATCGCGGTGTCACCGAGCATCGTCTCGAGCCGGGTCGTGGCCACGACCAGGTGCGGCTCGGAGTCGTCCATCGAGCCGTAGCGGAAGCTCACCAGCTCGCCCTCGACGTCCGCGTACTTGACCTCGATGTCCGAGATCGCGGTCTGCAGGGTGGGCGACCAGTTGACCAGTCGCTCGGCGCGGTAGATCAGACCGCTGTCGTAGAGCTCCTTGAAGATGGTCTGCACCGCGCGCGACAGTCCGTCGTCGAGGGTGAACCGCTCACGCGACCAGTCGACACCGTCGCCGAGGCGACGCATCTGCTCCCCGATGGTCCCACCGGACTCGCGCTTCCATTCCCAGACCTTCTCGATGAACGCCTCGCGGCCGATCTCGTGGCGGTCGATCCCCTCGTCGCGGAGCTTGCGGTCCACGAGGGTCTGCGTGGCGATCCCGGCATGGTCCATGCCGGGCAGCCACAGGACCTCGAAGCCCTGCATGCGCTTGCGCCGCGTGAGCACGTCCATGAGGGTGTGGTCGAGCGCGTGGCCCATGTGCAGGCTGCCCGTGACGTTGGGCGGCGGCAACACCACCGAGTAGGCGGGCTTGTCGCTGGACGGGTCGGCCTCGAAGTAGCCGGCCTCCACCCAGCGCTGGTACAGCCCGCCTTCCACCTCACCTGGGTTCCAGGAGGCGGGCAGGGCGTCCGCGCGGTCGGTGTTCGGGGAGGCAGAAGCTGGAGTCGTCACCCGACCATCCTAGGCCGTGGACGCCGGGGCCCGGCACACGCCGTCAGCCCCGGTGCACCCGAGGTCAGTCGGCCAGTCCCAGTCCGTGAACGGCGTCACGCTCCGAGACCAGTTCCGCCACCGACGCGTCGATGCGGGCTCGTTGGAAGTCCCCGATCGCCAGTCCTTCGACGACCTCCCACTCCGCGCCGCGGCTGCGGCAGGGCAACCCCGTCACCACACCCGGCACGGTCCCGTACTGCCCCTCCGACGGCAGTGCGACCGTGGTCCAGCTCTCCCCACTGGTGCCGTGCACCCAGTCGCGCATCTGGTCGACCGCCGCGCCGGCGGCCGAGGCGGCCGACGACGATCCGCGCACCGAGATGATCTCGGCTCCCCGGTTCGCGACCCGCGGGATGAACGTGTCGGCCAACCACTCCTCGTCGAGCCCGGAGGTGACCGGCTCGCCCCGTCGCGTCAGGTACGACACGTCGGGGAACTGGGTGGCCGAGTGGTTGCCCCAGACCACCACCCCGTCCAGGTCGGCGACCGGCGCTCCCAGCCGGGTGGCGAGCTGGCTGAGCGCGCGGTTGTGGTCGAGCCGCATCAGGGCGGTGAAGCGACCGGCGGGGACGTCGGGCGCGTGTCGGTGGGCGATGTAGGCGTTGGTGTTGGCGGGGTTGCCGACCACCACCACCCGCACGTCGTCAGCGGCGTGGGCGTTGATGGCGCGGCCCTGTTCCCGGAAGATCGCCCCGTTGGCGGTGAGCAGGTCGGCGCGCTCCATCCCCTTGCCGCGCGGCCTGGCGCCCACCAGGAATGCCGCGTTGGCGCCGTCGAACGCGGTGTCCACGTCGTCGGTGATCTCGATCGACTCGACCAGCGGGAGCGCGCAGTCCTCGATCTCCATCGCGACGCCCTCCGCCGCGACCACGGCCGACGGGATGTCGAGCAGACGCAGGCGGACCGGGGTCCCGGGCCCGAACACCAGCCCGGAGGCGAGACGGAACAGCAACGAGTAGGCGATCTTTCCGGCGGCGCCGGTGACGGTCACGGTGGCCGGGGTGGCGGTGACCGGGGTGGAGGTGCTCATGCGGGGCGGACCTTCCGGAGACGACGACGGGGTCGGTTCCCACAGTAGCGAGAATCCGACCCCGCCTCCCGCCTCCGCGGGCGGTGTACACCTGACGTCCACCCGCGCGTCGGCTCGGGGTGGATCGACTCAGGCGTGGATCTCGGCGCCCGTCTTCCGGCGGACCTCGTCGATCGTCACGTCCGGCGCCAGTTCGACGAGCCGGAAGCCCTCCGGCGCGATGTCGAGGACGCACAGGTCGGTGACGACCCGCTGGACGCAGCCCTTGCCCGTGTACGGGAGCGTGTTCTCCTGCATGAGCTTGAGGTCGCCCTTGCGGGTGACGTGGTCCATCATCACGATCACGCGGTCGGCGCCGTGGACGAGGTCCATCGCACCGCCCATGCCCTTGACCATGGCGCCGGGGACCATCCAGTTGGACAGGTCGCCGGACTGCGAGACCTGCATAGCGCCGAGGACGGCGACGTCGACGTGACCGCCGCGGATCATGGCGAAGGACTCCGACGACGAGAAGAACGCCGCCCCCTCCTCGGCGGTGATGGTCTCCTTGCCGGCGTTGATCATCTCGGGGTCGAGCTCGTCGTCCGTCGGGTACGGCCCGACGCCGAGGATGCCGTTCTCCGAGTGGAGGGTCACCTGCACACCCTCGGGAAGACAACCGGGGATGAGGGTGGGCATACCGATACCGAGGTTGACGTATTGGCCGTCGGTGAAATCCGCGGCGATGCGGGCCGCCATCTGCTCGTGGGTCCAGCTCATGGCTCAGGCCTCCCTGGTGGTGCGGATCTCGACGCCGGTCTCCTGGCGGCCGACCTCGACGATCCGTTGGACGAAGATGCCGGGGATGTGGACGTTGGCCGGGTCGATCCCGCCCGGCTCTACGACCTCCTCGGCCTGCACGATCGTGATCCGACCGGCCATGGCCACGTCCGGGTTGAAGTTGCGGGCCGTCCCACGGAACTGCAGGTTGCCCATGGTGTCGGCCCTGTGGGCGTGGACCAGGGCGAAGTCGGTGACGATCCCGCGCTCGAGGACGTACTGTTCGCCGTCGAAGACCCGGACCTCCTTGGGCTCGGACGCCTTGGCGACGCCCCCCTCGCCGTCGTAACGCAGCGGCAGGCCCCCGTCGGCGACCATCGTGCCGACGCCGGCCGGGGTGTAGAAGGCGGGGATGCCGGCGCCTCCGGCCCGCATGCGCTCGGCGAGCGTGCCCTGCGGCGTGAGCTCCACCTCGAGCTCGCCGGAGAGGTACTGGCGGGCGAACTCCTTGTTGGCGCCGACATACGAGGCCGTGGTCCGGGTGATCCGGTGCGATTCCAGAAGTTTGCCCAGGCCGAAACCGTCGGTCCCGCAGTTGTTGCTCACCGTGCTCAGGTCGGTGGCGCCCTGCTCGAGGAGCGCGTCGATGAGGACGGCGGGGATGCCGACCAGACCGAACCCGCCCACGGCCAGGGAGGCACCGTCGGGGATGTCCGCGACCGCGTCCGCGGCCGACGAGAAGATCTTGTTGGTCATGTCACGAACCCTATCCGGTGTTCGCATCTTGTACAAGTGTTCGCTCATCGTACGATATGCGGGTATCGTGGGTCAGGTACCGACGTGGAGCGCCTGCGCCCGAGCGCACCACACACCACGCAACGCACCGCCCGCGACCAGACGCACGAGAGGACCGACACCATGCCCGCCACCCTGTCCCACGAGGTCAGCGGACCCCGGTCCGACGACACCCCCGTCCTCGTCCTCCTCGGATCACTCGGGTCCGACCGTTCGATGTGGGACGCGCAGGCCCGGGACCTGTCCCGCGACCACACCGTGGTCGCGGTGGACCACCGGGGCCACGGCACGTCCGAGGTCGTCCCCGGCCCCTGCACGATCGCCGACCTGGCCGCCGACGTTCTGGCCCTGCTCGACTCGATCGACGTGGACCGGTTCCACGTGGCCGGACTCTCGCTCGGTGGCGCGGTGGCCCAGTGGCTCGCCGTCCACGAACCCACCCGCGTGCTCTCCACCGCCCTCCTGTGCACCGCCGCGAAGTTCGGTGAACCGTCCGGCTGGGCCGATCGCGCCACCGCGGTCCGCGAGGGCGGGACGGCCGCGGTCGCCGACGCCGTCGTCGCACGGTGGATCACCGCCGCGCGGGCCGAGGCCGAGCCCGAGCTGGTCGCCGGGCTCCGCGAGATGGTCCTGGGCACCCCGGCCGAGGGATACGCCTCCTGCTGCGACGCGCTGGCCGGCTGGGACAACCGCGCCGAGCTGGGTCGGATCTCCTGCCCCACCCTCGTGCTCGCGGGGGACGAGGACCCCTCCACTCCCCCGGAGGCACTGCGCGAGATCGCCGACGGGGTGCCCGGAGCGGACTTCGTCGTCGTCTCCCCGGCAGCCCACGTGCCCACCGTCGAGATCCCGGACCGCATCACCGACGCGCTCCGCCGACACCTCGACGCCGCACGAAACACGGGCGCGGCGTGACCCGCCCCGACGTGGTGTCGTCCCCGACCGGGTCCGGAGACGACGGCGGGGACCGCCCGGCCTCCCCCGACTTCGTCCAGTCGCTCGCGCGCGGCCTGGCGGTCATCCGGGCATTCGACGCCCGCCAGCCACGCCAGACCCTCAGTGATGTCGCGCGCAACACCGGACTGACCCGGGCGACCGCCCGCCGCTTCCTCCACACCCTCGTCGAACTGGGCTACGTGGACACGGCCGGCTCGGTCTTCTGGCTCACCCCCCGGGTCCTCGACCTCGGGTACAGCTACCTGTCGGCGCTCCCGCTGACGGACCTCGCCCAACCGCACCTGGAGAAACTCAGCTCGCGACTCGGCGAATCCTCGTCCGTGGCGGTACTCGACGGCCCCGACATCGTCTACGTGGGGCGCGTCCAGGTGCGTCGCATCATGACCATCGGCATCACCATCGGAACCCGGTTCCCCGCCTACGCCACGTCGATGGGGCGGGTCCTGCTCGCCTCGCTCCCCGCCGAGGACCTCGACGCCTACCTCGACGCGACGGACCTGCGGGCGCTCACCCCCCACGGCCTCGCCGACGAGTCAGCGCTCCGCGCGGAGCTGGCGCGGGTGGCCGAGCGCGGGTGGTGCGTCGTCGACCAGGAACTCGAGCCCGGCCTGCGCTCGGTGGCCGCACCGGTCCACGACCGCCACGGCGCGGTCAGCGCGGCCCTCAACGTCTCCACCCACGCCGCCCGCTACTCCCCCGACCAGCTCACAGGCGAGGTCATCCCCGAACTGCTGGCCACCGCCCGCGCACTGTCGGCCGACCTCGCCATCGTCAACCGCTGAACCCGAACTGAGGAAAATCCATGCGTGACGTCGTCATCTGCCAACCCCTGCGCACCCCCGTGGGACGCTTCGGCGGGGTGTTCCGCGACCTGGACGCGAACACCCTGGCCACCGACCTGCTCACCGCCCTCGTCGAGCGCACCGGCCTGACCGGAGCCGACGTCGACGACGTGGTGCTGGGACAGGGCTCCCCGAACGGCGAGGGGCCCGCCATCGGCCGCATCGCCGCACTCGACTCCCCCCTGGGGATCGACGTGCCGGGCATGCAACTCGACCGGCGCTGCGGCTCCGGACTCCAGGCGATCATCACCGGCGCACTCCAGGTCGCCTCCGGCGGCATGGACCTCGTGGTCGCCGGCGGCGTCGAGTCGATGAGCCAGGTGGAGTTCTACGCTTCCCCGAGCCCCCGCTGGGGCATCCGCGGGGACGGGATCTCGCTGGTCGACCGTCTCGGCCGGGCTCGCACGACCGTCGGCGGACGCTCGCACATCATCGACGGCGGGATGATCGAGACCGCCGAGAACCTCCGTCGTGAGTACGGCATCAGCCGGGACGAGCAGGACCGGTTGGCCGTGCAGTCCCACCAGCGGGCCGTGGCCGCGCAGGAGTCCGGGGCGTTCGCCGAGGAGATCGTCCCGGTGACCGTTCCGCAGCGCAAGGGTGACGACCTCGTCGTCGACACCGACGAGCATCCCCGTGCCGACAGTTCCGTCGAGGCGCTGGCGCGCCTGCGGCCCATCATGGGCCGCACCGACCCGGAGGCCACCGTGACCGCCGGGAACGCCTCCGGCCAGAACGACGGTGCCGCGATGTGCATCGTCACTACCGCGGACAGGGCCGCCTCCCTCGGACTGACCCCCCTGGTCCGCCTTGCCTCGTGGGCCGTCGCGGGCGTGGCACCGGAGACGATGGGCATCGGGCCGGTCCCCGCCACCGCCAAGGCGCTCGACCGACTCGGCCTCACGCTCGCCGACATGGATGTCATCGAGCTCAACGAGGCGTTCGCCGCGCAGGCCCTGTCCGTGATGCGCGAGTGGGACCTCGACCCCACCTCCGAGCACCTCAACCCGCACGGCTCCGGCATCTCCCTGGGCCACCCCGTCGGCGCCACCGGGGCGCGCATGCTCGCCACCCTGTCGCGCGAGATGGTGCGCCGCGACGCGCAGTGGGGCCTGGAGACCATGTGCATCGGAGGCGGCCAGGGGCTCGCGGCGGTGTTCGAGCGCGTCTGACCGACACACCTCCCGCGCGACGAGGCCGCCCGGACTCGACATCCCGGATATGCCGCCGCAGTCTCGACCACCTAGACGGCCTGGCCATGCCCTACTACTCCGCGCGCATGCACTTCGGCTACGGGCAGACCCTGCGCAGGGCCGGCCGACGCCGGGAGGCGCACCTCGCGCTGGGCACCGCCCGCGACATCTACGAGCAACTGGGCGCCCGCGCCTACGTGGAGCGGTGCGATCGCGAACGACGCGCGGGCGGTGTGGACGTGGCCAGGACGGGGGGCAACAGCACCCTGACGCCTCAGGAGAGTGCGGTCGCGACGCTCGTCGCCGCGGGCCGGACCAACGCCCAGGCGGCCGAGGAGTTGTTCCTGTCGGTCAAGACCGTCCAGTACCACCTGACCCGCATCTACTCGAAGCTCGGAGTGAGCGGTCGCACCGAGCTGGCCGCACACGTCTCCCGCAGCAGCGAGCCCTTCCGTACCGACTCGCCCCGTATCGATTCAGCGCGTATCGATTCCCCGCGTATCGATTCCCTGCGTACCGACCCCGACCCCACGGGAGACCTGTGAGCAACGGAACCCCGGACGACACCACCGTCCGCCCCGCCGACCCGACCGCGACCGGCCAACCGCCCGCGCGCGGCCGCCGACGCGATTCCGCCCCGGTGGCGCGCCCCTCGCCCCGCCGGGTCCTCGCCGACCTCGGCCCCCGCGAGTTCGCCAACGCGCTGATCGCGCTCATATTCTCGGCGACCGGCCCCGTCGCCGTCATCCTCGCCGCCGGCGGGCAGGGCGACCTGTCCCCCGCACAGTTCTCCTCGTGGATCTTCGGCGTGTTCTTCGCCAACGGACTGCTCACCATCCTCATGAGCTGGGCCTACCGCACGCCGCTGGCGTTCTTCTGGACCATCCCGGGCACCGTCATCGTGGGCAACTCGCTCGGGCACCTGCGGTGGTCGGAGGTCCTGGGTGCCTACGTCGTGACCGGGGTGTTGATCCTGCTGGTCGGGCTGTCCGGCCTGGCCCGCCGGCTCATGGACTGGATCCCCATGCCGATCACCATGGCCATGGTCGCCGGGGTGTTCCCCAGGTTCGGGCTGGGGTTGGTCGACGCCGTGTGGGCCTCCGCCGCGGTGGCCCTGCCGATGGCGATCGCGTTTCTCGTCGTCGGCGCCGTCCCCCGCCTGGCCAGGGTGGTGCCGCCCATCCTCGCCGCGATGGTCGTGGGAATCGCGGTCCTGCACGCGAAGGGCCGCCACCCCCCCGGTCTCGGCATGCGCGGTGGCGTGCGGCGTCTGGTCCCTGCTGGTCTCGGCGGTCGGCGCGGTCTCGACGTGCCTGACCGGACCGACGAACGCCCTGCTCGTCTCCTCCGGTGAGCGCGACCGCCACTACGCCGCCGCGATCGCCAACGGCGGCCTGGCCCTGATGGTCGGCTTCTTCTCCCCGGCCTTCGTCGGGCTCATCCTCGGCACGCCCGCGGCGTTCATCGCGGCCCTGGGCGGGTTGGCGATGCTCGCGCCGCTGCAGTCGGCGTTCGTCACCGCGTTCCGGACCGACCGGGCACTCGGACCGCTCGTGTGCCTGCTCGTCACCGTCGCGGACGTGTCGTTGCTCGGGATCTCGGCGCCGTTCTGGGGCATCGTGCTGGGGATGGCCGTCCAGGCTGCTGGAGCGGCGGGCCGCGGCCTGACCCGGCGCCCGCCCGGGCCGGAGACGACGGAAGGCCCCCGCCGAGTGGCGGGGGCCTTCTCACGGGTCCGGTGTCAGGCGGAACGCTCGCGCGGCTCCTCGTCGGAGAAGGGGACGATCGTCGGCAGGACGTTGTCCCGCACGGTCTCGCCGGTGACCACCACGCGGGCGACGTCATCGCGACCCGGGATGTCGTACATGACCGGCAGGAGGACCTCCTCCATGATGGCGCGCAACCCGCGGGCGCCGGTCCCGCGCAGGATCGCCTGGTCGGCGACGGCCTCGAGGGCGTCCGGGGTGAACTCGAGCTCGACCCCGTCCATCTCGAAGAGTCGGGCGTACTGCTTGACCAGTGCGTTCTTGGGCTCGCTGAGGATGTTGACCAGGGCCTCGCGGTCCAGGCTGGTCACGGTCGCCACGACGGGCAGGCGGCCGATGAACTCGGGGATGAGCCCGTACTTCACCAGGTCCTCCGGCATGACCTCGCTGAAGTTCTCGGTGGTGTCGAGGGAGCTCGTACTGGCGACCTCGGACCCGAAACCCATCCCCTTGCGACCCACGCGGTCGCCGACGATCTTCTCGAGGCCCTGGAAGGCACCGGCCACGATGAACAACACGTTGGACGTGTCGATCTGGATGAACTCCTGGTGCGGGTGCTTGCGTCCGCCCTGCGGCGGCACCGAGGCCTGCGTTCCCTCGAGGATCTTCAGCAGCGCCTGCTGGACACCCTCTCCGGAGACGTCGCGGGTGATCGAGGGGTTCTCGGCCTTGCGGGCGATCTTGTCGACCTCGTCGATGTAGATGATGCCCATCTCGGCCCGCTTGGTGTCGTAATCCGCGGCCTGGATGAGCTTGAGGAGGATGTTCTCCACGTCCTCACCCACATACCCGGCCTCGGTCAACGCGGTGGCGTCGGCGATCGCGAACGGCACGTTGAGCATCTTGGCGAGGGTCTGGGCGAGGTAGGTCTTGCCACAACCGGTGGGGCCGAGCATGAGGATGTTGGACTTGGCCAACTCCACCCCGTCGCCACGGCCGAGCGAGGCACCCACGCGGATGCGCTTGTAGTGGTTGTAGACCGCCACCGCGAGATTCCGCTTGGCGGCGTCCTGACCCACCACGTACTCGTCGAGGAACGCATGGATCTCGGACGGCTTGGGCAACTCGTCCAGACCCGTCTCCTGGGAATCGTCGACCTCGGACTCGATGATCTCGTTACACAGCTCGATGCACTCGTCGCAGATGTAGACCCCGGGACCGGCGATCAGCTTCTTGACCTGCTTCTGGCTCTTCCCACAGAAGGAGCACTTCAACAGGTCACCGCTCTCACCAACACGTGCCATGAGTTCTACGTCCTCGCATTCCAGGGTCCGAGCTCCGACCCCATAGTCGACGGTACGCGGAGGAGACCGGAAAATCCGACCCCTGCGCGATCAGTTCATTGGACCCGACGGCGCACCGCTACCCACCGCGGCGCGCCGCCCGGGCGTCAGTTGGTCGCCGACAGCTTGCGGTAGTCGAACACGGTGTCGAGGATCCCGTAGTCCTTGGCCTCGGCGGCGGTGAGGATCTTGTCGCGGTCGGTGTCCTTGCGGATCTTGTCCGCATCGTGACCGGTGTGGCGCGCGAGGGTGGTCTCCATGAGACGACGCATCCGCTCGATCTCCGCGGCCTGGATCTCCAGATCCGATGCCTGCCCCTGCATGCCGCCGGTCGACGGCTGGTGGATGAGGATGCGGGCGTTGGGCAGCGCGGCCCGCTTCCCATTGGTGCCCGCCGCGAGCAGGACGGCTGCGGCCGAAGCGGCCTGCCCCAGGCACACCGTCACGATGTCGGGGCGCACGTACTGCATAGTGTCGTAGATCGCCATGAGCGAGGTGAACGAGCCACCCGGCGAGTTGATGTACATGGTGATGTCGCGGTCCGGGTCCTGGCCCTCGAGGACCAGGAGCTGGGCCATGATGTCGTTCGCCGAGGCGTCGTCGACCTGGGTGCCCAGGAAGATGATGCGCTCCTCGAAGAGCTTGTTGTACGGGTTGGATTCCTTGACGCCGTAGCTCGAATGCTCGACGAAGGACGGGAGGATGTAGCGCGAGGTCGGCAGTGAGGTCATCGGTGACTCCGTTGTCGTGTGCGGGGCTGGGTGTGCGGCGGGAGCGCTCCCGTGGGCGGCGGGCTCGATCACGACGGCGAGGTGCCGCCGGTCTGGGACGCGCGCGTGATCACGTGGTCGACGAACCCGTACTCCTTGGCCTGCTGCGCGGTGAACCACCGGTCGCGGTCGGAGTCCTCAGTGACCTGCTCGAAAGTCTGACCTGTGTGGTCGGCAATAAGCTCGGCCATCTGCTTCTTGGTCAGAGCGAGCTGCTCGGCCTGGATGGCGATGTCGATGGCCGACCCGCCGACTCCGCCGGAGGGCTGATGCATCATGATCTTGGCGTGCGGCAGGGCGTAGCGCTTGCCCTTTGCACCAGCGGCCAGGAGGAACTGGCCCATCGAGGCCGCAAGCCCCATCGCATACGTCGCCACGTCGCACTCGACGAACTGCATGGTGTCAAAAATTGCCATGCCAGCGGACACCGAGCCGCCGGGCGAGTTGATGTACATCGCGATATCGCGGGTGGGGTCCTCCGCCGCGAGCAGGAGGATCTGGGCGCAGAGGCGGTTGGCGATGTCGTCGTCCACCTGGGAGCCCAGGAAGATGATCCGCTCCTGCAGAAGACGTTCGTACACCGAGTCGCCGAGGGTCAACCCGGGGGATCCGGGCGAGCTGAGGGCGGGTTGCATCGAACCGGACTGTGCCGCTGAACCGTTCTGGGCCACGGGGTACCTACCTTCGCTGATCGTCTCACCGCTCCCGCGGTGCCCGGCCGTCCGGCGGCCGGGTATCCGTTACGTCAAACAGTAACCAACGCCCACGACGGAACCGTCCCGACGGGGCGGGTGTTCGCTCTCAGCGTCGGGCCACCAGTACCGCCGCGGGGGCCACGACGACAGGGCCGGGGCCGCGTGATGCGGTCCCGGCCCTGTCGGGGGTCGATCAGGGGACGATCAGGCCTCGGAGTCCTTCTCGTCCGCTGCCGTCTCGTCGGCGTCGGACGCGGTCGCCTCGGCGTCATCGGCGCCGTCGGCGGAGTCGGCCTCGACGGTGCCGAAGAACTCGCTGGTGTCGACGACGTTGCCCTCGGTGTCCTTGACAGTGACCTTGCCGATCACGTCGGCCAGAGCCTTGGACCGGCGGACGTCGGAGAACAGCGAGCCGAGCTGACCGGCCTGCTGGATCTGCTGCACGAACTGGTTGGGGTCCATGCCGTAGCGCTGGGCCTGGAACAGGATGTGCTGGGTGAGCTCTTCCTGCGAGACATCGGTCGAGTTCTGCTCGGCGACGGCATCCAGCAGCAGCTGGCTGCGGATGGCGCGGGCGGCACCCTCACGGGTCTCGGCCTCGAAGGTCTCGCGGTCGGTGCCCTCGGCGGCCAGCGCCTGGTCCAGGATGGACGCGTCGCCACCGAACTGGTCGATGAGCTGGTGCATCTGGGCGTGGGCCTCGGACTCGACGACCGCCTCCGGGGTGGGGACGTCGGTGGCCTCCATCAGCGCGTCGAGGACCTTGTCGCGGATCTCGCCCGCGAGGCCGGCCTTGGCCTGCTGCGCGACCTTCTCGGTCAGATCGGCCTTGAGCTCGTCGAGGGTGTCGAACTCGCTGGCCATCTGCGCGAACTCGTCGTCGGCCTCGGGCAGCTCGCGCTCCTTGACGGACTGAACGGTGACGGTGATGACCGCCTCCTTGCCGGCGTGGTCACCGGCGACGAGCGAGGAGGTGAACTCCTTGGACTCGCCGGCCTTGAGACCCGCCGCCGCGTCGTCCAGGCCCTCGACGAGGGTGCCCGAGCCGAGCTCGTAGGACAGTCCCTCGGTGGAGGCTTCGTCGACGGGCTCGCCGTCGACGGTCGCGGCCAGGTCCACCGAGAGGAAGTCGCCCGTGGTGGCGCCGCGATCGACGCCCTTGAGGGTGCCGAAGCGGGCTCGCAGGTTGTCCAGCTCCGCGTCGACGGCGGCCTCGTCGGTCTCGGGGGCCTCGACGGTGACCTCGAGGTCCTCGAAGGTCGGCAGGGTGATCTCCGGGCGGATGTCGACCTCGGCGGTGAACTCGACGACGTCGTTGTCCTCCAGCTTGGTCACCTCGATCTCGGGCTGGGCCAGCACGACGAGCTCGTGCTCGTCGACGGCCTGGCTGTAGCGCGACGGGATCATGTCGTTGATGACCTGCTCGAGGACCGCCGGGCGACCGATCCGCGACTCGAGGAGCTTGGCCGGGGCCTTACCCGGGCGGAAGCCCGGGATGTTGACCTGGCCGGCGAGCGACTTGTAGGCCTTGGCGAAATCCGGCTCGAGCTCCGCGAACGGCACCTCCACGGTGATCTTGACCCGGGTCGGGTTGAGCTGCTCGACAGTGCTCTTCACGGTGATGTTCTCCTAGGAAGTCATGTGGGGTTCGTGTCTTTCGGCTCCGCTGGTCGGGATGACAGGATTCGAACCTGCGACCCTCCGCTCCCAAAGCGGATGCGCTACCAAGCTGCGCCACATCCCGGTGAGTCGCGCGGCCGACCATCCCGCGATCATGCACAGGACATCCGCCGGGCCGCAAACCAACTCGCCCAGTGTACGACAGGGCCATCCGCCCGCCGATTCCGACTTGTCGGGCCGGGAGTTGGGAGCGCCGCCAGGGTCCGGTAGTGTTGTCCGGGCGTGAGCGTGACCGTGGATGAAACGCCAGGTCAGGCTGCCGACGCGGGTGTAGCTTAATGGTAAAGCCCCTGCCTTCCAAGCAGGCTACGCGGGTTCGATTCCCGTCACCCGCTCCACAGATCCCGCGGGAATCGCCCCGCTACCGTCGATCCGTCGCCAGTATTCGAGAAGCTGGGCACCGATCGCCTCCTTTTCCTGCATGGGCAGTGAGTGGGTCGCATCCGGCCAGAGCGTGACGTCAGCTTCCGGCCGGAGACGGCGGAGGCGGTCCACCGCCTTCTGTCCACCCGCGAGAGACGACGTCCCGGCGATATCAGCGCGCACCGGCATGGGCAGCTGACGCCATTCGTCGTCCGTGAGAGTGCGAGGCACGGGCAGAGCCGGACTGAAGTGCTTCGAGGCCGTCGCGATCAGGTCGGCGAGCGCGGAGCCCCGGCGTGTCTCCTCGACGGTGGTGCCCCCCAGTCGGGCGAGAGCGATCGCCTGCCATCCGGCGGGCAACGGCATCTGCGCCATCGTCGCCCAGAGAAAGGCGCCGACGGGAAGACGATCGATCACCATGACCGGTTCGATCACGGTCAACGAGGCGAGCTGCTCGGGACTGGCCATCGCGTGGGCGCACGCACTGGCCCCGCCAAAGCTGTGTCCGACGACGTGCACCTTGTCCAGTCCAAGGGTGGAGACGACCTGGGCGATCCACTCGCCCTGCTGCTCGAAGCGCAGGAGCGGGACGGTCTGCGCGGAGAATCCCGCATCGCCGAGCGGGTCGACCGCCAGGAAGCTCCTCTGGCCGATCCACTCCTCGAGGTTCTCCTGCCACATGACGGCACCCGACCGCATGCCGGGGAGAAGGAGCACGGGTGTCCCCCCACCCTCGACCCGCCACTCGAGCGCGCGCACGGTCCCGAACTCGGTGGCGATCTCATGCACCACCGGTTTTTCCGGGAGCGCATCGAGGACGAGCCCGTAGAAGGTGGAGTACTCCCGCTTGGACTGTAGGCAGTCCCAGTGGCCCACCGTCTGACGGTGAACGATCGTGTCCCGCAGCTTGTCCACTATCAGCGAGGTCGCGATGGCACCCCCCGCCACTGCGGCGAGCTGCCACTTGAGCCTGGATGTGGCGGTCTCCGACGACACCGATCCTCCTCTGGCCGACGGCGTCCCGGTCGGCCTCTAGAAACCGAATTCACGCCAGACCCTGCCAGCTGTCGTCCCCCGCCGGCTGACAACGCCGGGCCTTCTCGGTGAAATCAGCGACAAATCTCGACGACCCGGATCCCCGTGGCTATCACTCCGCTGCCTGACACGTCGGACACCAGAACAACGTCCTGGCTTCCATGGTCTGCAGGCGGATCTCGTCCCCGCACACCCGGCACGCCCACCCGTCACGTTGGTAGACGTAGTTGCGCGGCCGGTCCGCGCCCCGCCTGGGGACGTCGCCGTGGTCGTGTTCGGGCCGGATCGTCACGATCCCCCCGGTGTCCACACCGACTGCCATCAGCGCCACGAGGTCGTCCCACAGGGCGTGGAACTCAGCGCGTCCCAACTCCACACCCGGCCGGAACGGGTCGAGGCCGGCCCGGAACAGCACCTCGGCGCGGTAGACGTTGCCCACCCCGGCCAGCACCTTCTGGTCCATCAGCAGCGCGCCGATGGTGCGCGAACTGCGGGAGATCCGCGCCCACGCCCGATCGGGGTCGGCGCCCGGGTCCAGGGGGTCCGGACCCAGACGCGCGTGCACCTCGGCCACGCCCTTCTCGTCGATGACCTCGCACCGGGTGGGCCCGCGCAGGTCGATGACGTGGGCGGGGCCGTCGCCGCGCGCGTCGCTCACGCGCATCCGCACCTGGCCGACCGGCGCGGGCGGCTCGTGTCCGTCGAGCACCAGGTGGGTGTTGAAGAATCCGTAGAGGCCCAGGTGGATGTGGACGGCCAGGCCGCCCTCGTAGTGGTGGAAGAGGTGCTTACCGACGGCCGTGGCGTGGTCGAAGTGCCGACCGTCGACGCTGACGTGGTCGGCGAACCGCCCCTGCGGGCTGGACACACGAACGGGCCCGCCTGCGAAGTACTCGGTGTGCAGGCGGGCCAGCCGGTGAAGGGTGTGCCCTTCAGGCACGGGGACTCAGGCGCCGGGGACGGGCGGGGCCTCGTGGGTGCGCTCGTACTCGGCGAGGATGTCGATGCGCCGCTGATGACGCTCGACCCCCGACCACTCCTGGTCGAGGAAGGCGTCGACGATCGCGAGCGCCTCCTCCTCCGAGTGCATGCGGCCCCCGATGCCGATGAGCTGGGCGTTGTTGTGCTCACGCGCCAGCCGCGCGGTCTCGACGCTCCACGCCAGGGCGCAGCGGGCGCCGGGGACCTTGTTGGCCGCGATCTGCTCGCCGTTGCCGGAGCCGCCGAGCACGATCCCGAGGCTGCCCGGGTCCGCGACGACCTTGGCTGCCGCGTCGATGCAGAAGGCCGGGTAGTCGTCCTCGGCGTCGTAGGTGTGGGCGCCGCAGTCGACCACCTCGTGCCCGGAGGCCTTCAGGTGCTCGGCGATGGCGTTCTTGGTCTCGAAGCCGGCGTGGTCCGCCCCCAGGTAGATGCGCATGACGGAGATTCTGCCACGCGCGACCGCGACCCCACCCCCGGGTCTCAGTCGAACTGCGGGTCCTCGGTACGGCTTCGCTTGAGCTCGAAGAAGTACGGGTAATCGGCGAGCATGGCGGCGCCGTCGAAGACCTTGCCGGCGTCCTCGCCTCGCGGGATGCGGGTGAGGACGGGACCGAAGAACGCGGTGCCGTCGACGTGGAGGACCGGGGTCCCGACCTCGTCGCCCACCGGGTCCATGCCACGGTGGTGGGAGGCGCGCAGCTCGTCGTCGTACTCGTCGGTCCCCGCGGCGGCGGCGAGGTCGGCGTCCAGGCCTGCAGCCTGGAGCGCCTCGGTGATCACGGTGGGGTCCTCGATGCCGCGGCCCTGATCGTGGATGCGGGTGCCCAACTCGGTGTACAGCGTCCCGAGGACCTCCGGACCGTGGAGCTTCGCCGCGGCGATGGCCACGCGCACCGGCCCCCAGCCGCGCTGCATCAGTGCCGTGTAGTCCTCGGGCAGGTCGCGACCCTCGTTGAGCACGGACAGGCTCATGACGTTCCACGTCAGAGAGATGTCGCGGACCTTCTCCACCTCGAGGATCCAGCGGCTGGTGACCCACGCGAACGGACACAGCGGGTCGAACCAGAAGTCGACGGAGCGGGTGGCGGACCGGGTAGTTGATGTCATGACCCCATCCTCCCCGTCTCCGGCGGCCGCCGCCACTGCGGCCGCCTCGGCTCCCCGCCGGGTGGTAGGACTGGTGCGGTAGCCGAACCCCCCACCGAACCGAGGTCCTCACCGATGCGCTCGCTCAACCTCACCCGCGCCGACGCCGCCGCCCGGTCGGAACTGCTCGCCGTCGAGTCGTACGACGTGGAGATCGATCTCACCGACGGCCACGGCAGTCCCGGGACCGACACCTTCCGTTCGCGCACCGTGGTGCGGTTCTCCTGCTCGCGTCCGGGTGCGGAGACCTTCATCGACCTCCGCGCGGCCGTGATCCGGTCGGCGACCCTGAACGGCCGGGAACTGTTCCCGGCCCCCGGCGACGAGCGGTACGACGACGAGCGATACGACGACGAGGACGGCATCACCCTGCCCGACCTGCAGGCGAAGAATGAGCTGATCGTGGACGCCGATCTGGCGTACACCACCACCGGTGAGGGCCTGCACCGGATGTCCGACCCGGCCGACGGGGAGGTCTATCTCTACTCGCAGTTCGAGACGGCGGACGCCAAGCGCGTGTTCGCCTGCTTCGACCAGCCCGACCTCAAGGCCCGCT
The DNA here is from genome assembly GCF_900537145.1 of Dietzia sp. Alg238-R159. NCBI lineage: Bacteria > Bacillati > Actinomycetota > Actinomycetes > Mycobacteriales > Dietziaceae > Dietzia > Dietzia sp. Alg238-R159. The sequence goes on along the minus strand of NZ_UNRI01000007.1, from coordinate 79,073 downwards.
ACACCCTGACGGTGACCGGGCCCGAGCAGTGGGTGGTGGTGGCCAACACCCCGGCCGAGGAGTCCCCGGCCCCCGGCGGTGGCGTGGTGCACCGCTTCGCGCCCACCGAGATCATGTCGACGTACCTGGTCGCCCTCATCGCGGGCCCGTACCACGTGGTGGAGGACGCCTACACCGACGAGCACGGCACCATCCCTCTACGCCTGCTGTGCCGGGCGTCGCTGGCAGAGTTCCTCGACTCGGAACGCCTGTTCGCCGAGACCAAGGAGGGCTTCGGCTTCTACCACCGTGAGTTCGGCCTGCCGTACGCGTTCGGCAAGTACGACCAGATATTCGTCCCAGAGTTCAACGCCGGTGCCATGGAGAACGCCGGTGCCGTGACGTTCCTCGAGGACTACGTCTTCCGCTCCCGGGCCACCGGCTACCGCTACGAGCGGCGCAACGAGACGATCCTGCACGAGATGGCCCACATGTGGTTCGGCGATCTGGTGACCATGTTCTGGTGGGACGACCTGTGGCTCAACGAGTCGTTCGCCACGTTCGCCTCGGTGCTGGCCCAGGTCGACGCGACGCAGTACACGGACGCCTGGACGACCTTCGCGATCGTGGAGAAGTCGTGGGCGTACCGCCAGGACCAGCTGCCCTCCACGCATCCCGTCGCCGCGGACATGACCGACCTGGAGACGGTGGAGACGAACTTCGACGGGATCACCTACGCCAAGGGCGCCTCGGTACTCAAGCAGCTGGTGGCCTATGTCGGTCGCGAGCCGTTCCTGGCCGGTCTGCGCGCGTACTTCGCCGACCACGCCTTCGGTAACGCCCGGTTCGACGACCTGCTCTCCGCACTGGAGGCATCGTCGGGGCGCGACCTGTCGGGCTGGGCCGACCAGTGGCTGCGCACGACCGGCATCAACCCGATCTCCGTCGAGGTCACGACAGGTGGCGACTCCCGCACGATCGACGACCTGACCGTGGTCCAGGGCCCGGCGTCCCCGGGCGCCGGCGAGCTGCGCACCCACCGGCTCGGCGTGGGCCTGTACAGCCGCGACGGGTCCGGTGCGATCGTGCGCACCGAACGGGCCGAGCTGGACATCTCCGGCGAGCGGACGCCCGTCGCCTCGCTCGCCGGGCAGCACGTGCCCGATCTGATCCTGCCCAACGACGACGACCTGACCTACTGCTCGGTCCGGCTCGACGAGCGGTCCCTGGCCACCGTCCTGGAGTCGCTCGAGGACGTCGCGGACCCGCTGGCGCGGACGCTGTGCTGGTCCGCACTGTGGGAGATGACGCGGGAGGGGCGCCTGCCGGCCCGCCGGTTCGTCGAGGTCGTGGCCCGGGCCGTGCCGCGTGAGTCCCACATCGGCGTGGTGCAGAGGGTGCTCACCCAGGCCCAGACAGCCCTGGCCCGGTACGCCGACCCGGACTGGGCCGCCGCCACCGGCTGGAAGACGTTCTCCGCGGCCATGCTCACCGCGGCCCGCGACGCCGAGGCGGGGTCCGATCACCAGCTGGCGTTCCTCACCGCCCTGTGCGCCTGCCCCATCGGTGTCGATCAGGGGCGCGTGCTCGCCACGCTCCTCGACGCCGGAGCCGACGAGGCGGGACTGCCCGGCCTCGTCGTCGACACGGACCTACGCTGGACCGTGCTCACCGCGCTGGTCGCCGCCGGCGCCGCGGACACCGACCGCATCGAGGCGGAACTGGCCACCGACGACACCGCCGGCGGAGCCCGGCGGGCCGCCACCGCGCGTGCCGCCCGCCCCACCGTCGGAGCCAAGGAGGAGGCCGAGCAGCTGCTGCTGGAGACCGGTGCCGACGCCCCCACCAACGCGATCGTGCGCGCCACGCTCCTGGGTGTCGACCTGCCCGGTCAGGAGCACCTGCTCACCGGCCTCTGCGAGCGCTACCTGGACGACGTCACTGCGCTGTGGAGGGCACGACCCGGCGATCTCGCCCAGACCGTCGCCGAGGGGCTCTTCCCGTCCTGGGCGGTGGACCGCGACACCGTCGAGCGTTTCGAGCAGGTCGTCGCGGACGAGACCCACCCGTCGGCCCTCCGGCGGATCATCGCCGAGCAGACCGCCGACATGGTCCGGGCTCTGGACGCCCGGGCCGTCGACGCGGCCGAGGCCGGCTGACCGGCCGGTCGGCCGGGCGGCCACACCGGTCGGTCAGGCGGCGTCGAGGTAGAGGTAGTCCTCCCAGTGCGGGCCGATCTCCCGCAACTGGGAGACCAACCGCCAGGTCCGGCCCCGCGGCGCGGCGAGGGGCACCCGCAGCTCCCAGCCGAGCTCGGAGAGCAGCTTGTCGGCCTTGCGGTGGTTGCACGGCGCACAGGAGGCCACGCAGTTCTCCCACCCGTGCGCTCCCCCGCGGCTGCGCGGGATGACGTGGTCGACGGTGGTGGCCTTGGCGCTGCAATAGCCGCACCTGTGTCCGTCGCGGTGCATGAGCGCCGCGCGGGTCATGGGGACCTGCGAGCGGTACGGGATCCGGACGTATTCGCGCAGTCGGATCACCGACGGCACGCGGATCGCGGTGTCCACCGAGCGGACCAGGAGCTCGACCGGGTGGTCATGGACCACGTCGGCCTTACCGCCGATCAACATCACCACCGCGCGGCGGGCGGGCAGGGCCGTCAGGGCCTCGTAGCTGGCGTTGAGCAGCAGGACGCGCGGGGCGGAAGACAGCGGGACGTGCCGGTCCGGGACCGGTTCCAGCCGGGAGGGGGATCGTGAACCCCGTTGTCGGTACTCCGTGTTCTCGCGCACTGCAGTGCCCATGGTCGGTCTCCGCTCGTCTGCCCCGAGCCCAGTGCATCAGCCGTGTCCGGGCTCGTCGTGAACCTCGCCTGCCACGATGATGCACCTTCGGTGAACACTTCGTGCGGCTAACGCGTAGCAGAAGGTGGCCGACCCCGCCGGTTCGGCCCGGCGGGCGGGCGGATCCGGGTCGCCGTCGCGGGATCTCGTCGTCGTCGTCCCCGGGGGGGTCCGGCCACCACCGCCCACCCGTCACCACCTGCCCAGGGGCCCCACGAGCGCCTGGGCAGGCATGATGGGAGGCATGAGCAGCGGCACCTTTTATGACGAGATCGGTGGAGCGGAGACGTTCCGGAAGATCGTCCACGAGTTCTACCGCCGGGTGGCGGGCGACCCCGTGCTGCGCCCGATGTACCCCGAGGAGGACCTGGGGCCGGCCGAGGACCGCCTGCGGATGTTCCTCGAGCAGTACTGGGGAGGGCCCACCACCTACTCCGAGCAGCGCGGGCACCCGAGGCTGCGGATGCGGCACAACCCGTACGTCGTCGACCGCGCCGCCCACGACGCCTGGCTCACCCACATGCTCGCCGCCGTGGACACGATCGACCGCGAGACGCTGGACGACGAACACCGGGCGGCGCTCGTCGACTACCTCACCCGCGCCGCGGCAATGATGGTCAACTCCGCGGAGATCGGGTGAGGCCTCCCTCCCACGCGACGCGCCGGTGGGAGGACATGGTCCTCTACCAGATCTACCCGCGGTCGTTCGCCGACTCCGACGGCGACGGCGTCGGTGACCTGCAGGGCGTGATCGACCGCCTCGACCACCTGGACCATCTGGGCGTCGACGGGGTGTGGTTCTCCCCGATCATGCGCTCCCCCGGCGCCGACCACGGATACGACGTGTCCGACCCGCGGGACGTGGATCCGCTGTTCGGCAGCGTCGACACGCTGCGTGAGCTCCTCGGGCGGCTCCACGCCGCCCGCAAGGTGCTCATCATGGACCTGGTGCCCAATCACACCAGCATCGAGCACCCCTGGTTCGCCGCCGCGGTCGCCGCCGGACCGGGCAGCCCGGAACGCGCGCGCTATCTCTTCCGGGACGGCCGCGGCGAGGACGGCTCCGAACCGCCGAACAACTGGCCGTCGGTGTTCGGCGGACCCGCCTGGACCCGCGTCACCGAGCCCGACGGCACGCCCGGCCAGTGGTACCTCCACCTCTTCGCCCCCGAACAGCCGGACCTGGACTGGACGAATCCCGAGGTCGCCGACGATCTCGAGCGGACCCTGCGGTTCTGGCTGGACCTGGGGGTCGACGGCTTCCGGATCGACGTGGCCCACGGGCTGGCCAAACCCGACGACCTGGCGGATCTACCCGACGACGTGGAGATCGCCCAGCTCGTCGTCGACCCCCGCGACGCGCGCTGGGACCGACCCGGCGTCCACGACATCCACCGACGGATCCGCCGCGTCCTCGACGACTACCCGGGCGCCGCCGCCTTCGGCGAGGTGTGGGTGGGACCGACCGAGCGGTTCGCGCGCTACCTCCGGCCCGACGAGCTGCACTTCGCGTTCCACTTCGCCCTCACCGGCGCCCCGTTCGACGCGCGCGCCCTGCGCGAGGCGATCGACTCCACGCTCGAGGCCGCACGGGTCTCGCGGGCGGCACCCACGTGGGCGCTGTCGAACCACGACGTCGTCCGCGAGGTGACCCGCTACGGCAACGGGGCCGTCGGTACGGCCCGGGCCCGCGCCATGCTCCTGGTGACCCTCGCGCTGCCGGGGATCGCGTTCGTCTACAACGGTGCCGAACTCGGTCTACCCAGCGATTTTGCGATCCCCCACGACCGACTCACCGACCCGACCTGGGAGCGCACCGGTCACGCCGAGATGGGCCGTGACCACTGCCGCGTGCCGATCCCGTGGGAGGGCGACCGGCCCCCGTACGGGTTCTCGACCGCCGACGACACCTGGTTGCCGATGCCTGAGGGATGGTCGCACCTCACGGTCGCCGCCCAGCGGGAGGACCCCGACTCCGTGCTGTCGCTGTACCGGTCGGCGATCGGGATCAGGCAGTCCTGGCCGACGGCGGACACGGATGCGATCGACTGGGAAAGTGAACTTGACGGGTGTCAGGCGTTTCGGCGCGACGGCGGCGGAATCCTGTGCATGATCAATACATCCCCTCGGACGGTGCCCCTGCCCGACGGCGAGATCATCCTCGCCTCCGGCCCACTCGACGGGAGGGATCTGCCACCGGACACCGCCGTGTGGCTGCAGGACTCCTGAAGGGCTTCGACGTGCGACTTTCCGACAAGACCGCGATCGTCACCGGCGGTGCCGGCGGGATCGGCCGCGGCATCACCCGTGCGTTCGTCAAGGAGGGCGCCAACGTCCTCGTGGTGGACATCAACGACGACGCCGGGGACGCGCTCGCCGCCGAGCTCGGTGAGCAGGTGCGCTACCTCCACTCGGACATCTCGGTCGAGGCCAACGCCGCATCGATCGTCGCGGCCGCCGTGGAGGCGTTCGGGCACCTCGACGTCCTGGTCAACAACGCCCACGCGTCCCGACAGGCACCACTGCTCGAGACCACCGGCGACATGATGGACCTGTCCTTCTCCACCGGCTTCTACCCGACGTTCTGGCTGATGAAGGCCGCGCACCCGCATCTGGCAAGGCGGGACGGGTCGGTGATCAACTTCGCCTCCGGCGCCGGCATCGACGGCAGCCCCACCCAGGCGTCGTACGCCGCGGCGAAGGAGGCGATCCGCGCGATCAGCCGGGTGGCCGCCAACGAGTGGGCGCGCGACGGGATCAACGTCAACGTCATCTCCCCCCTCGCGCTCACCGAGGGCGTGGAAGCCTACATCGAGGCGAACCCGGGGATCGAGAAGCGGCTCCTGTCCGGCACCCCGATGCGCCGTTTCGGGGATCCCGAGTCCGACATCGGCCGGGTCGCGGTCTTCCTGGCCAGCGACGACGCGTCGTACATGACCGGCCAGACGATGATGGTCGACGGCGGCGGGCTCATGCTCCGCTAACCGTCGTCGGAGCCGACGCGCAACCTCGGCACCAGCACGTCGCGGACCGTCTCGGGGTTGCGTTCGACCACCACCCAGCGCCGGCCCAGTGCACGGGCCGCGACCGCCGTGGTCCCGGACCCGGCGAACAGGTCCACGACCAGTTCGCCGGGGTCGGTGGCCAGTTCGACGACCCGCCGCATCAGCGCTTCCGGCTTGGGGGTGCGGAACCCGTCGACCCCGGCCGCCCTCAGTTCGGCTCGCGCGGTGTCCGTCGAGCCGACCTCCTGGGACAGCCAGATGGTCTTGAGCTTCTTGATCCGACCCGCCTCGAACCGGTCCCGTTGGTAGATGTCGACCCGGGGTCCCGAGCGACCCTTCACCGTCCGGCACACCAGGTCGCCGACGCGTTCCCGCGCCCGCTCTCGCGACCACCGCCACACCGCAGGGGTGAGATCGCCGAAGACCGGGAGGATCTCCTCCAGTCCCCCGCCCGGTTCCACCGACACCTCGCCGGTGACCGGGTCGCCGTAGAGCGGGTACGTCATGGTGGGCGTGGTCCGCGGGTTGAAACGCTTGTTGGTGTTGCGCAGCGGTAGGAGCCGGAAGCTGACCCCGTCGACGCCCCGGTGCGGGAAGTCCGCCGGATCGACCGCCGAGGCCACCCCGCCCGCCAGCCGCACGTGCTCGGGGTCACGGGCGTACACCATCAGACGGTCGTGCGAACCGGCGAAGAAGCGGTCCAGTTGCCGTCCCTTGGGGTTGCTCTCCACCGTGAGGTCCGCGATGAACGCGTCGGCGCCGAAGATCTCGTCGAGCAGGCAACGCACCCGGTGGGCTTCGGCGTCGTCGAGGTGTACCCACACGGTTCCGGTCTCGGCGAGCAGGTCGCGGGCCACCACGAGCCGGGTCTCGATGTAGTCGAGCCACTCGTGGCGCGGCATGTTGTCGTGGTAGGCGTCGAACCGGCCCCCGCGGTTGTACGGCGGGTCGAGGTAGACCACCTGCGCGGCGCCGCAGGGCGCGAGGCCGTGCGCGTCCAGCGCGTCGTGGGCCTCGGCGATGCGCGCGCCGTCGCCGACCAGCACGGCCCCCTCGGTGACGACCCCGGCCCCGTCAGCGCGATCCGCGTCGCCGGTGACGAGGGCCTCGATCCGCGGGACCGGTCCGTCGGCACCCGAGGCCGCGGCGCGGCCCCGCCCGGGCCAGGAGATCGAGAAGTCGGGAGCGGTCACCGCAGTGGTTCGAGGGTGAGGGAGTCGGTCCGGCGGAACACCGTGCCGTACCGGGCGTCCAGGCGGAGCCAGGCGCCGCGTTCGCTCACGCGGACCGGCTCGCCCTCCGGGGCGGAACCGGCCTTCTCCGGCACGAACCCGCACATCACCATGGAGAACACCGTCCGCATGTCCACGCCGACGGGGTGGGCGGTGTCCGCTCGGACGGTGAGGGCCACCTGGTCGAGCAGCGACGGCGGCAAGCCGGCGGGCCCGGCGTTCTCCCGCGCGGCCTCCCGGCCCGACCGGGTGAGGTCGAGCAGCACCTGGGCCGGCACGTCCTCGACGGGCTGGAACCCGTCGGCGGGCGGCAGCAGTCCCTGCCATGCCGAGAGGAGCGGCATGCCGGGGTCGATCCGACCGTCGATGTCTCCGCGCGGCAGGACGTCGAGTTCGGTGAGCAGGTGGTCCGCACCTGCCACGACGTCGCCGCCGGGGCAGTCGCCGCCGAGTCCGCGGACGACCAGTGCCCCGAAGGGGGTGCGGGCCCACACGCGCATCCGGCCCCCGGCCCCGGAGGTCAGCCGCACCACGGCGGCCTCGTCGAGGCGGAGGATGCGCCGGAGGAGGGTGCGCAGGTCGTCGCGGTCGGCGGGGTCGGGCACGCGGATCATCCCGGCGTCCGGTCCGGGTGCCATCACGCCGGGTCCTCGTGCCGGAACTCCAGCAGGTAGTCGCGCTCGGCGCGGGTGAACCGGCGCGGGCGCTGGGTTGCCAAGTCGAACGCGGCGATGGTGGCCGTGCAGTCCACCGCGGGCGGCGCCGAGTCCGGCGTCATGCGGCCGCGGACCTCGTGCCGGGCCACGAACATCGCCCCGCCGACCTTCTCGCACCACATGCGCACGCGGATGGGGCCGTCTGCGTGCTTGACCTGGCCCCGGTACTTCACCGCCAGGTCGGTCATCACCGCACCCGCGGTGAGCGTCGCGGTGGGCATGCCCTCGGAGAAGAGCCACGGGATCCGCGCCTCCTCGATGAGCGTGATCATCCGGGCGTGGTTGACGTGGTGGTAGAGGTCCTGGTCCGACCACCGGACCGGCATCGCCGAGGTGAACACCCTGCGGCCCGGCTCTCCGGACACGCCCAGGGGGCCGCCGGTCTCGTAGACGAGCTGGTCGGTCACGTGGCGGGCCCCTGGTCGGTGATCGCCGCCGGCTGTGAGGCCGCCTCCAGCACGTTGCGGACACCGGAGGGAATCTCCACCGCGGTCGAGGTGGAGGAGTCGTAGGCGACCATGACCACCCGCAGCGTGCAACAGATCTCGCCCGCCGCGTCCAGGATGGTCTGGCGGATCTGGTACGACGTGGTCCCTACGTGTTCGACGTCGATCTCCACGTCCACCGAGGTCGAGTCACGCAGGACGGGCCGCAGGTGGTCGATCTCGGTGCGCCGCACGACCTGTGGCAGGTTGCCCAGGCCGAACGGCCCGAACCGGCTGCGGATGAACAGGATCCGCGCCTCCTGCGCGTACTCGAGGTACTTGATGTTGTTGACGTGGCCGTACTGGTCGAAGTCCGCCCACCGCACCTGCAGGGTGCAACGGAACGTCCCGGCGTCCACGGCGTCGCGCATGGTCATCCCGCCTCCTCCCGGTCCCCGAGCAGCGCCGCGCGCTCCACGGGGGTGATCTCCAGTGTCGTGGTCTCGTCATCCGCGGTCACCACCATCACGGTGTCGACCACCGCGCAGGGCTCGGCACCGGTCGACTCGGAGCCGATCGAGGTCCGCATCGTGAACGAGGTGCGGCCCACCCGCACCACCTGCACGTCCACCCACACCTCGGGCACGCCCATGGCGATGGTGCGACGGAAGTCGATCTCCATCCACCGCGCCAGCGCGCTCGGCACCCGGGAGCCCGGCACCCCGAACTTCTCGCGGAACCACATCAGGCGGGCGTCCTGCGAGAACTCCTGGAACCGCACGTTGTTGACGTGCATGCCCACGAAGTCGGAGATGCGCAACGGGATCCGGACCCGGTGCACGGCCCCCGCCACGGTGGCGGCCCCGGGTGAGGTTCCGGTGGTCGGGGCGTCCGAGCCCTGGGTGGTCGGCGTGGCCATCTGCGGTCAGTCCCTGGTGAGCTTGCGGTGCGTGACCCGGTGCGGGCGCGCCGCGTCGGGGCCGAGACGCTCGACCTTGTTCTTCTCGTAGCCCTCGAAGTTGCCCTCGAACCAGTACCACTGCCCCTCGTCCACGTTGCCCTCCCAGGCGAGGATGTGGGTACAGGTGCGGTCCAGGAACCAGCGGTCGTGCGAGATGACCACGGCGCAGCCCGGGAAGTCCCCGAGTGCGTTCTCCAGGCTGCCCAGCGTCTCGGTGTCGAGGTCGTTGGTGGGCTCATCGAGGAGGATCAGGTTGCCGCCGACCTTGAGCGTCAGCGCCAGGTTGAGGCGGTTGCGCTCACCACCGGACAGGACGCCGGACTTCTTCTGCTGGTCCGGGCCCTTGAAGCCGAAGGCGCTGACGTAGGCACGCGAGGGCATCTCGTTCTGGCCGACCTCGATGTAGTCGTTGCCCTCGGAGACGACCTCCCACACCGACTTCTCCGGGTCGATGTTGGCGCGGTTCTGGTCGACGTAGCTCAGCTTCACCGTGTCGCCCACCTTGACGGTGCCGGAGTCCGGCTCCTCCAGGCCCACGATGGTCTTGAACAGCGTCGTCTTACCGACGCCGTTGGGGCCGATCACGCCGACGATGCCGTTGCGCGGCAGCGTGAACGACAGGTCCTTGATGAGGACCCGGTCGTCGAAGCCCTTGGTCAGCTTGTCGACGTCCACCACCACGTTGCCGAGCCGCGGCGGCGTGGGGATCTGGATCTCCTCGAAGTCGAGCTTGCGGTGCTTCTCCGCCTCCGCGGCCATCTCCTCGTACTTGGCCAGACGGGCCTTGGACTTGGACTGGCGCGCCTTGGCACCGGAGCGCACCCACTCGAGCTCGGCCTTGAGCCGCTTCTGCAGCTTCTGGTCCTTCTTGCCCTGGACCTCGAGGCGCTCGGCCTTCTTCTCCAGGTAGGTGGAGTAGTTGCCCTCGTAGGGGTGCAGCTGACCGCGGTCGACCTCACAGATCCACTGCGCGACGTGGTCGAGGAAGTACCGGTCGTGTGTGACGGCCAGGACGGCGCCGGGGTAGGCGGCCAGGTGCTGCTCCAACCACAGGACGGACTCGGCGTCCAGGTGGTTGGTGGGCTCGTCGAGCAGCAGCAGGTCGGGCTTGCTCAGCAGCAGCTTGCACAGCGCCACCCGACGCGCCTCGCCACCGGACAGGTTCGTCACCGGCGAGTCGCCCGGCGGGCAGCGCAGGGCGTCCATGGCCTGCTCGATCTGGGAGTCCACGTCCCAGGCGTCCACGGCGTCGAGCTGCTCCTGCAGCCGACCCATCTCCTCCATGAGCTCGTCGGTGTAGTCGGTCGCCATCTCCTCGGCGACCTCGTTGTACCGACGCAGCTGCACCATCGTCTCGCCGAGGCCGTCCTCGACGTTCTCCTTGACGGTCTTGGACTGGTCGAGCTCCGGCTCCTGCAGCAGGATGCCGACGGTCGCCTCGGGATCGAGGAACGCCTCGCCGTTGGAGGGCTGGTCGATCCCGGCCATGATCTTGAGGATGGAGGACTTGCCGGCGCCGTTGGGGCCCACGACGCCGATCTTCGCACCGGGGTAGAAGGACATCGTGACGTCGTCGAGGATCACCTTGTCCCCGTGCGCCTTGCGTACCTTCTTCATCGTGTAGATAAACTCGGCCATTCTACCCTCTCACCTGCGCATATAGTTCACTTCACCGCGGGTCGGCCGCGGGCACGACCCCCATGTTACGTGTCCGCCCGCGGCCCCGGCGTCCGCGGCGGACGCCGGCCCCACCCCCGGGAGCATCAGGCGCCGGCCGCCCCCACGAACTCGCCCGCCTCGCTCTGCTCGGACCCCGGCTCATCCGGGTCCAGCGACCCGAGCGCCATGGCGTCGGAGTCCTCGGCAGCTCCCCGCAGGCCGCCCTCGTCGACGCCCGCCCCGTCGACACCGGCCCCCTCGACCGGGGCGTCCGTCCTGGCGCGGCGCACGGTGACGTCCATGCGGGACAGGTCGGGCCCCACGGCGCTAACCCGCATCTCCAGGTCGCGCATGATTCGACCGTCGCGTTCGTACTCGTTGGTGAGCAGCCGACCGTGCAGGATCACGCCGTCGCCCTTGCACAGTGCGCCGGACGCCCGTTGCCCGAGGCGTCCCCAGCAGTTGGCCGAGAAGTACAGAGTGCCGCCGGTCTTCCATTCGCCGGTGAGCCGGTCCTGGTAGCGGCTGTTGCTGGCCACCCGGAAGGTGAACACCTGGTCGTCGCCCACCCGCCGGGTGGTGGGGTCGGTGATCACGGTTCCGCGGACGGTCGTGTGGGTCTCGTTCATGGGGTCACTCCTGTCACGTTCGGCCGACCGTGCGTCGGCCTCGTGACTTGCAGCGTGCCCCACCTCGTCGTCGTCACCCCTCGTTCCCACCGCCCGCGGTGGCCGCCCTGTGGAGGGGGGCGGGGGGTGTGGAGAACCGGCGCCTGTGACGACGACGAGGTGTTCGGTCTCAGGGCCGGCGGTCGGCGCGGGACATCTCCCGGAGCATCTCGTTGTAGGCCTTGAGCTCGGCATCGTCATCACGGTCGGCCTGCCGCTCGCCGCGCCGCGCCTCGCGCATGTCGCTCTGGTACCACTGCCACGCCAGGGCCAGCATGACGATCACCAGCGGGATCTCCCCCGCCGCCCACGCGACGCCACCGCCGACCTGCTGGCTCTGCAGCAGATCCGGGATCCACGGCAGGCCGATGCCCGAATACCAGGGCTCGGCCAGCACGGTCTTGGTGTTCATGAGCAGGATGCCGAAGAACGCGTGGAAGGGCAGCGAACTCAGCAGGACCATGAGCTTGTACATCGGCGAGAAGTGCCGCGGCGCGGCGTCCACGCCGATGATCACCCAGTAGAACAGGTAGCCGCTGATGAGGAAGTGCACGTTCATGAACATGTGGCCCAGGTGCTCCGAGGCCAACGTCTGATAGAACCCGCCGAAGTAGATGAGGTAGAAACCGGCCACGAACTGCACCGACGCCACGATCGGGTGGGTGAGGAAGTGCGAGAGCGGGTTGTTGATGAACTCCACCAGCCACTCGCGGGGCCCGGGAGGGTTGCCGCGACCGGCGGCCGGGAGCGCGCGCAGGGCCAGCGTGAACGGGCCACCGAGCGCCAGGAGGACCGGCACCAGCATCGAGATGAGCATGTGGCCCACCATGTGGCTGGCGAAGTCGGCCATCATGTACATCCCCATGCCGGAGCTGGTGGTGAGGAACAGGATCACACAGCCCGCCACCCAGAACGCGGTGCGGCTCAGCGGCCAGGCATCCCCGCGGCGGCGCAGCCGCACCAGGCCCCAGAGGTACAGGCCGAGCAGGACCACCGCGGCCAGACCCAGGACCAGGTCGAAGCGCCAGGTGCCAAAGACCGTTCCGAACGCGAAGGGCCCGGGCAACTCGAAGCCCAGTAGCGCCTCCTGCCTCGTGGGCACGTACAGCGGCGCCGGCGGCGGGGTGCGGCCGAGAGAGACCGACAGACCCAGGGTGCCGGCCATGACGACGGCCTCCACCACGATGATCCGCAGCAGCGTGGGCCGGTCGACCGGCGCGTTGGCCCCCGTCGACTCGATCTTGGCGATGATCCGGCGGCGGATCGCCAGACCGAACAGCGCCAACAGGCACAGCGCCAACGCCTTGGACACCACCAACAGTCCGTAGGTGGAGGTGAGAAGGTCACCCGGGTGCAGGCGGACGAGCGCGTTGATCACGCCCGTGAACCCGAGCGCGACGATCGCGACCGTCGCCACCACCGAGTAGCGGCGCAGGGCCAGGGCGACGCGCGAGCCGCCGCGCCACGTGTGGGCGATCACCGCGACGAGCCCGCCGATGTAGAAGGCGGCGCCGAACAGGTGGATGATCAGCGAGTTGGTGGCCAGGTCGTGCGCGGTGCTGCCGGACGCGTGGCCCGTGGCCGCCACCGGAAGCAGCGACAGCAGGGAGACGGCCAGCCAGATGACCGACCACCGCCAGCTCAGCGTGAGCCGCTGCCCGATCCCGGCGACCAGCGCGATGATCGCCGCCCAGCGCCACGAGGACGCGATGTCGATCTGGTTGATCGCGACCAACCACTGGTCCGGCGGGAGCGACTGGAGGAAGGTGCGCCCGGAGACGTCCGACAGGGTCAGCGGGATGAGCAGCGCCGCGGCGATCGCCCAGGCGATGTTCGCCCACGACGAGATCTGCTGCATGCGGTAACCGTCGACGTCGAGGGTCTTGTCCTTCTGCGGCGGGGTGAAGAACGCCGCGAACAGCGCAGCCCCCACCGCGACGGCGGCGAGGAGCTCGCCGATCGACCGGAGCGCCGGGAGGCCGGCCGTGGTGAGCGGACCCGGATCGGGCACGCCCACCAGCTCGAGCGCCACCTCGGCGGACATGGCCGACAGTGGGATCACCACCGCGGCCGCCACCGCCGCCAGGAGCAGTACCAGGGCGACGATGTTGCGGGTTCCGAACCGCCCGGCGGTGGCGGGGGCGGTCTTCGACGACGTCATGACCACCATCGTAGGAACCGCGGCGCCCCCGGGCCGATTCGCCACTGTCGGACCCACCCCCCGGATCGGCTACCATTCTCCCGGCGACGCCCCACGCGCGCGTCGCAGGCCTCCGTAGCTCAGTGGATAGAGCATCCGGTTTCTACCCGGCTGGTCAGGGGTTCGAATCCTCTCGGGGGCGCAAGGTTTACGCAGTTCAAGCGGCATTTATGCTGTGCGGTCCGCAGGTCGTGCAACTGGCGTACAAGTTGCCTTGTGTTGGTCAATAGAAATGGCCCCGTAGCGCGGGAACGCTCGGGGCCAGCGACCAAGACGAGGTAAGCGTCATGGCCAACAGCCAGCATCCCACACCGCCACCGCTCACAGGCGACGACATCACTCACTTCCGGCGCATCATCGCCGGCGGACCGGGCAACGACCGGCAGAAGATCACCGTCGAGGTCGTCAGCCTGGTCGATAACGGCGAGGCATCCCCGCCGATCCTGTCGGTCCACGGCGAGCTCGACATGAGCACCGACCAAGCCGTCGAGATCGCCGACGCGCTCACCGCGGCCCGCGCTGCCTACGCCGTGGCGCTCAAGGCTCACTGGGAGTCCCTGCGATGAGGGCGCCCGGCCAGCGGCCCGCATGGTGCCAAGCATCCGAACCGGAAGAGCCCATGATCGAGACGGCCACCGGCGCGCAGATCGTCACTTGGGCGCGGTACTTCACCCCCAAGGGCGTCACCTGGGACGTGGGCGTCTTCGCGGAAGATCGCCTGTCCCTCGACGGCCTCGACGCCGGCCCCACCTTCATTCGGGTGTTCGATCCTGAGTGCGACCTCACGCCCGACGAGGCGGAACGGTTCGCGCTGGCGATCATCGACGCCGTGAAGACAGCCCAGCAGCGCCCCTGAGCCGTTTCCGTCCAACCGTGGCCCTACGTTGTCCACGGTTGGCGCGGTGATCGCTCAGCGTGCGATCTAGGGCGTTCTCAGGACGGTTCCGCCCCTAACCAACCGTCTCCGGTGTGCACACCCACGAACCGGCGTGGGCGCTCCCTGGATGGTGTCCGGCCGGACATGCCAGGGGGTCACGACAAAGCTCGCACCTTCACAGGGCGGGCTACTCGTCGTGGGCAGATGGTCTATGCCGACATGGTGACCGGGCAAACTCTGGGGAAGGGGATCAGCACCAGCACCCCGTAGGGGTTCGATTGGTTGCGCGGCATGTAGGCCCAACCGGTCACTTATGAGGGCCGATCTCAACCACGAAAATGTAGTCGTTGTCCCCGTACACCCAGTAGATGCGCCATGCCGAGGGGGTGTTGTTCTCGACGTAGGAGTCCCACAGGTCTGCACCACCCGGGCCAGTGAGGCCGTTCAGCTTGTGGGAGTTGAGCCCCGGGTACCCCGGGCCAGCATCCTGAAGAAGTTTCAGGGCCTTGTCGACCTTCTTCTTCTTTTTGCCGTGCTGGGGCCTCTTCAGGTCAACCAGCGTCTGCTGGGCCTCAACAGAGAACGCTAGGACGAACGGGGGCGCCACAAACCGGCTGTCAGAACTCGATGACGGAGTAGCGCCCGTCCTGGATGTCCTGGATTCCACGGTTGACCGCAGCGAGCAACTGAGGGTTCTCAAGCAGGAAGAGCTCCCGCTCACCAAGGTTCCCTGAGGGGATCAACGTGATGACTCCGTCTGCGTCCTTGTGCGCTACGTAGCGCTTTGTGTCCCCGGCCATATCGGCTAGGGCGCACGGCTCGGTGAGGTCCACGTAATCGTTACGGCTGTCAAACGTCGTTGTCATAGTCCACCTCCAGAACCTGCCCAACCGGGCTTGCCTCTTGTATACGCCACTTCCGTCGCGGATAGCACATCGTTGGTCGATGTTGTCTGGCGTTATCCGGTGTTGCTGGGCGTTCCAAGACTAACCCGAGCAACCTAGCGGGGGTACCCCTAGACCTCTTCGTGTACGCACCGGTTGTGTCGGTGCCGTCCGTCCGTGCGAACCGTCGGCCCCCGGTGCATCGGCTCGCCACACACCGAACACGCGAGCATCCGACCGCGGTCCTTGTCCCGGTACCGACACCGATCCGAACAGAACCGCTGCCGCGGCGACCGGGCCATAAACCCCGCCGAACACTCGTCACACTGGCGATCCATCGGTCATCCTCACCGGCGGTCCGCACGCCACTGACGGCGGCCCGCCCGCTCCTCGCTCCAGCCATGGACGCACATCAGATCCCGAGATGTGCCGATGGTACGTTCGGACTTCGAGCTGATTCGCAAGATCAGCTTCGATGACACGGGGTGCCCCTACCGAACGGGGCTGAGATCACACCCGCTGAACCTGAACTCGTTCACACGAGCGGAGGGATGTCAGATGCGCTGGCATGCGCTTTCGTGAGCCGCCCAGGAACCACGGCAGTGGCGTTGGATGGATTGGGACACACCTATCCGGGCGCGCTCCGCCCGGTTCTCGCAGACCTCAACCTGTCCGTTCCGGTAGGCGAGCACATCGCCGTTGTCGGACGCAGCGGATGCGGTAAGTCGACGCTGCTGTCGGTGATCGCCGGCCTCGTCGAACCGACCACCGGGACCGCCGCCGTCCTCGATGAACGCCGGCCCGCACGACGCCTGGAGTCCTGCGCGTTGATGCCCCAGGGCGACAGCCTGTTGCCCTGGCTGTCCCTGCTCGACAACGTCGCGATCAGTCTCCGCAACCAACGAGTGCGCCGGCGCGTGGCCCGATCCGAGGCCCAGCGCATGCTGGACCGCGTGGGACTGGGCGCCTGGTCCGATGCCCGTCCCTCAGCTCTCAGCGCGGGCATGCGCCAGCGCGCCGCTCTCACGCGGGCTCTGCTGGCGCGCAAACCCGTGCTGCTGGCCGACGAGCCGCTCGGCGCGCTCGACGCGATCACCCGTGCGGAGGTCCAGCAGTGGCTCCGCGACACCATCACCCACACCTCGGCCACCCTCGTCATGGTCACGCACGACGTCGATGAGGCGCTGCTCCTCGCCGAACGCGTGGTCCTGCTCGCACGACACGAGCCCGACGCCCCGGCGCGTGTGGTCTCCACCTGGCCGGGATGGTTCGGTGACGACCGCCCCCGCGAGGTCCTCCTCGGCGACGAGGACTTCGCCACAGCTCGCCGGGAAGTGCTCCAGGCCCTGGCCCGGGAATCGCACCTCACCGAGGGAGGGACCGACCGATGACCGTGCGACTCCTTCGGTCCGCCGCCCCTGCCTGCGTCACGCTCCTGCTGGTCCTCGCCGCGTGGATCACGGTCACCTCGCTCGAGCTCGTGCCCGAGTACGTCATTCCCGCACCCCGCGCCGTGCTCGACTCGCTCGTGACCACCTGGCCCGACCGGCTGGGCTCGGCCACATTGCTGACCGCCACGGAGACCGTCGTCGGGGTGGTCCTCGGAGTGGTCGTCGCGGTGACCGTGGTCGTCATCAGCGGATTCGTGCCCGCCGTCGGTCAGGCCATGACCCCCCTGCTGGTCGCCTCCCAGGCCATCCCGGTCATCGTGATAGGCCCACTGTTGACGATCTCCCTCGGCTACGGCATGGCGCCGAAGGTCATCGTGGTGGCCCTGCTGTGCTTCTTCCCGGTCGCCCTCAATCTCCTCTCCGGAATCCGCTCGGTCGACGCCCGAATGATCGACACCCTGCGGAGCCTGCACGCCACCAGGTGGTCGCTCTTCTGGCGGGTGCGTCTGCCCTTCGCCGCGCCTCGCGGCTTCGCCGGGCTGCGCGTCTCGGTCACCTTCGCGCCGGTGGCCGCCGTCTTCGCCGAGTACACCGGCTCCACCAACGGCCTGGGCTACCTCATGCTCCAGGCGATCCCCCGGCTCCAGACCGATTTCGTCTTTGCCCAGGTGGCGGTGCTGACGATCATGTCCAGCGTCCTCCTCGCCAGCGTGACCATCCTCGAACGCCTGATCTGCCCGTGGAACACACCCACCGGGGAAAGGAACCCATCATGACGGACACACGACCCAGCAGGATCCGACGCCGGACTCTCTCGCGACCCGGGGTGAGCGTGCTCGCGATCGCGGCCGCAGCCACGGTGGCTCTGACCGGGTGTCAGGCGGCCCCGGACACCGCCGCGCCCGGAGCCGCCGAGTCGGGAGCCACCGACAACGCCCCGGTCAGTGTTCTGCTCGACTGGAGCCCCAATCCCGACCATGTGGCGCTGTACACCGCGCAGCACACCGGCACCTACGCCGACGCCGGCGTGGACGTGACGTTCACGACGCCGTCCAACACGGCCGACGCCGCCCGGGAGGTGTCCCTGGGGCGGGTCGACCTGGCCATCTCCTACGAGCCCGACACGCTCATCGCCGTCGAACAGGGACTCGACGTGATCTCGGTCGCGGCACTGATCCCGACGTCCTTGACCTCCCTGATCGCCAGGACGGAGTCCGGCATCACCTCCGCAGCCGATCTGGAGGGCAAGACCGTCGGGTTGTCGGGGCTGGCGTCCCAGGAACCGACCCTCGACTTCATCGCCCGTGAGGCCGGAATCGATCCTGACTCGATATCCACCCCCAATGTGCAGCAGAGTCTCAACCAGTCGCTGCTCACCGACCAGGCGGACGCGATCTTCGGGGCGTTCCGCAACATCGAAGGCGTGGAACTCGGCGCCCGGGACGATTTCGAGATCATGCCGGTCACCGAACTCGGGGTGCCCGACTACGCGGAATTGGTGATCATCGCGAACCCGAATCGGCTCGCCGGCGACGCCGACTATGCCGAGCGCGTGGGCGACTTCCTCACCGGAACCGAGGCCGGGCAGCAGGCCGCGTTGGCGGACCGCCGGATTGCCCTCGAGTCCCTCACCCCGGTGACCGAGGGCTCCTACGAGCCCGACATGCTGGAGAAGATGATCGACGCCACGCTGGCGCTTCTACCCGAGGAGGATTTCGGGCGGCAGACAGCCCGGGACTGGGCGGCCTACGCGTCGTGGATGCATGACAACGGACTGCTGGAGACCGAGGTCGACGGCGCCGCAGCCATGACCAACGACTACCTGCCCCTGTCCGGCGGCTAGATGGTCTGGTCACGCAGATCGTGGCCATGACGTCTGCGGCCGCGTTCCGCACCGGGCAGGCGCCGTTCCTACCAGTCGGGACGCGTCCGCATGGTCCGGGGCGACGGGCCTGGTGGAACTCACTCCTGCGCCTCCCCGAACCGGGCGCGGTAGGACGACGGTGTCGTCGAGTACTTCCTGTCGAAGTTCTGCCGGAACGTCACCGCGCTGCCGAACCCACAGTCGCGGGCGATGTCCTCGATCGAGCGGGTCGTGGTCTCGAGCAGCGTCCGCGCGTGGTCGAGCCGGCGCGACAGCACCCATCGCCCGGGGCTCGCGCCGGTGGTCGCCCGGAACTTCCGGGCGAAGCTGCGTCTGCTCATGCAGGCGTGTCCGGCGAGGTCGTCCACCGAGAGCGGCCGGTCGAGATTGGCCAGCGCCCAGTCGATCGTCTCCCCGATCTCCCCGTCGTCTCCCCCGTCGGGCACCGGCAGTTCCACGTACTGCGCCTGGTCACCCTCGCGGTGCGGCGCCACCACGATCCTGCGGGCCAGCACGGCGGCCTTCGCGGCACCGAGCCGGGATCGGACGATGTGGACGCACGCGTCGAGCGAGGCGGCCGTCCCCGCGGAGGTGATCACATCCCCGTGGTCGATGTACAGGTCGGACGAGCGGACGTCGACCGCCGGGTACCGCAGGGCGAGCTCCGCCGCACCCTCCCAGTGGGTGACGACGGTACGACCGTCCAGCACTCCGCTCGCGACCACGGGATAGGCACCGAGGCACAACCCCGCCACCAGGCTGCCCCGGGAATGGGCGCCACGCACGATCGATAACAGGCACGGATCCCGGTCGGGGAGTTCCGGAGACCATGAGGGGAAAACCAGTATGTCGGCCTGCTCCGCCGTCGCGGGCCCGTCGAGGTCGCCGAGCACGATCCCCTCGGCGGTGTTGACGTCTCCGCCGTCTGTGCTCCAGGTGTCGACCTGCCACCCGTCCGCGAGTCCGAGCCGGGTCACCTCGCCGAAGACGAGGAGGGGCGCCGCGAGGTGGAACATCGTGATGCCGTCGAAGACGTGGACGGCGATACGCACAGGTTGGCCCATTTCCATCGAAAGTGTTCCTTTTTGCCACTCACGGTAGCGCAGTCGGCCCGCGAGGATCGGGGTGACGGCCGAGTTCCCGGCCGTACCGCCTATCCGGAGGATCCACATGAGTTCGCAGAATCGCGCGTTGATCGTCGTCGACGTACAGCAGGAGTACTTCGACGGTCCGCTCGAGATCCAGTACCCACCCCGTGACGAGTCGCTCGCCCAGATCGTCCGTGCGGTCGACGCGGCGAGCGAGGCCGGCATGCCCGTGGTGGTCGTCCAGCACGACCTGCCGGAGGGCGCTCCGGTGTTCGCGAACGGCAGCGCCGGGTGGTCCCTGCACGCGGACCTCGAGAGCCGCCTCCAGCCGCAGTGGAAGCGCGTGACCAAGAGTTATGCCAGCGTCTTCGACGGCACCGGGCTGGTCGACTGGCTTCGGGAGCAGGGCGTCGACCGGGTGACGCTCGTCGGCTACATGACCAACAACTGCATTCTCGGCACCGCCGTGACCGCGGAACCGCTGGGCATCGCCGTGGAGGTCCTCTCCGACGCCACCGGTGCGATCCACATCTCCAACTCCGCCGGGTCGGTCCCGGCACAGCAGGTCCACGAGACGCTGATGGCAGTGCTCAACTCGAATCTCGCCGCGGTCGCCACGACCGACGCCTGGGTCGAGTCCGTCTCGTCGGGGGCCGAGCTCACCGGCAGCGATCTGGGCAGTTCCGCCATGCAGGGCCGCGCCGAGCACTGACCGCGGGACGTCGCGAAGGGCCCGGCCGACCGAGGTACTCGCCCCGACCGGCCGGACAGCCACTGCGTGGCCCCGCGATCAGCCCGCGGCCTCCCGCAGCCGCGCCAGCAGCGGCTCGGCCGCCTCCTCGAGGAACCGGTCGAGGGTGGAGTCGCCGATCTGGATCAGCGCGATGTCGGTGTACCCGGCCTCCCAGTAGGGCCGCACCTTCTCGACGATCGCGTCGAGGTCGGGCCCGCACGCCAGCTGCTCCCCCACGTCCTCGGGGCGGATGAACTGGGTGGCGGCGGCGAACCCGGCGGTGGTGGGCAGGTCGGAGTTCATGGCCCACCCGCCGGCGAACCACCGGAACTGGTCGTGCGCGCGCTCGACGGCGGCGGACTCCGAGTCGGGGTCCCAGCTGATGGGGATCTGTGCGATCGCGCGGGCGCCGTCACCGATCCGGGTCTGGCCCTCGAGGCCGTTCCACTTCTCGATGTAGCTGCTCTCGGGCTCGGTGGCGATGAGGTGGTCGCCCAGCGGTCCGAGGTGCGCGAGGGCCTTCTCGCCGCCGGCGGCCACGCCGATCGGCACGCGCTTATCGGGTAGGTCCCACAGTCGGGCGGAGTCCACGCGGAAGTGCTCGCCCGAGTAGGTGACCAACCCGCCGTCGAACAGTTCGCGGATGATCTCCAGCGCCTCGACGGTCATCTCGTGGCGCTCGTCCACCGACGGCCAGCGCTGCCCCACGACGTGCTCGTTGAGGTTCTCCCCCGCGCCGATGCCGAGCATGAACCGGCCGTCGGACATGATCTGCATCGTCGCGGCCTTCTGCGCCACCACGGCCGGGTGGTAGCGCAGGATCGGGCAGGTCACGTAGGTGCACAGGTCGACCCGTTCGGTGACGTGCGCGACCGCTCCGAGCACGCTCCACACGTACGGCGCGTGCCCCTGCGAGCTGAGCCAGGGGAAGTAGTGGTCCG
This sequence comes from Dietzia sp. Alg238-R159, assembly GCF_900537145.1. Lineage (NCBI taxonomy): Bacteria > Bacillati > Actinomycetota > Actinomycetes > Mycobacteriales > Dietziaceae > Dietzia > Dietzia sp. Alg238-R159. The sequence continues at coordinate 57,607 of NZ_UNRI01000007.1, read as the reverse complement.
AGGCCACCTCGAAGTCGAACCCCGCCTGCTCGGCCTTGGCCGCGTAGCGCACGAGTTCCTTGGGGCCGGACTGTTCGGTCATGAGGGTGTATCCGAATCGCGTCATGCCTATCGATCGTGCGCGCGGCCGTCCCGCGATGCCACCGGTCCCCGCGTCGGATCGACGCCGCCGCACGTGCCTGGCTCCCCACACCCCCAAGCGGTTGCCGCCCGGCCCGGGGCGCGGCACCGTCGAACACATGACTACCCAGCGCGCTCTTCTCCTCGACGTCGACGGCACTCTCGTGGATTCGACCTACGTGCATGTCTGGACCTGGGTCCGCGCTCTCGCCGAGGCCGGTGCGCCGGTGCCGTTCGTGGACGTCCACCGTCGGATCGGCAAGGACGGTTCGACGATCGTGGAGGAGCTGCTCGATATCGCGGGGATCGACGACGACGAGGAGCGCGAGAGCATCGCGGGCCGGGCCAAGGACCTGCACGGTGAGTACTACGCCGAACAGGCCGAGTCGCTGCGGGTGCTCCCCGGTGCCCGCGACCTCGTACGCGGCGCCAAGGAGCAGGGGTGGATCACTGTGCTGGCCACGTCCGCGCCGCCGTCGGAGTTCGCCGAGGCCCGCGAGTTGCTCGACATCGACGACTACGTGGACGCCGTGACGACCGGTGAGGACGTCGACCGGGCCAAGCCCGATCCCACGATCGTCGAGATCGCCCTGGAGCGCTCCGGTGTCGACGCCGCGGATGCCGTCATGGTCGGCGACGCGACCTGGGACGCGATCGCGGCGACCAAGCTGGGCATACGTTCGGTCGCGGTGCGCACGGGCGGCATCGGCGACTCCGAGTTCCGCGCCGCCGGGTTCTCGGAGATCGCCGACGACGCCGCCGCGGTGCTGGACCTGCTGAATGCCGGCCGGCTCTGACCGCACTCCCCGGCCCTTTCAGCGTGCGGGCTCCGCGTCCTCCCAGGTGCTCTCCGCCTCGGCGCGGCTCGGGGTGCGCACCGGCAGCAGCAGGAGTAGCCCCACCAGCAGTACCAGCCCGATCCCCGCGATGCCCGCGCGGTCGGCCGAGAAAGCCCACGTGAACAGCCCGAACAGGGCGGGTGCGAGGAACGAGACCGCGCGCCCGGTGGTGGCGTAGAGCCCGAACATCTGGCCGTCGCCGCCGGGCGGGGCGAGCCTGGCCAGGAACGACCGGGACGCGGACTGCGCGGGCCCCACGAACAGGCACATCAGCAGCCCGAAGATCCAGAACATGCCCGTGCCGTCCACGACCAGCAGGACGGTCATGGTCGCGATCATCGCCACCAGCGACCCGATGATCACCGCCTTGGGGCCCACCGTGTCGTCGATCAGTCCCGCGACAGCCGCCCCCAGCGCCGCGACGACGTTGGCCGCGACGCCGAAGATCAGGACGTCCCCCGGGGCGAGTCCGTAGACCGTCACGGCCAGGATCGCCCCGAAGGTGAACACCCCCGCCAGCCCGTCCCGGAAGATCGCGCTCGCGAGGAGGAACCTCACCGTCCGCGGATCCCGCCGCCAGAGAGCCTTGAGGTCGCGCCAGAGGATGCGATACGACTCGAGGAAGCCGGGCTCGTCGTCGTCGCTGTCGAGGGCGTCGTCGTCGCTCCTCCCCGCCCCCGGGCGGTGCTCGGGCACCGACCGCAGCACCGGTAGCGCGAAGAGTGCGAACCACACGGCGGCGACGAGGCAGACCAGTCGCACGTTGAGTCCGCCGTCGGTGGTGACGCCGAATACGCCGCGCACAGGGCCGTCACCGTAGATGAAGCCGACGAACGCCGCGAGCAGCAGGAAGATCCCGCCGAAGTACCCCATCGCCCAGCCGAACCCGGACACGCGGCCGACGGTGGACGGGGTGGAGACCTGCCGCAGCATCGCGAAGTACGCGACCTCGGCGAATTCGAACGTGATCGACCCGACCGCCAGCAGCACCAGGCCGACGAAGAACCACGGGTACGGCGAGTCGGCGTCGACGAGGAACATCAGCGCCGTGAGCAGGACCGTCGCATACGTCCAGAGGCCCAGCGCGCGGCGACGCCGGCCCCCGCGGTCGGCGCGCTGCCCCATCACCGGCGCGGTGAGCGCGATGACCAGCCCGGCCACGGCGATGGAGATCGACAGCCACGTGGCCGCCGAGAACGGCCCGTCGAGATCCGCGCCCACCGAGTCGGTCAGGTAGACGGAGAAGACGAAGGTGACGATCACCGCGTTGAACGCCGCCGACCCCCCAGTCCCACATCCCCCACGCCAGGACCTGCCCGCGGGCGACGCCACGGCGCGATGGTGACGACGAGGTGGTCGCTGACGGGGGCGGTGTTCCGATGCTGCTCACGCCGATCAGGCTAGGACCTCCACCACGCTCCGGAGGGCGGCACGCGGGTAAGGTCAGCGCTGCCACACCCGCCGTACGCGGGCGAGCCGAGTGGAAGACCCGAGGAGCCCTATGTCCCTGCCCACGCCCACCGCGTCGAACCGAGCAGTCGTCACCGGCGCCTCCTCGGGGATCGGCATGGCCCTGGCTACCGAACTCGCCCGGCGTGGGCACTCTCTGATCGTGGTGGCCCGACGCGAGGCCGTGTTGCAGGAGCTGGCCGCCCGGCTCGAGGGCGAGTTCGGCGTGACCGTGGAGGTCCGCGCGTGCGACCTCGCCGACCCCGCCGCACGGCAGCCGCTGCTGGACGAGCTGGCCGGGCGCGAGATCTCGGTCCTGTGCAACAACGCCGGCATCGCCACCTTTGGCCCCGTCGCCTCGCTGGACCCGCAGTACGAGAAGCACCAGGTGCAGGTCAACGCCGTGGCGTGCCACGACCTGGTGCTGGCGGTGCTGCCCGGGATGGTCGAGCGGCGCTCCGGGGCGATCCTCAACGTCGGCTCGGCGGCTGGCAACATGCCGATCCCCAACAACGCCACCTACGCCGCATCCAAGGCGTTCCTCAACACCTTCTCCGAGTCGCTGCGGGGCGAGCTCAAGGGCTCCGGCGTCACCGTCACGCTGCTCGCGCCCGGCCCGGTGCGCACCGAGGAGATCGCCGAGGAGGAGAAGACCTTCGTCGACCGCCTCGTCCCCGACCGGCTCTGGGTGGACACCGAGTACACCGCCCGCGTCTCACTGGACGCGCTCGCCCGCAACAAGATGCGCATCGTCCCCGGCCCGCTGAGCCAGGCGATGTCCGTGGCCGGGAACTACACCCCGCGCGGGATCATGGCGCCGATCGTCGGAAAGTTCTACGCCAAGCTCGGCGAAGGGCAGCAGGGCGGGGCCTGATCGTCCCGCGCGGGGGCCGCGATCCTGCGGCGATATAGTCGAGTGATGCCAGAGCCGACCTCCGCCGAGACCCCTGCCCCCACGTCCTCGCCGACGCCCCACCAGGAGTCCAAGAACGACCGCATCGTCTGGATCGACTGCGAGATGACCGGCCTCGACATCAAGTCCGACGCGCTCGTGGAGATCGCCGCGCTGGTGACCGACTCCGAGCTCAACGTGCTCGGCGACGGGATCGACATCGTCATCCACGCCCCCGACGCCAAGCTCGACGCGATGGTGCCGGTCGTGCGCGACATGCACGCCTCCTCCGGCCTCACCGAGGAGATCCGCGAGTCCACGGTGACGGTCGCCGAGGCCGAGGAGCGGGTTCTCGCCTACATCCGCGAGTGGGTCCCGGTGGCGGGGTCCGCTCCCCTGGCGGGCAACTCGATCGGCACCGACCGCGGGTTCCTCGCCCGGGACATGCCCGAGCTCAACTCGTACCTGCACTACCGGATGATCGACGTCAGCTCCATCAAGGAACTGTGCCGCCGCTGGTACCCGCGCATCTACTTCGGCCAGCCGGAGAAGGGCATGTCGCACCGGGCCCTGGCGGACATCAAGGAATCCATCCGCGAGCTCGCGTACTACCGGGCCACCGCGTTCGTGCCCCAGCCCGGCCCGACCAGCGACGAGGTGAAGCAGGCCGCCGCCGATATGCCCCCGGTGGACTGACCCCCGCCCGGGTCGCGGCTACTGACCCCACCTGCGGATTTCTCGGCGACGGGGCCCACGGGGTAAAGTCGTCAGCGCTGTCCGCAAGGACGGCGGTGGTGGCTGTAGTTCAGCTGGTAGAGCACCAGATTGTGATTCTGGATGTCGCGGGTTCGAGCCCCGTCAGCCACCCCGAGCGCAGGGCCCGGACCTCACGGTCCGGGCCCTGCCCCTTTCTCCCGATTCGCCTCCAGTTCTCGCGGGCATCGCCGCTCCGGCGGCTACCAGCGGTTGCGGGACTGCTCCGCCCAGCCGACCAGCCCGTCGAGCGAGACCTCCGACCCGTCGTCCAGCACCCCGGTGCCGTGCCAGACGCCGAACGCCTGGTGCGTCTTCACCGCCAGCACACCGAGCTCGGTGACGTCGCGGCGCAGATGGAACGGCGTGAGCGTGGCGTCGAGGCGCTCACCCCGCACCCGCCACGGTCCCCCCGGCTCGGTCAGGTGGTAGGTCCACCGCAGGTCCTCTCCGAGTTTGTGCAACCGGCCGTCGATCAGGATCCCGTTCTCGGTCGAACCGGTGCCGTCGGTCCACTTCCCGCCGACCTGAATCGCGCGCGTCGAGCCTTCCACGACCCCGCTGCCGGCCCCCCAGTTCCAGGTGGTCGCGTAGCGCCAGCGGCCCCGCCCACGGTCCAGGACCGCCCACCCCGTGCCGAGGTCGTGCGTCGTGCCGTCCAGGGTCACCGTGCCGGTGACGGGATTGGCGAGATCCTTGAGCGTGTACTGGAACCGGCGCTCACTCCACGGCACCACCACCGCGAGGCCGTCATGTCCCGGCCGGGAAACCTCCAGGCTCACCTGCAGTTCCCGCGCCTGCACACGGATGGAGGTGCGGCCCTCGTCGTCGTCGATCCCGATCCCCACGCGCCCGGCACCCACGCCGGCCGACGCGTGGAGGGTCCCGTCACCGGGGTCGTCGCCGAAGCGGGGCCGGTGCAGGGGTCGGATGCCACTGCGGGTCGCCTCCTGGCCCGTCCGGCGGTCCAGGACGTAGACCGCGCAGTTGGCCAGGTAGTCCAGGCCCGCCACCGTCAGTCCCACCACGAAACGGTCGGTGACGATCCCCCAGTACTCCCAGCGCTTGGTGCGGCCCCAGCCGGCGATCCGCGTGCGGTGCACGGGCGACCGGGACCAGCCCACCGCCTCCGGGTTGAGCCGGCGGCCGCGGGCCAGGTCGACGGGCCGGGTGATCTCGCGCTCGGTCATGGGATCACTCTTGCAGGTGCCCGCGCCGCGGCGGGCGGAGGGCGGCGACGGGCGGAGGGCACGGATGCGGAAACGCCCGGGCTCTCCTATGGTGCGGGGTGATCCGACTGACCCGGGGAGGAACCGTTGTCCACGCTCGATGTGTTGCTGGCGATCGTCGGGGCGCTCGGGGTGGTGATCGTGGCCTTCTCCGCGCGACTACGCCAGTGGCCCGTGACGGAGCCACTGCTCGCGCTCGTCGCCGGGATCGTCCTGGGGCCGGCAGTCCTCGGGGTGTTCGACGTGCCCGACATCGTGGCCGAGCACTCGACCCTCCACCACGGCGCGGAGATCCTCCTGGCCATCTCGGTGATGGGCGTGGCCCTGCGGTACCCCTTCTCAGCGATCAGGACGCACTGGCGTCGACTCGCGTTGCTGCTGGTGCTCGTCCTGCCCGGGATGGCGCTCGTCTCCACCGGGCTGGCGATGTGGGTGCTCGGCATCCCCTTCGCACTCGCCCTGCTGTTCGGAACCGCCATCTGCCCCACCGACCCCGTCCTCGCGTCGAGCGTCGTCACCGGAGAGGAGGCCGAGGAGGACCTGCCGGAGCACGACCGCCAGCTTCTGTCGCTCGAATCGGGCGCGAACGACGGGCTCGCCCTCCCACTCGTCCTGGTCGCCCTGGCGGTCGCCACCCCGCTCACCGCCGGGCAGGCGGCCGGTGAGGCCGCCTGGCAGATCGCGGGCGCCCTCGTCGTGGGGATCATCGCGGGCGTGGCGGCCGCCAAGGCGCTGCACTTCTCGGAACGACACCACGTCACCGAGACCGGGCCGATTCTGCTGTACACACTCCTCCTGGCGCTGCTCGTCCTGGGAGTGGCGGGCATCATCGGGGTCAACGGCATCTTCGGCGCGTTCGTCGCCGGACTCGCGTTCAACGTCACCAGCTCCGGCGGCGAACGCCGGACCGAGGTGGAGATCGACGAGGCCGTCAACCAGTTCGCCGTGATCCCCTTCTTCGTCGCTCTCGGCGCGATGATCCCGTGGACCGAGTGGGGCCGCCTCGGATGGGGGGCGGTGTGGCTCACGGCCGCGGTGCTGCTGCTACGCAGGCCGCCGCTGATCCTCGCCGTGATGAAGCCGCTGGGGCTGAAACCTCGGGGCGCCGCCTACCTCGGCTGGTTCGGGCCCGTCGGCGTCGCGGCGGTCTTCTACCTGACGGAGGAGGCCTCCCGCGCGGGTGCGGACCCGGTACTGCTCGGCGCGGGCACGTTGATCGTCGTGGCCAGTACCGTCGCGCACGGCCTCACCGCCGCACCCGGACGCGCGCTGTTCCGGGCGGCCGCAGAGCGCGATCCGCGGTCGCCCACCTCGTCGTCGTCGTCCTGAAGTCGTCCTGAACCCCGCCACGGGGTTCTCACCACTGCACTCGGGGCCCGCCGGTCGCCCGGGGGTTCTACTCGAGGTCCCGGCCGTCGCCGGTCCCCGCGTCGAGCTCGTCACCACCGCGGCCGCGCGACTCGCGATGAGCGGCCTCCACCGCCCAGATCATGACACCGACCGACGGGCCCAGGGCCACGCCCAGCCCGATGTTGTCCAGCGCGGCACCGAACGCCACGCCGATCCCCATCCCGATGCCGATCCACAGGCCCAGCCGGGAGGAATCCATCGGCTCAGGCCGCGCCCTGATCGGCGTTGCCGGCCTTCCAGGTCTCCCACGGGACGTTCCAGTCGCCCAGGCCGTCCCATCCCGGCAGCGTGTCGCCCACCGTGCCGGTGACCTCGAAGACGTCGCCGCGCTTGGCGTTGTCGTAGAACCACTTCGCGTCCGCCGTGGTGACGTTGAGGCAGCCGTGGCTCGTGTTCTGGCTTCCCTGCGCCCAGACCGACCACGGCGCGGCGTGGACGAAGATGCCGCTGTAGGACATCCGGGTCGCGTACTGCACCGGGGTGCGATACCCCTCGGCCGAGTCCACGGCCACGCCGTACGTCGACGAGTCCATGATCATCGAGGCGTGCTTCTCACCGATCACGTAGACCCCGTTGGGGGTCGGGGTGGCGGCCTTGCCCATCGAGGTGGGCATGGTCTTGACGACCTCGCCGTTGCGCTCGATGACGATCTGCTTGGTGGAGTCGTCCACCCGGGAGATCACGGCGTCGCCGATCTCGAAGCTGCTCTGGGCGTCCTGCTGGCCGTACATCCCGCCGCCGAGGTCCTGGCCGTAGATGTCGACGTGGACGTCGATCTTGGTGCCGGGCGCCCAGTACTCGGCCGGACGCCAGCGGACCTCCTGGTCGGAGACCCAGTAGAACGCGCCCTCGACCGCGGGCTCGGTCGTGATGTGGATGTTGTCCTGAGCCGCCCGACGGTCCGCGATCGGCTCGTCGAACATCACCGCGACCGGCTGTCCGATGCCCACCACGGATCCCTCACCCGTGGTCAGGTAGGCCGCCGTCATGATGGTGGGCGTCAGCGTGGTGAAGCTGGCGTTCCTCCGGGTGACCAGGCCAGCCTCGTCCGTGGCGGTCGACTCCAGCGTGTACTGGCGGCCGTAGCCGAGCTCCTCGGTGGTGCGCCACTCGGTGAACTCGGGGTTGAACTCGCCCTCGACCTGGAGGCCCTCGGGATTGCGCATCACCACCGAATCGAACCGGCCGTCCGTCGCGGTGAGCACGATGGGCTCGACCGGGTTGGCGTCGGTGGAACCCTCCGCCACCGACAGGTCGATCACGGCGGAGGGCTCCGCCGGTGCCTCGGCAACCTGGGTGTCCTGCGCACCGCCGTCGCCGATGGTGCAGCCGGTGAGCAGGAGCGTCCCCGTGAACGCCACGGCCAGTCCGAGGCGGGCCTTCGACCAGATTCCGGTCGCTCGCCGCCCCGTCCGATCCGTTGTGCTCACGTTCACTGATGCCCCTTCCGACGTGCGCTTCCCCCCGGACGCAGCCGCGGCCGAGAAGATGTCCCCTCCAGTATGCCTGGTCACATGGCCGCACTCCATATCGAAACTCCTGGGGCCGCAGGGACCTCAACCCCGTCTCACCCCTTCTGACCAGGCGATTTCGTGAACCAGCCCGGCTGCTGTTACTGTTTCTGTCGCACCAAGCAAGCGCCATTAGCTCAATTGGCAGAGCAGCTGACTCTTAATCAGCGGGTTCGGGGTTCGAGTCCCTGATGGCGCACAAGAGAGAAAGCCCCGGGTCCACGACCCGGGGCTTTTTCGTGTGCCGGGCCGCCTGAGGCGCGCCGGATCGCCTCGTCAGAGCGGGGCTCGACTGGTGCCCGGTCGGACGGGGCGATGCGGGTGGCCGAACGGACGGGGCGACCCGGGAAGCCGAACAGAAACGACGAGAGCGTCCCGCACACGCCCCCGGTGACAGGGGTGGGCGGAACGCTCTCGGGAGTCGGGCGGGGATGACCCTGCCGGGCAGGATCCCCGGGCGGGGCTCCGGACGCCCGCGTGAGGCCGGTCGCCTCAGAGGGCCCGACGGGCCGCCAGGTAGGCCTCGATGCGCTGGCGCTCCTTGCGCTTGTTGACCATTGACACGGTGATCCCGCCGACGACCAGCGTCGCGATGCCCCCGAGCACCGCCAGGACGCGCGGGTCCTTGAGTGCCGCGGTGGCGCGCTCCTTGCCCTCGGACGCGAGGTTCTTCGGATTCACCCGGTCGATGATCTCGTCCAAGGTCGTCGCGAGATCGTCACGCGCCTTGGCGATGTCGCCTTCGATGCTGTCGTAACTCCTGGACACGAGACCTCCGTCGATCGCTCGTCCGCGGGCGCCCCGCGGGTTCTTGACCCCGCCCACGCTACTGCACCCGGCGTGGATCCGCGCCCGTGCGCCGAAGCATCGGATAGGTTGGGATGGTCCGCCGCCCCGACCCGACCCCCAGGAGCACCGGTGACCGCACCACGGCTCGAGGTGGGCCAGACGGCCCCCGCCTTCACCCTCCCCGACGCCGACGGCACACCCACGTCGCTCCGGGAGCTCCTCGACGAGCACGGGAAGGTCCTCGTGTACGCCTACCCGGCCGCGATGACACCGGGCTGCACCACTGAGACCGTGGACTTCGAGAACGCGCTGCAACAGTTGAACGACGCCGGCCTCGGCGTGGTCGGCGTCTCCCCCGACGCCCCCGAGAAGCTGGCCCGTTTCCGCGACAAGTACGGCATCACGTTCCCCCTCCTGTCGGATCCCGACAAGACGATGCTCACCGAGTGGGGAGCCTTCGGCGAGAAGAAGAACTACGGCAAGACGGTGATGGGCGTGATCCGCTCAACCTTTGTCGTCGACTCCGACGGCACCGTGTCGATGGCCCGGTACAACGTCCGTGCCAAGGGTCACGTCGCGATGGTCGCCAAGCTGCTCGAGATCGAGTTGCCCGAATCCGATCCCGCGGAGGGCTGACCCACCCATGACCACCGACCCGTCCGAACGCGCGCAGGAGCCGCCGCAGGATCCCACCGACGAGGCCGTCCAGGACGAACCGAACATCCTCGTCCCCCGCCGTCGGCCCATCCAGGAGCGCAGCCGCAAGAAGTTCCAGGCGCTACTGTCCTCGGCCCGGGAAGTGCTGGTCGAGGTGGGGTTCGACTCGTTCACGTGCGAGGAGGTCGCCTCACGTGCAGGCGTTCCGATCGGCACGCTCTACCAGTTCTTCGCCAACAAGTACGTGCTGGTGTGCGAGCTCGACCGCCAGGACGCCCACGGGGTGATCGAGGAGGTCGAGCGATTCGCCCAGAAGATCCCGGCGCTGGACTGGCCCGAACTGCTCAACGACTTCCTCGACCACCTGGCAGACCTGTGGCTGCGCGACCCCTCCCGTCGGGCGGTCTGGCTCGCGACGCAGGCCACTCCCGCCACCCGCGCGACGGCGGCGGTGAACGAGCGCGAGATCGCCCGGATGATCGCCAGCGTGCTGGCCCCGCTCATGCCCGCCACCGAGCGTGAGCGCCGCGCGTTCATGGCCGAGGTGCTGGTCCACGTGGCGTACTCGATGCTCAACTTCTCGGTCAGCGCGGGCCACGTGGCCCCGGGCCACGCCAGCGCGGACCCCGGGGACGACGGCGGGGTCTCCGGCGGCGCGAGCACCGGTTCGGCCGGTGGCGAGGACATCCACGACGCCACCGTCACCGAGCTCAAGCGGATGATGACCGCCTACCTGTGGCTGGCCGAGAAGGAAGCCCAGTCCGACTGACCCGAAACCCGCCCCCGGGTGTGGACGGCGACCAGTTCAGGCGGCTTCTGCCGCGAGCAGGACGGCCCGGATCCTCTGAACAAGTAGCCAAGGTCGCTCGAAGTCGGCCCATCGCCAGTGGATCACCCGGTACCCGAGGGCAGTCAGGATCGCATCGCGGTCCTTCTCCACGCCGAGCCTGCGGCGGGTTTCCATCTCGTCGGCGCCGTCGAAGTACTTCCCGAACCCGTCACATTCTCCTATGACCCCGAGCTCCCGCCACAGGAAGTCCACCCGGCCGATGAAGCGGCCGTTGTCGTCGAAGATCTCGACCTGTGTCTCGGGTTCCGGCAGCCCGTACTCACCGAAGTAGAGGCGACTCCGCGTCTCCGCGATGCTCTCGCTTCTCCGATCAGTCATCCCGATCACAGTACGAGCCCTCCTCACACCGGCCCGTCCCGAGGCGCGGTCCAGCGCCTCCTGCAAAGAGACCTCTGTGACGAGTTCCCGCTGCAGTCCGGCGTCAGCCACCGCGACGCCGGGAACCGGATCACAGCCCCGGGCGATGTCGATGATCGTCCGGTCAGCAGACGTGACGGACATGCCTTCAACATTGACGATTTCGTCCGGGGCGATCGGGCACAGGTCATGCCTCAGGAGTCTGGTGGTCCTGGACCGCTGCGCATGTCCGTGCCGGGAGACCGCGACTCTGCGAAGTGGGAGCCCCCAATCCGGAAGCGAGTGGATCATGGCGGCCGACCAGTGAGTGAATACGGGGCCGTGCAGTGCAGCGTCCGTGGCGAGAACCGACAGCAGATGACGTGCTCCCCTCTCGAGTTCGCGGGCGCTGCCCTCCACGTAGAAACCCGGCCGCAGTCGCACGAGCTCTCCTGTCGTCACCGCCCGGGCGAGCGATTGCGTGCTGTGCCCGGCGGCGATCAACCCTTCGGCGGTCAGGATTCGGGAACGTAGTTCATCGATGCTGGTCATGCGGCGATACTCTCGCGCAACATCGCCGGGTCCGCCGGATCGCGTAGGCGGAGCCGGCCCGCTGTGGACGCGCCGGGACCTGTGGACAACATCGCGCCTCCCACCGACCTCGGCTCGAGCCGGCGAGGTCGACGAGCGAAGCGAGATGTGCCCGGCTGCGGCCCCGAGCCACGGTGAGAACCTCTCGCACCCGGCAGGTCGGACGTGCAGAGGAATCCGGTCCGTCCCGACCACCGGACCGAGGCACTCCTCAGAGTTCGATCCGCCCTCGGGGCCCCGCGTGCGTAGGAAATGCCGAGGGGCGGATCGGGTCGCGGGCCCCGCTGAGCGGCGCTTCCCGCGGGCGAATGAAATTCCGAGGGGCGGATCGGGCCTCAGGGCCGCACGACGGCGAGCCGCAGGACGGACGGTGGCTGGGCGCAGGCGGTGGCCGGGCGCAGGCGGTGGCCCGGCTCGCACTGCGGCTGGAGGCCGCTACTGCACGCCCGGGCCCTCGAGCACCACGAACGCGATCGCCGATCCACCGTCGTGGCTGAGTGAGACGTTCCAACGAGCGCCCTCGCCGATGGTCGCGGCCACCTGACGGTCCACCTCGCCCCCGAGCCGCACCGAGGGCCGACCCCAGTTGTCGCACACGGTCTCGATCTCGGACCACCGCAGCAGGTCCGGCGCAATGGGCGGGGGCGCGCCATACAGCGCCGCCGACCACGCCTTGACCACGGCCTCCTTCGCCGCCCAGCGGGCAGCGAGGTGACGCGCCAGCGGGTCCTCCCCCGATCTCGCCCCGCGGGATTCGGCGCGCTCGCGACACTGCCTGCGTTCGGTGGCCGAGAACGCCCTGGTGAGCCGCGTGCCGGGTTCGGCCAGAGAAGCGGCGAAGGCGCCGAGGTCGACGATGTCGACCCCGACGCCTCTCACCCCGGTCGTCACTGCCCGGCCGTCACTGCCCGGCCGTCACCGGCCGGCGGTCTCCGCGGCCCCGGTGCCCGCGGCCCCGGTGTCCGCGGACCCGGCAGCGGCGAGGATGCCGTCGGCGTCGAGCCGCGCGGCCGGGTCGAGCAGGACCGCGGCCTCGCGCTCCTTGACCTCGTCGGCCGACCCCTCGCCCAGGCGACGCGCCTCGGGACGGGCGTAGAGCGCCTCTCCGCCGTAGATGGCATCGGTCAGGCGACGGGCGCCCTCACGCTCGCGCCGCAGGCCGGCCTCGCGGATGCGCTCGGACTCGTCCTGCCCGTACTCCGCGGCGACCGCCCGGTGGAAGGCCTCCGGGTGGGCGACGGCGATGAGGCCCGAGACGTGGCCGAAGCCCAGCGAGGTCAGCAGACCGGCCTTGAGCGGCAGGTCACCGCCAAGCTGCAGGGTCTCCCGCAGCCACACCAGGTGGCGGTGGCGGTCCAGGACGTCGTCGACGCAGTCCAGGGCGCGGTTCGGCGGCAGCGTGCCCGACCGCAGCATCTGGGTCAGCCCGATGAGCTGGAATGCCGCGGCGCCACCCTTGGCGTGCCCGGTGAGCGACTTCTGCGACACCACGAACAGCGGGTTGCCCTCCGACCGACCGATCGCGGCGGCGAGCCGCTCGTGCAGGTCGGACTCGTTGGGGTCGTTGGCCTTGGTCGAGGTGTCGTGCTTGCTCACCACGGCCACGTCGTCTGCGGTCAGGCCGAGCTGTGCGAGCCCGCGGGCCAGCGGCGAGCGCTGCCCACCGCGACCGGCACCGAGCGCACCCAGGCCGGGGGCCGGGATGGAGGTGTGCGCACCGTCCGCGTACGACCCGGCCCAGGCCACGACGCCCGTGACCGGCAGGCCCATGCGGGCCGCGACGTCGCCGCGCGCCAGCAGGATCGTGCCGCCGCCCTGCGACTCGACGAACCCGCCGCGCCGCCGGTCGTTGGCCCGGCTGTAGTGCCGCTCGTCGATCCCCTTGGCCGCCATGGCCGCGGAGTCGGCGGTCGCGGACATGTCGGCGAAGCCCTGGATGCCCTCGGTGGACAGGTCGTCGAACCCGCCGGCCACCACGAACTCGGCCTTGCCGGCGCGGATCTTGTCGAACCCTTCCTCGACGCTCACCGCGGTGGTGGCGCAGGCCGCCACCGGGTGGACCATCGAACCGTAGCCGCCGACGTAGGACTGCATGACGTGCGCGGCCACCACGTTCGGCAGCGCCTCCTGCAGCGTGTCGTTGGCGCGGCTGCGGCCGAGGATGCCGTCGATGTACAGCGAGCGCATGCTGGTCATGCCGCCCATGCCGGTGCCCTGCGTGTTGGCGACGTCGGCCGGGTGGACGTGGGCCAGCAGCTCCGCCGGGGTGAAGCCCGAGGAGATGAAGGCGTCCACGGTGGCGACCAGGTTCCACGCCGCCACCCGGTCGATACCGGAGACCATGTCGGCGGGGATGCCCCACGCCGTGGGGTCGAAGCCGGTGGGGATCTGCCCACCGACCACCCGGGTCAGGGTGGCGCGGCGCGGCACCCGGATCTCGGTGCCGGCCTTGCGGGTGACCGTCCACTCGCCGTCCTCGCTGCGGGTGACGACGGTGTTCTCCGGGTCGTCGGACTGGTAGGCGCGGGCCTGGGCCTCGTCGTCCACCACGAAGGACAGATCCTCCGGCAGGAACACCGAGGTGAGCTGCGGCGAGGTGTTGTCGAACATCTCCGCCCGCGAATCGTCGGCGTAGGTGCGCACGCCCACCCGGGCGAGGACCTCGTCATGGAAACGCTCGGCGATGTCGGCCTCGTCGATCGGGTCACCGGAGGAGGTGACCGTCCAGCCGGCGCGCGGCGAGTCCTCCCAGGTGATGAGCCCGGTCGACCAGGCCAGCTCGACCACGCCGGCGGCGGTGAGGTCGCCGGTGGTCTCCACCTCGAAGCGGGTGCGGGCACTGCCGTAGGGGCCGACCTCGCCGGCGCCCACCATCACGACCATGTCCTCGAGCTGCTGGGTGACCTCGCCCCACTCGGGACGCTCGTCGGCGGTGATCGTCGGCAGCGAGGGCAGCGCGGCGATCGTGCCCGCGGCGTCCTCGGTCGAGGCCTCGGTGGGGGCGGCCGGACGGTCCGCCGCGAGGGCCGACATGTCCAGGTCGGCCGTGCCGAGTCCGCCGGTGAGGTCGACGGTGACGGGGGCGTCACCGGCCGCGGAACGGGAGTCCGGGGTGCACCAGCGCAGCAGCTCGGCGGCCATCTCGGCCGTCGACCAGGTGGACACGCCCGCGGCCTCGACGGCCTCGACGAGCGGGTCGTTGTGACCCATGAGTCCGGTGCCGCGGACCCAGCCGATGATGGCGTGGACGAACGTCACGCGCTCCGACCATGCCTTCTCCGAGCCCCACTTGGCGATCATGGCGTCGAGCGCGGCCTTGGCCTCGCCGTAGGCGCCGTCGCCGCCGAACATGCCCCGGTTGGGCGAGCCCGGCAGGACCACGTGCAGTCGGGAGTCGACGTCGGTGTCGGCGCCGATCGCACCGAGTCCGGCGACGAGCTTCTCCACGCCCCACAGCAGGACGCGCATCTCGGTCTCGGCGCGCGGGCCGGCGTCGGCCATCGAGCCCTGGACGCGGGGAGCCGCGAACGGGAACAGCAGCGTCGGGGTGAGGGCCGGCTTGAGCACGGTGGTCTGGCCACCGGCCGACTCGGCGTGCTCGGACCCGACCCACTCGACCAGCGCGTCGACGTCCGAGTAGGAGGTCAGGTTGGCCGGCAGGACCCACAGCGCCGCGCCGCCACGGGCGTTGCTGCGGTACAGGTCCTTGAAGAAGGCCAGCTTGGACTGGTCCAGGTTGGAGGTGGTGGCCACCACGGTGGCCCCGCCCGCCAGGAGGCGTCCGGTGACGGCGGCGGCGATGGAACCCTTGCCGGCGCCGGTGACGACGGCGACGTCGTTCGCGTACTCGCCGACGAACTCCTCGGAGGCGACCTCCGAGATCTCCCGGTAGGCGCTCGCCAGGGCGTCGCGGCGGGCATCGGTCGCCCGGGCCGCCCACCAGCGGGCCTGCTCGGCGACGATCTCGCCGGCACCGCGGAAGGCGTCCGCAGCGTCGGCGGGCACGTCGGACCGGGTCCACAGGCGGGCCAGATCCTCGCGGGCCGAGGCCCAGCGGTCGTCCATGAGGACGGCGCGGCCGGCGTCGAAGGCCGGGGCCACCACGCGGCGCCAGTCGGCGCCGAGTTCGGCGGCCACGAGGTCGGCCAGCTCGGAGTCCGGGTCGGCCTCGGCGAGCAGGTCGACGGTCTCGGGCTCGAGGTGTCCGAGGCGGGTGAGCACTCCGCGTGCGGCGCGGGCCAGGACACCGTCGGCGCCGGTGATCTCGTCGGCGAACTCGGTCAGCGCGGCGGAGTCGACGACTCCGCCGCCTCCGGCGCCGGACGACGGCATCGCGACGGCCACACCGTGCGCGGCACCGACGGCCGACACGGCGGCGTCGATGAGCGAGTCCAGGCCGGCCACGTCCTTGACGCCCGAGGCGTCGAGGGTGGCCAGGTCGCCGCCACGGATGGAGGCGCCGTCACGGGTGCCCAGCGCGATCTCGGCGATCACGTGCTGGGCCCAGCCGGAGCCGAGCTCCCAGGGGCCGGTCACGCGCTCGGTGATGTAGGCGGCCCGCTTGCCGGTGCGGCCGAGGACCGCGCGCAGCGCCTCGCCGACCGCGTCGGACAGGACGGGGCCGAACGGGGCGTACCCGCGCGCCAGTCGTGAGACCTGGTCGGCGAGGGTCGGGAAGTCCGCCTCGGCGGCGCCGTCGATGGCGCCCAGGCTCAGCTCGGTACCCAGGTCCAGCAGCAGCTGGTTGCGCCGCGAGGACACGCCGTCGCACAGCGTCTCGATGGAGTCGCCGGACGCGATCTGCTCGGGACGGACCTTGGTGCGCAGCGCCACCAGCATGCGGGTGGCGGCGGGCGCGCCGAACTCGAGGTCGTCCGGGCGGGGTGCACCGGGGGCGGCGGTCGCGGCCGGAGCCGCGTCTGATCGGTCCGCACCGGCCGTGCCGGGGGTGTTGACGGCCGGTGCGGGGTCTGTGGGGGCTGCCTGGTCGGCAGCCGCGGTGTTGGTCGAACCAGTGGTGGTGGAGCCGGTGGAGGCGGAGCCGTCGCCGGCGTCCAGCTCGTCGTCGTCGACCTCCACGCTGGGCGGCAGGGTGCCGTACAACGTCGCCGAGTCGCGCTCGATGTTGATCACCTGGGCCCGGGGGCCGCGGTGCGTGGGCAGGTCGAGGGTCTTGGAGGCGAGGTTCGCGACGGTCGGGGCGTTGGAGACACCGACCTCGATGAACTGCTCGATACCGAGTCCGCCACGCTCTACGGGCGTGAAGAACAGCTCCTGGGTCTCGATCCACCGGACCGGGCTGGCGAACTGCCAGGCCAGCAGCTCCACGAGCAGCAGGCGGCCCAGTCGCGTGGGGGTGGCGGCCCACTCGTCCCAGTTCGCGAGGACCTCGGCCAGCGAGTCGGCCGGCACGAGATCGGCGATCTCCTGCACGAAGCCGCGCTCGAGGCTGAACAGGCGCGGCACGAGGTTCGGCACGTAGCGGCCCACGAGCACCGAGATGTCGATGTCGTGCGGGATCAGCTCGTCGAGGGTGGCCCGGAAGTCCGGGACGCCGCCGCGCAGGACGGTGGAGTGGAACGGCACGTCGATGCCGGGCACCAGGATGAAGGCGTTCTTGCCGCCCGAGACCGCGAGCTCCCGCTCCACGGCCTTCTCCAGTGCATTGCACCCGGCGACGGTCCCGGCGAGCGCGTACTGCGAGCCCGCCAGGTTGTAGTTGACGATCTCGATGAACTCGCCGGACTCGCGGGACACGCCGGCCACCCAGTCGGCGACCTCGTCGTCCGAGATCCCCATCTGGGACGGACGGATCGCGGCCATGCGGTAGTCCGAGCGGCCCTGGGCGTCCCGCGGCACCAGCTGGTGCATGGTCGACCCGCGCTGGAAGACGATCTCCAGCAGCGGCTCCAACGCCAGCACACCGGAGATGGCGGCCAGGGCGTCGTACTCGCCGATCGAGTGACCCGCGAAGTACGCGTCCTCGATGAGCAGGCCGTCGGCCTCGAGCTCGGCGCGCTGCGCCACCGCCAGGCAGGCCATGGCGACCTGGGTGAACTGCGTCAGGTAGAGCACGCCGTCGGGATGCCGGTGGACCTCACCGCGGACGGTGACCTCGGTGGGGTTCTCGCGGACGAGCGCCAGGATCGAGAAGCCGAGCGCGGAGCGGGTGTGCTTGTCGGCGCGGTCCCAGATCTCGCGGGCGGCGGGGCAGCGGGTGCGGCCCTCCATGCCCATCCCCTTGGCCTGGATGCCCTGGCCGGGGAAGGCGTAGACGGTGCGCGGGGCCTCGGTCAGCGCGGTGGCGGCCATGACGGTGGCGCCGTCGACCGTGCACGTGACCTCGAGGACCTGGCCGCCGGCGTGGCGGCCGGTCTGCACGGCACGGACCTTGATGTGGTCGCCCGGACGGACCGGGGCGAGCATGCGGGCGGTCCAGCCGGCGATCCGCAGGGCGGGGGTCTTCCCGTCCGAGGCCTGCACCGCGTGCTGCGCGGCGGCCGAGAGCCACATGCCGTGGACGATCACGCCGCCCAGTCCGGCCAGTTCGGCCGCGGTGTCGGAGACGTGGATCGGGTTGTGGTCGCCCGAGACCAGAGCGAACGCGGTCATGTCGTGCGGCGCCGTGATCGTGGTGGACACGCGCGCCTGGCGGGAGGTCTCGGCGGGCTCCGCGGCCCCACCGGACGGGGTGACGAGGGCGCCGCCGGCGGGGCGGGGGTCGCCCACCTCGGCGCGGCCCGTGCGGCCGCGGATCGCGAACCGCTCGGACAGGGTGCACAGCGGGGTGCGGGTGCCGTCGGAGTCCTCCGCGGCCACCTCGACCGACACCTCGACCACGCGGCCGAGGTCGGTGTCGCGGACACCGCCGGACCGGGCGACGACGACGAGGTCGGTCTCCTGCTGCGGCAGCGCCGCGTGCATGCGGACACCGTGGTCCAGATGGACCAGATCGAGCAGTCCCTCGACGACGGTGCCGGTGCCACTCGGGCGGCGCGTCTCGCCGAGCACGGCGAACACGGCGGGCCAGGCGGCGCCCACGAGGGCGTCCGGGACGCCGGCGGACGGCACGAGCGAGGTGGGCAGGCTGCCTGCGGTCACGCCCGTGTGGTCGACGGCGAGGGTGGGCTCGAAGGTGAAGCGCGCGGTGGCGGTGTTGCCGTCGACCTCGGGGAGCGCGTCGATCACGGAGCCACCCGCACCGCCGCGGCCGACGCCGGAGGCGGTCGCGAGCAGGGTGCGCATGGCGGCCTCGGCGGCGGCGTCGGTGACGACCGGCGCGGCGCCGGTGGCCACGTCGTCGCCGAGGGTGATGGTGATGGTCATCTCGGTCGGGCCGACGGGCAGCGTCAGGTCGACGGTCCGGCCGTCGGCGGCCGGGGTGAGCACGGCGCCGGAGACGGGATGGCGCCCGACGCCCTCGGCGTCGATCTCCCAGGCGTGGAGCACACCGAGGCGGTGGACGGGGCTGATGACGAGACGGCCGGCCCAGGTGACGTCGGGGCTGTTGAGCACGTCGGCGACGGGCCCGGAGGCGGTGGTGACGATCCCGCGGCGGCGGCTGTTCACGGCCTCGGTGGAGGGCATGTAACCGGACACGCGCTCGGCGGTGGCGGCCTCGAAGCGGTCGAGGAGGTCACCGACCGGCTCGTCGGCGCGGGTGATGCCGGCGACGGCGGTCGTGCCGGGGATGATGCACACGGCGTCGGCGTCGTAGCGCGGATCGTGGGCCTGCCACAGCGAGTCCGAGCGCCACCAGCGGCGCACGTCACCGTCGATGACGGGCACGAACGGCACGGGCTTGCCGGGCATACGGCAGATGTCGAAGAACTCGGCGGCGTCGGCCGGGTGCAGCACGGCGTCGGCGAGCCCGGGGTACCGGGCGGCGAGGGCGGCGATCACCTCGGCCGGGCGCTCCATGGACTCCTCGCGAGGGAACGCCGAGACGATGCGACCGGTGTCGGCGGCGTCGAGGCGGGCCTCGGTGCGCTGCACCATGCGGTGGAAGCGCTCGCGAATGGTCGGGTCGAGCCACACCGAGCGGGTGTCGTCGGCCACGTCGCCGCCGAAGTCGGCGCCCAGGTCGAAGTCGTCCGTGGTGTGGGTGCTCGACCCGTCGACGGAGGCGCCGGGGGCGAGGGAGAGCTCGACGAAGCGGCGCAGCCACTGCTCGTAGGTCATGGAGTCGAGGTCGCCGAAGTAGGGCTTGGCGGTGCCGTTGATCGCGGCGATGATCTCGTCGCGGCGGGCGGCGACGGCGTCGGCGTCACCGGCGACCTCGTCGAGGAGGCGCCCGGTGCGCGCGGCGGTGTTGTCGATCTCGTGGATGTCCGCACCGAGCTGGCTGCGGCCGGAGGCCATGCCGCCGTCGGCCTGGCCGGCACCGACCCAGGCGTCGACGCCGACGGTGTCGACGAGCATCTGCTTGACCTGGGGGCTGGTGGTGGCCTCGAGGGTGGCCATGGCGGCGGTGCCGACGAGGATGCCGTCGACGGGCATGGCCGGGTAGCCGTGGGCGTTGGCCCAGGACCCCGTCAGGTAGTCGGCCGCCCGCTCGGGGGTGCCGATGCCGCCGCCGACGCAGAGGACGACGTTGGGCCGCTCGCGCAGCATGGCGTAGGTGGCCAGCAGGAGGGCGTCGAGGTCCTCCCACGAGTGGTGTCCGCCGGCGCGGCCGCCCTCGACCTGCACGATCACCGGCATGTGGGGGACCTCGGCGGCGATGCGCACGACCTGGCGGATCTGGGCGACGGTGCCCGGCTTGAAGCTCACGTGCCGCAGTCCGGCCTCGGTGAGCTCCTCGATGAGGGCGACCGACTCGTCGAGCTCGGGGATGCCGGCGGTGACGATCACGCCGTCGAACGGCACGCCCGCGGCGCGGGCACGCTGGACGAGGCGCTTTCCGCCGACCTGCAGCTTCCACAGGTAGGGGTCGAGGAACAGGGAGTTGAACTGGGCGCTGCGTCCGGGCTCGAGGAGCTCGGTGAGGCGCTGGGTGTTCTCGGCGAAGATCGCCTCGGTGACCTGGCCGCCGCCGGCGAGCTCGGCCCAGTGGCCGGCGTTGGCCGCGGCCGCGACAATCGCGGGATCCACGGTGGTGGGCGTCATTCCGGCGAGAAGGATCGGCGAGCAACCGGTGAGGCGGGTGAAGGAGGTCTCCACGTGGACGCTGCCGTCGGGCAGGGTGACCAGCTGCGGCTGGAACGCGGTCCACGGCCGCTCGATCGGCGGGGTCGCACCCGGGGTGAAGAGGTTGCGCAGGCCGCCGCGGGTGGCGGCGGCGACCACGCCGACGCCCTGGCCGCGGATCACGGAGCGGTTGAGTCGGGTCAGCGCCTCGCCCGGACCCATGTCGAGGATCCACTGGGCCCCGGCGTGCAGGGTCTCGGCCATCTCCTCCACCCAGTCGACCGGCTCGGCGAAGACCTGGCGGGCGAGGTGGGCGGCGCGGTCGGCGTCCAGGCCACAGCGCTCCGCCCAGCGGGAGACGACGTCGACTGCCGGGGCCATCGCCGGGTGGTGGAACCCGACCTCGACGTCGAGCGGATCGAAGACGGGGGCGAAGATCTCGCCGCCGGTGAGCTTGGCCTCGCGACGACGACGCGACTCGGCCTCGAGGTCGGCGCAGTGGCGACGCAGCTCCTCGAGATCATCCGGTCGACCGACCACGACGTGGCGGCGCTGCGCGTTGCGGATGGAGACGGTGGGGCGGATCGTGGCGTCGACGCCGGCGAACAGCTCGTCGACCAGCGTGCGCAGGTCCTCGCCGTCGATCCCCGACACGCCCATCATGGGGCTCGCCTCTCCGCGGCGGAACAGACCGACGCGCCGTCCGACCAGGGTGGCGGCGGCGCCGATGAGCTCGGCGACGGCCAGCAGCCGGTCGTCGATGGACCCGAAGGTCTCCACCGACTCGACGGCGAGGATGCCCTGGGAGTGGCCGACCACGGCCGCCGGGGTCGTGTCATTGACGTCGAAGCCCTCGGCGGCGAGAGCGCGCAGGGCACCCATCTGCGTGAGCAGCACCGCGGGCAGCGAGACCGCGGCAGCGGAGAGGGAGGCGTCGTCGGGCAGGTCCGCGCCGTCCTCGTCCTCACCGGTGGTGGTGTTGGCCCACTCGATGGGCCGGAAACCGTGCGTGCGGACGACGGCGATCTCGTCGTGGACGGGCTCGGTCAACGCGACGGAGGCGTCGACCAGGTCCTGGAGCTCCGGGCCGATGCCCGTGCCGTCGATGAGGTCGCTCAGCGCGTCGCGCCAGGCGATGCCCTGTCCGCCGAAGGCGAGCGCATAGGCCGTGCCCTCACGGAGCTCGTCCGCGAGCGCGGGGGCGCCGCGGCGGGCGGCGAAGCCGGTCTCGAGCGGGCGGGGGGTGAGGTCGCGGTCATCGATCGTCACGTGGGGAACTCCTTGGGCACTGCGTCAGGGACATCGCGTCGACCGGCCAGCGGTTTCGGCGCAGGACACAGATTGCCACACGAACTTGAGGGGTTCCTCAGCTTGAGGGGGTACGCGCGACCGGAACAGGGGGCTCTTTCGCCGCGCGCCGAGTGATCCGCACCACATCAAGACATGACGCGAACCTCATATCGACAGGTGAGGGGCCCCTCAGGTTTCCCAACGCCCCCGTTATCCGATCGTTATCTCGTTCTCAGGGGTTCTCCGACCCCCCACGGCGTGTCGCGGACACCCCCGCAGCGTGCCGCGGCCGGGCCCGCAGTGTGTCGCGGGCCGGGCCCGGGCCCGTCTGCGTCAGGCGCCGCAGCGCAGGATCGCCATGGCGACCGCGTCGAGGCCTTCAGCGGGACACAGATCGGCGGAGAGTCGTCGCGGCCCCGACGTCCACTCGACGTGCGCCGTCCGCACCGGAGCGCCGAAGGCGATGGTCACCAGTCCCCCGATGCCCGGTGTCCCGTCCGGCCCCAGGGCGCCGGCGCCGACCGTCTCGACACCCACCACCTCTGCGACGGTCGCGGGTCCCGGAGCGGGGATGAGGCTCACGTCGATCCGGGTCCCGTCGAAGGCGCCGACCCACACCGCGAAGGTTCCCGTCCCGTCCGAGCGGAGATCCAGGGTGTATCCGTGCGCGAACCACGACCCCGTCTCCCCCACGAGGTCCGCAGGCCCCGGGACCGGCGTCGCCACCGGGACCGGCGCCACCACGGGGGCCGGTGAGCCGACCGGGCCTGCCGGGCCTGCTGTGCTCGGAGCGGAGGCGATCGCGGGATTCACCGCCCCCACGGCGAGGACACCGGCGACGACCGCCGACACCACCGCGCGGAATGCAGACGTGCGATTCTCCGCGCTTCGTGTGCCGATATCGGTCCTCATGGGCTTACCGTATTCCCACGAGTCACACATCTCGATGCAGAGATTGCGTCGATCCGGTCACCAACACGCAACGGCCGGGCTAGAAGTTGGTACACGCCGGGGACGCACGCACCGTCCCATGACAGGACCGCGCGGGCCCGCGGGCCCGCCCGTCGACAAGGAGTCGTCCCATGACACGACCAACCACCCGGAGCGGGGTGAAGCCCCGGGAGACGTTCTCCCGTCGCTCCGTCTTCGTCTTCGCCGCCATCGGCTCCGCCGTCGGCCTGGGCAACATCTGGCGCTTCCCCTTCGTCGCCTACGACAACGGTGGCGGCGCCTTCCTGCTGCCCTATCTGGTGGCACTTCTCACCGCGGGTCTCCCCCTGTTGTTCTTCGACTACGCCATCGGTCACCGCTTCCGCGGATCCGCCCCGTTGAGCTTCCGGCGGATGAACCGGTTCGCCGAGCCCATCGGGTGGATCCAGGTCCTGGTCTCCTTCGTCATCGCGGTCTACTACGCGGTCATCATCGCCTGGGCTGCCAGTTACGCCTGGTTCTCCCTCGATGAGCGGTGGGGCTCGACCTACGAGGAGTCCGCGACCTTCTTCGCCGAGGACTTCCTCCGCGCGGGCAGCGGGTTCGGCATCGATTTTGTGCCGGGCATCGCCATCGTCCTCGCGGTGGTCTGGATCGCCACCCTCGGCGTCCTCCTCGCCGGCGTCCAGAAGGGCATCGGACGAACCGCGATGTTCTTCGTCCCGCTCCTGGTCGCTCTGTTCGCGGCCCTGGTGGTCCGCTCCCTCTTCCTCGACGGCGCGCTCGAGGGTCTCAACAACTTCTTCACGCCCGACTGGGGCGTCCTCACGGAGCCGTCCGTGTGGATCGCCGCCTACGGTCAGATCTTCTTCTCCCTGTCGGTCGGCTTCGGCATCATGCTGACCTACTCGTCCTACCTCAAGCGCAAGACCAACCTCACCAGCTCCGGCCTGGTCGTGGGCTTCTCCAACTCGGCGTTCGAGGTCCTCGCGGGCATCGGCGTCTTCGCCACCCTCGGCTTCCTGGTGACCACGTCGGCGGGAGCCGGCTGGGACGATGTCGGGGGCGGCCCGGGCCTGGCGTTCATCGCCTTCCCCGCCCTCATCTCTCAGATGCCGGGCGGGCCGATCTGGGGCGTCGTGTTCTTCGTCTGCCTCATCCTGGCGGGCCTCACCTCCCTGATCTCCATCACCGAGGTGGTCATCTCGTCCTTCCAGGACAAGATCGGGTCCTCGCGCACCGCGGCCACGCTGGCGGTGGGTGTCCCGATGGCCGCCATCTCCCTGCTTCTCATGCCCACCGAGACCGGCCTGCAGAATCTCGACATCCTCGACAAGTTCGTCAACAGTCTGGGCATCGTCGGCATCTCGCTCATCGCGTTGGTCGTGGTGATCTTCGGCATGCGCCTCGCCCCGCGGTTGCGCGATCACCTCAACTCGGTGTCCTCGTGGAGGGTGGGCACGTTCTGGATCGTGTGCCTGGCCGTCATCACGCCGCTCGTGCTCGGCTACTCCCTCATCCGCGAGATCATGACCCTGATCGCCGAACCGTACGAGGGGTACGAGGCGTCCGTCCTAGGCGTCTGGGGTTGGGGCATGATCGCCACGATCCTCGTGCTGTCGGTGGTCCTGTCCCTCCTGCCGTGGCGCGGGTCCCGTCAGCTCGACGGCCCCCCGACGGTCGACGACGACCCGAGCGACTTCGCCTACGAGGAGGGCCTCACCCCTCCCGCCGCCGACCGCCCGTCCGGTGCGACGGCGTCCCCGCGCAAGACCAAGGAGGCCTGAGCAATGGATGCTCCCGCGATCATCATGATGGTCCTGTTCCTGCTCGTGATCTGGGGCGGACTCGTCGCCAGCATCGTCCACTACGTGGGCCACCCCGACGGGGTCGACGAGGGTGCCGTCCGAGAAGCGGCGGAACGCGGCAGGGGCTGACCCCGCCCGACCGCAGCTCCCGGCCCCGGTTCCGCCCACGGACCCGGGGCCGGGTCATTCCCGGCGGTCGCCCACCGCCGGGCCGTCGGAACCCGCCTCGTACTCCTCGAGCGGGACCCCGCCGGCCTCCCACGCCTCGATCACCGGAGTGAGGATCCGCCAGCACTCCTCGGCCACGTCACCGCGGACCGTCAGCAGTCGGTCGCCGTCGAGGATGCGTCCGAGGACCTCCCCGTACGGCAGCAGCTCGCTGTCCCCCAGGTCAGCGGCCAGGCGGGTCCTTCCGAGCGTGAAACGGTCGTCGGCCGCGTTCGTCGCCAGGTCGAGGGACACCCGGTCGGGCGCGATCCCGATCGTCAGGCGGGTCGGCGGAACATCCCCCGAGAACGCCCCGGGCACGTGGCGCGGCGGCCGGAACGTCACCGTCACCCGCATCGAGTCCTCGCCCAGCGCCTTGCCCGACCGCAGGCGCACCGGTACCCCGGCCCACCGCTGGTTCCGTATCTCGAGGACGACCTCGGCGAACGTCTCGGTCCCCCGAGCCGGGTCGACGCCGTCCTCTTCCGCGTAGGACGCCACGTCCCTGCCGCCCGTCCGCCCGGCGGTGTAGCGGGCCCGGCGCGAGGAGGCGAGCGGATCGTCATCCCACACGTGCGTCGCACGCAGCGTGGTGACGATGAGGTCGTGGAGCTCGGTGGCGTCGAGGCGCGCGGGTGCGTCCATCGTCGCCAGCGCCATCACCAGCAGCAGGTGGGACTGGAGCATGTCGACGAGCGCGCCCGCGGAGTCGTAGTACCCGGCGCGGCCCTCGAGGGCGAGCGTCTCGTCGGCGACGACGTCGATGCGCTCCACGTGTTCCGCGGTCCACACCGGCTCCAGGATGCGATTGGCGAACCGCATGCCGAGGATGTTGAGCACGGTCGCCTCCCCGAGGAAATGGTCGACCCGGTACACGCGGTCCTCGGGCACGAGGTCCGCGAGCAGAGCGTTCACCCTGCGCGCCGAGGCGAGGTCGTCGCCGAACGGTTTCTCCAGCGCGAACCGCACGTCGTCGCGCAGTGGGAGTCCGCGCAGGCCCTCGCACGCTGCGGCCGTGACGGCCGGAGGGAGGGCGAAGTACAGCACCACCGGTCCGTCCAGCCCGTCGACGAAGTCGGAGAAGGCGTCGGCGTCCGTCACGTCCAGTTCGACGAACCGGGTCGAGTCCACGATCCCGTCGATCTGCTCCGGGGAGCGGTCCCCGGCGCGCAATGCACTGCGGACGAGGTCGCGCCAGTCGCCGTCGTCCATCCCGGACCGCCCGGAGCCGATGACGGTGACGTCGCGGTCGGGATCCGTGGCGAGCAGGGTCCCCAACCCGGGGAGCAGGAGTCGCTCGGTGAGGTCGCCACCGGCTCCCAGGATCGCGAGGGTGGGACGGTCGGTCGTGGTCGGCGACATGCCGCAGACGCTACCCGCGGGGCGGCGCCGCAGTAGCGTGTGACCATGGACACCAACAGCCCCGATGTCACGACCGACGCCCCCGCCGCCGAGCCCGCCGGGCAGGCCCCCGCGGAGATCCGTCACCTCATCCAACAGTGGAAGCGTCTCGACGAACTGCTCGCCGGGCTCAAGAGGGACGACTGGATCGCACCGACCCCTCTTCCGGGGTGGACCGTCCGCGATGTGGTGGCGCACGTGGCGGGCACCGAGCACCTGCTCGCCGGTGAGGAGGTCCCGGACATCGAGGTGCCCGCCTCCGCCCGGGAGTACGTGCTCAACCCGATCGCGGAGCTCAACGAGAAGTTCGTCCAGGAGGCGCGTCCGCTGGCTGTCGAGGACGCGTTCGAGGACTTCCGCGACGTCGTCGCCGAGCGCACGGAGCAGCTCTCCGAGATGAGCGCCGCAGACCTCGAGGCCGAGACCGACTCCCCCGTCGGCCGCGTCCCGTTCCGCCGTTTCATGGGCGTGCGGGTCTTCGACTGCTGGATCCACGAGGACGACATCCGGCAGGCCATCGGGATGCAGCATCACCTCGGCGGCGACATCGGACGGTTCGCGGTCGGGGAGATCGTGGGCGCCCTGCCCCGCATCGTCGGCAAGAAGGCCGCCGCGCCGGACGGCTCCCGGGTCCGGTTCCGCGTCACGGGTGAGGCGGGCACCGATCTGCCGCTGGCCACCGATGTCATCGTGGACGGACGCGCAGCCCTCGCCGACGTCGACGACACCGCGCAGCCCACCGTGGAGCTGGTCTTCGACACCCCGACCTTCGTCCGCGCGGCGACCGGCCGGATCGTCGCCGAACCGGGCAGCGGCGTGGAGATCAGTGGCGACGAGGACCTGGGCCGGACGATCCTCGGGTCGCTGGCCTTCACCATCTGACGCCGCCGTCGCCCGTGTCCGGACCCCACATCGTCGTCATGGGCGTCTCGGGTGCCGGGAAATCGACGGTCGCCCGTGTGATCGCCGTCCGCCTCGGTGCGCCGTTCCTCGACGCCGATGACGTGCATCCGCCCGCCAACCGCCGGAAGCTGAGCGCCGGTGAGCCCCTGACCGACGATGACCGCGCGCCCTGGCTGGCCGCGGTCCGGGACGGCATGCGGGAACGCGACCGGTCGACGGGCAGCGGCCCGGGGCTCGTCGTCGCGTGTTCGGCGCTGCGACGTGCCTACCGCGACATACTGCGGCAGGTGGAGCGCCCGGTGTTCTTCGTCGAACTCGGCACCGACCCCGAGCTCATCGCGGCCCGACTCGCCGCCCGCCGGGGGCACTTCGCGTCCCAGCGGATCCTCGAGTCCCAGCTGAGCACAGTGGAGCCGCTCGAGGCCGACGAGACCGGGATCGTCTGCCCGATCACGCTGCCGGCGTCCGAGATCGCGGACGAGGTCCTCGCCGCTCTCTGACCCTGTTCTCGCCGCCCTCTGACGCGCCCCCTCGCCGGGGGGTCACTCCGCGCCCCGCCGGCGGGTCAGTCCGCGTCGCGTCGCGGCCACCCCGGGACGTCGTCGAGAACGGAGCCGTTGCCCAGCTGCGAACCGGTGATGACGCTCCTGCTCCCGTCGCTCTCCAGGATGACGGCGGCGGCCTCGCCGAGGTCCCCGATACCCGAGGAGCGGAGGGTCTGGCGGATGTCGGCGTGCGTGAGCCGGTGCCGCGCCAGCTGGTCGTCGAGGATGATCCCGTCGCGGACGAGCAGAGTCGGCTGTGCGGTGAGGGCCTTGCGCCCGCCCGGCAGTCGCCTCAACTGGGAGACGACGTACTGCAGGAGGACGAGCAGCGCCAGGGCGACCGCGCCCTCGGTCCACGACACGTCGGAGCTGAGGATGATGGTCGCCAGCGTCGAACCCAGCGCGACGGTGACGATGAAGTCGAAGGCGTTGAGCTGCGCGAGGGTGCGCTTGCCGAACGCCCGGATCGCCACCACGAGGAAGATGTACGCCGCGGTGCCCACGAGGAGTATCCGGAGTATGTCGGACCAGTTGTCGAACCACATGCCCGAACCGTACTGACCACGACGGTTCCTTCTACCTCTCCGACATCGGGGTGGCGAAGTGCTGGACGTAGAGATGAGCCTCCGGGAGACCCTGGTACGCGGCCGTCCGCAGGCAGACACCCACGCGGGTGAGGTCCGGGTCGAGGATGTTCTCCCTGTGGCCCGGGCTCTGCATCCAGTTGGCGACCGGATCCGGACCGCCCGTGGACGAATAGAACAGGTTCTCGGCAGCCCTGGAGTAGTCGACACCGGCCTCCCGGATGAACGTGGACGGGCCGCCGCTGCCGTCAGGCGCGGTGTGCCCCCAGTAGTCCCTCGCGATCATGTCGTCCGCTTTCGCGCAGGCACTGTCGCGGAGCCTCTCGCTGGCGTCCAGAGGCGGAAGGCCGTTCTCGCTCCGCTGTACGTTCGTCTCCCCTTCGACCGGGGACGGCTCCGCCGGGGGCTCGACCGCAGACTGACCCCCGGGGGCCTTCGACGAGAGGCCCCGGTCCACCGCGACATCCACCTGCGCGCAGCCGGCCACCATCGTCGAGGCCGCGAGGATCAGCGACGCGGCCGATGCTCTCGCGGCCATCCGGTTCCTCATCCTGATCACCCGATCCGAGGGAAGACCTGTGCGCCCGGGGAGACTTGAACTCGCTAGACGCTGCAGGTCCATAGCGCTGAAATCGATCCTAGCTGCAGTTTAAGCCTTTCGAGATCGCTGCCAATCCTGCTGGTTTCTACGAATTTGTGGGCAGAATGTGGGCAATTTGTGGGCATGGGTTGCCAATTCTCGAGGGCTACCGACAAGCAGCCCAGAGACAACGACAACTACCTGCAGACCTTCTCGCACCTTCCCGTCCCTGGGGTCTATGAGACGCAACTTAGGTCATCATCGACAATGATGACCATGAGCGCTCAAGTTGCCAAGATCAGCCAGTCAGCGGTGTGGGACACCGCTGACAAGTACCTGCGCAACGTTGTGGACCCCGAGGACTACGGCGAGTACATCCTGCCGTTCCTCATCCTGCGCCGTCTTGAGTGTCTGCTCGCCGACACCAAGGACGAGGTCGTGGAGCTGGCCGAGTCCGGAAAGTTCACCGGCGAGCTGCTGAACATGGCTGTCCACTCGAAGTTCGGGCTCGGCTACTACAACACCTCGCGCTTTGATCTGGAGGTCATCGGCACGACCGATGACCATGTGCAGGAGTCGCTTCTGGAGTACCTGGACGGGTTCTCCGAGCAGGTAGCCGACATCTGGGATGCGTTCAAGTTCCGGGAGAAGATTGCCACCCTGGAGCGGAACAGCCGCCTCTGGCAGATCATCCGGCACTTCGCGGCGATGGACCTGCACCCCGAGACGATCCCCGACGTGAGCATGGGCGATCTGTTCGAGGACATCATGTTCCGGGCCTTCACGACCAAGGGCAAGGGCGCAGGTGCGTTCTACACCCCGCGTGATGCGATCCGGCTCATGGTCGACGTACTGTTCGCCTCCGACGACGACGGCCTGACCGGTAAGGCACCGGCACGATCTGTATACGATCCGACCGCCGGCACGGGTGGCATGCTCCTGGTCGCGCAGCGTGCGCTGGAGGAGATGAACCCCAACATCGACGTGACCCTCTACGGGCAGGAGATGATGGACTGGGCCTACGCCATCGGCAAGGCTGACCTCCTCATCCAGGGCGGGCGACCTGAGTCGATCAAACAGGGCGACACGCTGCGCGTTGATCGCTACGAGGGCGAGACCTTCGATTACGTGCTGTCCAACCCACCATTCGGTGTTGACTGGTCGGTCTCCAAGGCCGAGGTCATGCGACAGTCGGAGGTGCCCGGTTCCCGCTTCTCCCACGGACTTCCTGCCGTATCTGACGGGCAAATGCTGTTCCTGAGCCACGTGGCCTCGAAGATGGCCCCGAAGGGGCCGAACGGTGCCGGAGGACGTGCCGCCATCGTCTCCAACGGCTCACCCCTGTTCACCGGCAAGGCCGGGTCCGGGCCGGACAAGATCCGCGCCTGGCTGCTCACGAACGACCTTGTGGACGCCATCATCGCGCTGCCGGAGAAGATGTTCTACGGCACGGGCATCTCGACCTACGTCTGGATCTTGGACAACAACAAGGAGGAGCACCGCCGGGGCAAGATCCAGCTCATCAACGCCGCGCCGTTCTGGTCCCCCATGCGCAAAGGTATGGGCGACAAGACCCGCGAGATGAGTGAGACAGACCGCGCCGCCGTACTGGAGATCTACACCGAGTTCGAGGACAGCGAGCACTCGAAGATCGTCACCGCCGACGACCTCGGCTACCGCGACGTGCCCGTGGTCAAGCAGAAGCACTACGTCACCAGGGTCACGCCCGAGGCCGTCGAGGAGGCCATGGCACACGCGGCGGCGGTCGAGGGCCACCGCGCCATCATCGAAAAACTGGACGGGGTGGTCTGGAACAGCCTGCCGACCCTGCTCAAGACCCGCGCCAAGGCCGCAGGCGCCAAGATGCCCACCGGCCTGATCGACGCGATCATGAACGCAGTCGCCCACGACGATCCCGAGGCTCCACCGGCGAAGTCCCGCACCGGCAAGCCCGTCCTCGTGGACGGGTTCTCGATGACCGAACGCATCCCGCTGTCCGAGGACGTGGACGAGCACATGCGCCGCGAGGTGCTGCCGTTCGCGCCCGACGTGACGTGGGACGAGGCCGCGTCCAAGGTCGGATACGAGATCCCCTTCACCCGCCTGTTCTACACGCCAGAACCGGTCCGACCCCTGGAGGAAATCGACGCCGACATCGCCCGAGTCATGGCGAGCCTAGAGGCGAAGTTCAAGGCGGTGCGGGAATGAGCTACACCGATAATTCAGCGTTCGCGGGGAGCGGGTACGAACTCTGGCCCCTCGGCACACTTGTTGAGGAACGCTCCGAGACGGGTGACGCAGCAGACCTCGCTCCGCTATCTGTCGGAAAGCAGGGTGTAACTGCACAGTTGGCGGGTGTAGCCAAGTCTGCGAACACTTCCAGCAGAAAAGTAGTCCGCGCGGGCGACATTGCCATCAATTCCAGGTCTGATAGGCGGGGCGCGGCGGGGCTCGCCAGACAAGATGGGACGATATCGGTTGTCTACTCGGTAATGACGCCAAACCCCCACCTACTCGACAAGGAGTATGCCCACCATCTCTTTCGGTCAGTTCCTTTCCAGGAGGAGTTCTTTCGGTTTGGCACCGGTATTCACTGGGATCTCTGGTCGACTCGCTTCACGAGCATGCGACAGATACCGGTACCGCTCCCGCCGCTCCCCACCCAACGCGCCATCGCGGACTACCTGGATCGGGAGACGGCGGAGATTGACGCCATGGCGGCGGAACTGGATGGGCTTGAGGACACCCTATCCAGTAGGCGAGATGCCGAGTGGGAGAGCCTGTACAGGGGCGTCTCCGGACCCGAAATCGCAGTGCAGTACCTAATTGAGTCCATCGCAGATGGTCCATTCGGATCAGCACTTACCTCATCCCACTACTCGGATTCCGGATACCGCGTCATTCGGTTGGGAAACCTGGGAATCAACGAGTACAGAGACGCTGACAAGGCGTACATCCCTGAGATGTACGGGAAACAGCTAGACCGACACTCAGTGACCACGGGGGACGTAGTTATGGCGGGCCTCGGCGACGATAAGATGCCGCTTGGACGGGCCTGCGTTATCCCTGAGACGGCCCTCCCTGCTATTGTCAAGGCCGATTGCTACCGACTGCGCCCTCGGACGGAGCTGATCAGTAGTGGATACCTCGCCTGGGCGCTTTCAAGCCCATCGCTTAGGGAAATAGCTTCCCTTCAATCTCGGGGATCCACCCGCTCCCGACTAAACACAGAGATCGCCAAGTCCCTTAGACTTAGGGTTCCTGACCTCGCGGTCCAGTCAAAGATCTTGGACGAATGGAGGTCGGCGTCGTCCGCAATCGATTCGATGATTGCCGATGCTAAAGAATTAAAAGCCTTGCTGGCCGAGCGCCGCTCTGCGCTCATCACCGAGGTCGTCACTGGCCGCAAGGCGGTGTTTTCTAGTGAGCTCTGATGTAGTTTCGATTTCTTCAATAGCAATCGCACTGGTGGCCGTCGTCTCATCAATATATAGCAGCATTAAGATGCGACAAACACTAGCAGTACAAATTGATGCACTCAGAACAACTACACGGCCACGAATGATCGCCAGACTAACTTCTCCTTCGATAGAGCACCCAGAGATTATTGGTCTAGAAATAATGAATGCAGGAAGCACCTCGGCGATTGACATTAGTGTCGCCTTCAGTCCGGACCTACCGAAGGTGAGAGTAAGCGACCTAAAGCACCCATTCGGAGACTACAAAATGGTCAATTTGCCAAGTCAGGCGTTGCGCCACGTGGAGGACCAAGTCATCGCAGAGTGGCCTCCGGGGCTCTCTACCACCTACACATATTGGGTCGGGGTCGATCCAGATATATATGTCTACGCCATAGACGGCCTCTCGCCAAAGACAAAGGTAACATTCTCATATTCAGATGAAGCTCGAAAGGCAGATTACGTAGGGACATTCTTACTTGATCCGTCTATTTATTCGGCGGCAAAACACAGGATTGCAGAGACGTTCAATGGAGCAGATTCTGCGACTCCTAAGGTCGAGGAGATCTAGATGAGCACTGCTGTGTTGATGGAGCGCGAGTTCGAGGACAACATCTGTCAGTCGCTCGCCGAGCGGGGGTGGGTCTACGACCCATCCGACACCGGCTGGGATCCCGAGTTGGCCCTGCACGGCCCTGACGCACTGGCCTGGCTCAAGTACCGCCAGCCGAGGGAGTACGCCAAGGCTGTCCCGGACAACGGGTCGGCTGTGGAACGCTCGCTGGCCGAGCACCTGCTTCTCACGCACCTGTCGGAGCGTGTGCTTGGCGGTGCGGTCAAGTACGACGCTGCGCACGGAAAGATCCGGGGTGGTCTCCTCGGCGCGCTGCGGGAGGGGTTCAAGTACACCCGCGCCGGGCACATGACCTCCTCCTTCGGTGCGATGGCGGCATACCCGCCCGCGAACCCGATCCTCACCTCCGCTGTCGAGGCCGCGAAAACCAACCGTCTCAGGGTGATCCGCCAGGTCCGGTTCGACGCCGAGACGAACGAGACCATCGACCTGGTGCTGTGCGTCAACGGCGTTCCCGTGGTGACGATGGAACTCAAGACCGACAACACCCAAGCCGTCGACGAGGCCAAGAAGCAGTACCGCCGCGACCGCAAGCCGGGACGAGGAAAGTCCAGGCCACTACTGGCACCGGGCCGATGCCTGGTCCACTTCGCGGTGTCGAACTCGGAGGTCTACATGACCACCGAACTCAAAGGCGCGGACACCTCCTTCCTCCCATTCAACCGGGGAACCGAAGACGGTCAGCCCGGCAATCCGCCGTCGGAGACCGGGTCCGATACGGACTACCTGTGGCGGCAGGTCTTCGACCGCGACCTGTTCCTGCGGCTCCTCAACGACTACGCCCTGTGGGAGCCTGCCAAGCGGGACAAGAAGGGCAAGGCCATCGGCTCCGCCGGTCGTCTGATCTTCCCGCGCTTTCACCAGCTTCGCGCCACCGAGGCCGTGGTCTCCGACATCCTCGATAAAGGTGTGGGTGGTCGGTACCTGATCTGGCACTCCGCCGGGTCGGGCAAGACAAAGACGATGGCGTGGATGGCGCACAACCTCATCCGCAGGCACGACGCGGGCGGTATCAAGCTGTTCGACTCGGTGATCATGATTTCCGACCGCACGGTGCTGGATCAGAACATTCGCGATGACATCGCACTGCTCCAGGCATCCGAGGGACTGATCGTTCCCGTCGGTGAAGCCGGTGGGGCGAAGTCTCCGCAGCTCCTCCAGGCGCTGACCGAGGGCGGGCACATCATATCCTGCACCCTCCAGACCTTCCCCGAGGTGCTCAAGCTCATCGGGGACCGCAGCGACCTGGAGGGCCGCAAGTGGTGCGTGATCGCCGACGAGGCGCACTCCTCCCAGACCGGCTCCGCAGCGCTCGCGCTGCGCCGACTGCTGGCCGATGCGGTGGCCGAGTCCGAGGACGGTGAGCCGCTGACCGGAGACGATCTGCTCACCGCACAGGAGTCCGCCGTGTCGCAGGCGATCAACCTGACGTACGTGGCGCTCACGGCCACGCCGAAAGCGAAGACACTGCGCCTGTTCGGGTCCAAGCACGGCGACGGCGACGATGTCACCTACCTGGCCTTCGACACGTACACGATGGCCCAGGCCATCGGTGAGGGCTTCATCCTCGACGTACTGGGCAACTACACCACCTACGACATGCTCGCCAGCGTCCGCGACGAACTCGGCCGCGAGGAGCATGTCAATCGCGGCGAGGCCGTCTCGGATCTGGTCCGGTTCGTCCGACTGCACCGCACCTCGATTGCCCAGAAGGTCGAGGTCGTCGTCGAGCACTTCCGGCGCAACGTGATGCACCACCTCGCCGGACACGCCAAGGCCATGGTCGTCACCCAATCCCGTCAGGCGGCGGTGAAGTGGTCCCTGTCGATGAACGAGTACATCGCCAAGAAGGGCTACGGGGACATGCGCACCCTTGTGGCGTTCTCCGGCTCGGTGGACCTCGATGACGATCCGACCGCCACCGGTCTGACCGAGGCTGGTCTGAACCAACGCGGCGACACCGAGAACGCCTTCAAGACCGACGACCAGTACCGAGTCCTCATTGTGGCGGACAAGTTTCAGACCGGCTTCGACGAGCCTCGACTGTGCGCGATGTACGTGGACAAGAAGCTCTCGGGCATCACCACCGTCCAGACCCTGTCTCGGCTCAACCGCGTCTACCCGAATAAGCCGACCCCGATGATCCTGGACTTCATCAATACCCCCGAGGACATCCAGTCCGACTTCAAGGTCTACTACTCGGACGCGCAGGTCCACGGCGAGGTCGACCCCAACACCCTTCACGACCTGGCCGACGTACTGGACACGGCGGGCTTCTACTCAACCGAAAAGATGATTGAGGTGGCCGACGCCTACGCGGCGGGCGAGAACGGTGAGACGCTGCGAAAGCTCATCACGCCGATAGTCCACGCCTGGAACGGCGAATACAGGCAGGCGAAGCTGGCTGGCGACAAGGAACGGGCACAGGAGATCCTGGATTTTAGAACCAACCTCATCAAGTACAAGAACGCCTGGGAGTTCCTAACCCAGATCGTCGACTACGCCGACATCGAGATCGCCAAGCGGGCCGCGTTCGCGATGATCCTGGGACGCAACCTCAAGATCACCGACCGCCCCGAAGAGGAGGACTACGTGAGCGGTGTGACTTTGTCCGGTGTGGGGCTTGTACCTGACCGGATCGAGGCGGACATGGCGCTGACCGAGGGCAGCGAGGATCCGCTGACGAGCCCTGAGTTCCTGCCTCAGACCGGGGCGATGCCCGCCCCGGTGAAGGAGACGTTCGAGCGGGTCATCGAGGAGGTCAACGCGCGGTTCGCCGCCGCCGGAATTACCGCGAACGACCGGGAGAAGCAGGGCTTCGTCACCGCCATGTGGGGAGCCCTGTCCGTTGATACCGAGATCTCCGACATGGCGGCAGAGAACACCGGCGAACAGATGAGCAAGTCGGCCAAGTTCAAGGGCAAGGTGCAACGAGTTCTGTTCGAGCACATGACCTCGACCGAGGAAATGGGCACCGCCGCGCTCGCCAACCCCGAACTACTCGATGCACTCGCGGCGGGACTGGCCGAAGTCGCTGAGGCGGCGAAGAAGTTCGGCCTGCTGGACAGTGACGAGGAGGAATAGGAGCTAGTGGACCGGCCGCAGCAGCGACCGACCATGCAGGATACGAAATCGAGCTGTCCGCTATCCACCGAATGTGACACCCATCCAGGCCGCGACTGTTCCCGCAGGCGGAAACGATTCAAAACTGGTGTCCGTTATCTATTGAATTCGGACATGGAATGTGACACGGTAGAAGCATGATCGCCAATAAACTCCCCGCCGAGAACCCGATCCGCTACGAGGGCGGCGACCCGACCAAGGTTGGATACGCCCGCGTGTCCACTGGAGACCAGGACCTCGCATTGCAGCTCGATGCCTTAGAGGCCGCGGGGTGTGTCCGTGTGTTCTGGGACCATGGCATCTCCG
Organism: Dietzia sp. Alg238-R159; assembly: GCF_900537145.1. Taxonomy (NCBI): domain Bacteria; kingdom Bacillati; phylum Actinomycetota; class Actinomycetes; order Mycobacteriales; family Dietziaceae; genus Dietzia; species Dietzia sp. Alg238-R159. The sequence continues at coordinate 21,283 of NZ_UNRI01000007.1, read as the reverse complement.
GCTCGACGAAGGCCCGCCCCGGTCTGGACGCGGCACTCGGCCACCTCCGGGACGGCGACACGCTCACTGTGTGGAAGCTCGACAGGCTGGGTCGCTCAACTGCCCACCTCGTCACCCTGGTCGAGCAGTTTCGTAACGAGGGGATCGGGTTCCACTCCATCACCGACGGAATTAACACCGCCACCCCGGCGGGAGAGATGTTGTTCACGATCATGGCGGCGGTCGCACAGATGGAGCGGTCGCTGACAATTGAGCGCACCCGCGCCGGACTCGCAGCGGCCAAGGCCCGTGGTCGGCAAGGAGGGCGTAAGCCTTCGCTCAACCCGCGACAGACTGAGCAGGTACGTAGGATGCGCGACGGAGGCGAAACTCTCGACGCAATCGCGGAGACCTTTGGAGTGTCCCGGTCCACCGTCATCCGGGTTCTCAATCCCAAAGCCAAGACACTCACCAGCTCGAAGGCGAAGAAGACCGTTAAGGTTTGACCTGTTCGACCGCCGCGCGACGATCCCCGCAACTAGGAGGCGCAACGCATGAGGGTCTATACCGAGGAAACCAACGCCGCTGGCGAGGTGTCCGCCGACTCTGAGGGGTGGGTTCACGTCCAAGGGCTCACTCACGGCCTCAGTCTCAATCTCGATGAGGCTGAGTGGCTGGGGAAGGTCCTGCTTGAGGCTGTCGACGCCGCGAGAAAGTCGCAAGCCCGCTAGGCACACGCCTGGCCGCCGCCCCCCCTCCGAGGCCTGAGCCGCGCCGAGAGCAAATTTGCTGCCCTGCTCTTCGCCGCTGCCGACAGAGCTCTCAGGCCCGCCTGAAGCGAAGCTCCGCTTGGTCGTACAGGGCGGTCAATGCGGCGGTGTCCTTGGCACGTTCGAGATAGACGATCTGCAAGACCTCGTCTTTAGTGAATGGATGGAACCGCGTGCTCAGCCGGTCCAGACGAGTGGCCATCAGCTGACGCAGCTCCTCGTCGTCAACCTCTCCGGCAGCGGCCCACTTTAAGGTCAGGTCGGTAATTCCTGGTGGGATAGTCGCTAACGACCGCTCGTAAGGGAACAGATACTCCGTAGCGGGCGTTGGTCTCTGAGGCGAAAAACCGTTGTCCATCCCGGACAAGTCGTAGTAGATAACCTCGGTCAGCAACCCAAGTGCGTCCCGGTGGCGTCGTTCCTCGGCGCAGAACCTCGCCATGTTCAACCGGGCGTTGCGATAGAGACCATACTGATGCTCCTGTGCGTGCCGAAGGCTCATCTCGTTCAAGTGGCCCCACACAAGGTCTCGCCACGCTCGCTGCGGTTGCTCGGTACGCAGTGCCGACAGCGAATAGATGTCGAGGCTGTCGAGCTTACTGTGTCGATGGATGTAATCGATGTGGTCGTTAGCAGCCAGCGCCTCCTCACCGGCTTGGGTGAGGACGTACCAGCGCTGAGGGAATGCTTCGTTAATCGTGTCGTGCGGCAGCAAGCTCAGCACCCGTTCGACGATCTCAGCCTTAGTGCCGCTGAGCCTGAGACCATGCGCACGCAATAGGTCCTTTAGCGAGGCCGCTGTTTGCCGCGCTACTGCCTGTTCAGGGCCGCCGACTTCCACGAAACCACGCTCAGTCAAGGATGTCAGTAGCTCTCGTGGGTCTTGGACGCCGTACTGCGACCACCAAAACTGTTGGAAGTCGGTGTGGTCAGTGGTGAAGGTCGGCGCGTAGCTCAACATCAGCAACTCGTGCGGATACAACCCGAACGAGTCTGGTGACATTCCACGTGCCCGTACCTCGGCGGGCACGACTTCCGAGTCGTCCCAGCCCGCCCCTGGGTGAACGCTCCCCCTCACAGTCATGGAAGCCGACGGAGCATAATCGGTTGACTTTCCATTCGGCCCTGCCGAGGATGCTTGCAGCGGGGCAGATGGCACAGTCGGCGGTGACGAAGCAGGCGCGGCCGGACGGCTCAAGCGACGGAAAAACTTCATTCGAACTTAGCCCTTTCACTAGCTCCAGTCAGTTCTGCCACGGGTCGTTCGCTCGGCAGTATTCCGCTGTGTTGGCAGCGATGCATTCAGCCCACCAATCGTGGCCGGCCCGCTTCTCTGCCTCGACCTCCGGGGGCTTCACCGGGGCCGGAGGAGGAGCGTCGAGCTCGTAGATCGACCGCCCGTCAGCGAGTCGGGGAGGTCCGCCGGCCGATTCATTGCACGAGTCCATGTAGGTCGTCGAGCCGTCCGACATGAGCGCGGTCCCGTCAGCAAGGTAGCAGCGGACGAATGTCGGAGCAGCGGGAGCGGCACCCGGAGCGGGTGCCGAAGCAACCTCGGATGTGGGCTCAGCTGCCGACTCAGTCGCCTCCGGCTCGCCCGCCAGATCGAACTGCGAGAGGTCGAGAACGTAGATCTCCGTCGGCACCGGTTCCTCAGCGGAGACGTGCGGCTCCAAGATGATCTCCGAGCTCGGGTCGACGTCCTCCTGGAGCCAGAGGACTCCGCGATGCTTCTCGCCGGTCCTCACGCGGGTGGCGGACAGCTCCTCGTAGCCCTCACAGTTGACGGCAGCGATGCTCCGGTTCTTCTCGATGAAACCATCTGCGGTGCGCTCGTTGACGCCGTTAGGGACGAACCCCTCGCCGTTGCCCGACTCGACCTCGACTTCCATCTCGATGCCGATGTGGGTGGGGTACTCCGCTCCGTCCGAGTATGGAACCGGCCCGCAGGTCTCGGGGCGGAACACGTCGGTGACGGTGACATGCGCGACGTAGTGGGGACTGTTGATCGTGAACGGCTCCCCCACCACGATCTCGTGCTCGGCGACGTCCACTTCGGTCGTAGCGGGAGCGGCGATCTCCGGAGCCTCCGACTCGCCGGAGCCGCTACCGCAGCCTGCGAAGACCAAGATCGTTGTCGCTGCCAGCAAGACGATCTTCATCATGATTGGGCCTTCCGAGGTAGTCACTCGTTCCCATCCTCGTACTTAGGAGCACTGATGACAGCGGATTCTGCACTATGCCTACGACAAGACCTCACTAATTTGGTCCCGGAAGCACGCACCAAACGAACCCCACGCGCGCCAGCCAAGTGGCCGGGAGCTTCCTCGGGGTCTGCTCACCAGCCTCCGCGATGCCCGGTAGATCAAGCTCCGAGAGGTTCAGACCGAAAGACTCGGTCACCACCGATCCTTAGCGGAGTCCTGGGATTCGGTAGGTAGCCGACGCTCCCCGGAGCGGGGTAGCCGTGCGGGATCTTCTTGTGGTGGTGGGAGGGGTCCAAAATGGCCGATCATGGTCTGGGGGGCAAGTCACGACTGCTCCTTCTCGGCCTGCTCCCCCCGCTCTTGCTCGGCCCATAACCGCTTGCTGGTGACCTCCCACCGCTTGGACAAGGCGTAGCTGACCCCGTTCTTCGGAGAGATGAATCGCCGGACGAACACGTCCCAGAAGTCGGTCTCACGATGGTGCACACCCCTACTGGTTTTCCTTCCAGTAGATCTTGGGCCACTCAGACTTCGGAGGAAGGTTGTCGATGTTCGGCTTCTGCCACTCGGACTTCGGAGGCAGATGATCTGGGCTGATGGCCTCGGATACCCGAGGCTTTGGGACGGAGTCGGTAATGACCCACTCGGCCTCGAACTTGCTGGGGTGGGAGCCGTAGATGAGACCGAACACCGAGAGGATCATCCAGTCACCCCGCTGCACGTCCTGCTGAGCCGCTCCCTTGTAAGCGCCGTACCGAAAGGCCGGGGGGTACCAGCCAGCATTGAGATGGGGCAGGATCCGCCACTCGTAGGCGTCGGAGTCCCCGCCCTTGACGACCAAGTCACCGAACATGTGCTCGATGACTTCGTCGTTCTCAGGGAGAGCACGAACGGCCATATACTGGTTTTGCCAGTCCCGCTCCACGTCGCCCCTGTCAAACTGATCTTTGGTGACGATAGCTACTACTGCGCTCATCAGACGGCCTCCCAGCCGGTTGCGACCTCGATGTCCGAGATCATGTTTTCAGGATCCTCCAGCAGCTCCAGCACCTCCAGGCGGGCGTCGTGGCCGCCGATGTAGTCGAGAAGACCTCCTGCATCACGATGAGCTGGAAGTTGGCACGGTCTGCCTCCCCGACCAAACCTGTGCGGGCTTGTGAGGTTCTCCGTAGCGACTTCCACGTACTTGAGCGGCTCGTCCCGGCGTCCCGGCTCTCCCTGACGCAGGGGCTCCGGAAAGTGGGGCCTGAGCTGGGCGACTCGGGGACTTATTAGCACCGCGGGCCCATCACAGATCGCCGCCATCGGGCTCGTCGAAAGGGCCTCCACCATCGAGCCGGTGACCCCCGCCGGGAAGCGAAGACGATGTGGCATCCGACACCTGCGTCTCTAGCAGCTGCGCCGACAACCGCGGGTTAGCGACCCTGTCACAGTTCTCACGGGGTCTCACGTCAGATTCACACTTACATCCGGGGGCATATACCCAGTTCAGGACGCTTTCAACACACTTCTCACACTTTCCCCAAAAAAGGAGATACAGGGAGAAGGGATACATAATAGGAAACGGTTTCCGAAAGATCGCGTGAGAAGCGTGAGCCCCTCCGACCAGCGGAATTGCTCTCTCACTTCCACGCAGACCTCGGTTGAAACCTGTGTGAGGGCCACAGTCACACCTCCCCTGCTGCAGCCCGGACCCTGCTTGCCAGGCGGACGCCGTTAAAGAACCGCCTGGTCCGACCCATGTCGGGGTCGTACTGGGAGACTGACTTGAGGTGAGGCCGCGCGGCGCAAATGTCCTTGGTCATCCCCGACTTGGACGTCGGAGAATGTCCGTTGCGATCCCGCCACATGCGCCACCTATCGAAGACGGCATCCGTGCTGACGCGCTCCCCGGGGACCTCCACGAGCTCCTCGGTTAAGAAGGCAGCAACAGGTGAGGAGAGGTCATCCATCACTTCCTGGTCCTCTAGTGAAGATAGTGGTGGGACGAAAGCGCCACGCTCGTCGAGACGATCCAGCCCGTCCAGCGCCCAGTTAAAGATTCCGGCGAGCTCTGCCCTCAGGCGTCCCTCCATGCCTGTGTCCTCGTTACCGACGAAGGATCGGGTCATCGAGACGATGAGGAACCTCTTGGCGAGGGCCTGTGAGGCGTCCCCCAGGCGTGGCAGCTCATTAGTCATGAGCATCAGGCGGGCAGGTAGCTTCCCGATCCACGGTTCCTTGTACTTCCGGTTAGCCGCCACGGTGTCTTCGCCCGAGATCGTCAGCAGCCGCTCCACGAGGACCTGCGAGTCCTTGCGCATACGGGCATCGGAGACCAGCGCGAGCGAGGAACCTACCAGGGGAGCCAGACCGAAGTCAGTCGCCAGGGATGCCAGGGAAGGGCCGCAGACGTTCTTCCTGCCCACCAGGGCGGTGAGGATGCGACCTATTACCCCCTTACCCGCACGCGGTGGACCAACGAGCATGAATATCTTCTGGAGGTCGGTGCGCCCGCTCAAGACGTATCCCATCCACTCCTGGAGCGCCCGCACAGCCTCCTCGTCCTCGGGCCAAATCGAGCTCATGAAGCTGTCCCAGACAGGGCAGGTCGCCTCGGGGTCGTAGTCGAACGGGACGGTGACGAAGTTGAACAGCGCGGGGGTGTGGCTGTTTAGCTCCCTGTTCGTGATGTGGACCAGGCCGTTCTCGCACGAGACGAACTCCCCTGACGGCGGGTGATTGGAACCGTCGATCCAACTGTGGGGCTCGGTGTCAGTGTCCAGGTAGCAGACGGCCTGCAGCGCTTCGATGAGGTTGCCAACCTTGTGTCTGTTCGGCGACCACGGCTGGTGAGTGCCCCCGGCGTCGGTATAGACCACTGGATCAAGGATCTCGTAGAGCTGACTGCGCAAACCCCCTCGGTCCAACTCCTTCCACCTTGTCCCGGTCCAGTGGTAGAACTCGCCCTGCCACCAACGCAGGGTCATGGTCCCGTCAGAGCTGAAGTGCTCGCGAACCAATTGTTTGGCGACCGAGGCGGGGGCACTGGGTGAGTGGTAGACCGAGGAGCTCATCGGGCCACCTCCACACGGGCAGGTGCCTGACGGGCAGAGTTCATCGTCGCTTCGATCTCGTAGGGGTCCAACCCGTTGCGCGCGGCAGCATCGGCCAGAAGGTCGAGAACATACTCGCCCGCGTCCTCGTCCAGAGCTCTGCAGGTGGCCCAGTACAAGACGTTGTTCCGCTGGCCCACCTCAGCGGCCAGAACGACTCGTATCAGCGAATTGAAGCTACCCCTAGGGCGGAGCCAGGGCGCGGCCGCTGGAGACACCTGGGTAGGCACATGAGGCTCAGGGAGCCGCACTACCCGGCCCACTAGGTGCTCGGGAAGGACGGCGATCTCCTTAGAGACCACGACCTCGTACCGGCCACCGTCAGGATGGAGCGACGGGGGCATCACCAGGTAGCCCGAGTTGCTCTTCACATCGATGCCCCTGGCACCGGTAAGAGCTCCTCGGACCCTGCCCTCACAGGGCAAGCGGTACCACAAGTGCGCTCCCCCGCCACCTGAGAGCATCATCAACGTCCGACGGATCGGTTCCAACTCGTCCAAGTCGCCCCCGCTGCGAGGGTCCACGTCAAGCACGACGTACCCCTCGGGAGGCCGGACTCCGATGTTGGCATCGGGGACCTCGGACCACCACTGGTCGATAGTGTCCAGGTTCGTCGTCGCGTTGTGGAGCCCATTGGGAGTCATGGGATTCTTGCCCCTCGGGACCAGCCGCAGAACGGACCATCCTCGCTGGGCATACCCGAGCGCGTGCTCACGCATCGACAGCGCTTTAGGAGACGCCACCAGCTCGGAGGCGATGGTAAACTCAATCACTGAGAACTCTCTCTCACGATGTAGGACGGCCCCCCGAGTGAGCGCCTGGGGGGCTTCGTCGTCTTATGTGTGCGTGTGGGCATTCGTCGCAATCCAGGAGTCAACATCCTCGGGGCGATAGAAGACCTTGCGCCCGAGCTTTATGAACTGCGGACCGGTGCCCATATACCTGCGCTGGTTCCAAAAGGACGCACTGGTCCCGGGTACGTAGTTGGGCATCTCCCTCGCGGGGATGAGCTGCCTTGTCGCCTCCATGTCTCTCCTACTTTCGTCGTCGTGTTCCCGTGCGGCCTACCCGCTGTTACCGAGATACTAGCAGCATTACTGAGAGTCCGGTAGTGCTCCCGACTATCGTGTACGCTGAGTTCGTGACGTCAGTGTCGATCCCCGCCACGATCGGGGCCAATGCAAGAGCCATCCGCCTTGAGGCCGGAGCCACGCTCCAGGAGGTCGCTACGCAATGCCAGAAGTACGGACTGCGCTGGTCATTCGGTCGCGTCGGAGACCTGGAGAGAGGCAAGGTGCAGGCCACGTTGCCTACCCTCTTGGCCCTTGCCCATGCCTTATCGGAGCTGGACCCCGAAGGGGTCTCACTGAGCGATCTACTGGAGACCGATGAGGATCTGGAGGTGACCGAGCAGCTGACCATCCCGGCAGAGGAACGGCGACGCCTCCTCACGGGCCAGCGGGTGAAGGCAGATCTCCGCACCACGCTGACCGATGCTCATACCGGGGAGAAGATCGCACCGACGGTAAACGGTGCCCTCGTGCTCGTAAAGCTCAGTAGAACCGACGTCGAGCGCAAGGTCGCCCGAGACCTCGGGGTGAGTATCGATCAGCTGGAGGAGGCCATGGCAGAGCTGTGGGGGGCCTCTTACACCGAGGAGCGCACCCGCAGGGCTGGCAAGGGTTCCACCAGACAGCGCAAGGCCCGCGTCGGAAAGGATCTGCGTCGAGAGCTTCGGGAGGCGTTGAACCTTGGCGACGATTGAGCGGTACTCCACGAAGTCCGGCCCCCGTTACCGCGTCAGGTACCGCACCCCTGACCGCCGCCAGACGGACAAGCGGGGATTCACGACGAAGCGCGAAGCTCAAGCGTTCTTAAACACAGTCGAGGTCTCCAAGCTGGAAGGCCGATACGTCTCGCACAGTGCTTCCCGGACGACGATTTCCCAGGTGGCGTCGGAGTGGATGACCATCTCCGAGGCCAGCAAGGCCCCATCCTCGTGGCGCTCATACGAGACCGCCTGGAGGGTCCACGTCATGCCGACATGGGGCTCCACGGCTATCGGCGACGTGACGCTGACCGGAGTCAACAGGTGGCTAGCCACGATGGAGCGCAAGGACGGCCGGGCGGGCAAGCCAGCCCCGGCCACCATCGAGCGGGCCTACACCGTTCTGCTGTCCATCCTGGACGTGGCGGTGGCGGACAAGCTGCTGCACTCCAACCCGGCCCGCGGTGCCGAGGTACCCGCCCGGCAACCTAAGCGCAGGACGTATCTGACCGCACGCCAAGTGGCGCTGCTTGCCTCGCACAGTGGTGAGCGTGCCGAGCTCGTCCTGACGCTGGCCTACACAGGACTTAGATGGGGTGAAGCTATTGCCCTACGTCGGAGGGACGTGGACCTGGAGGCCCGGCGCATCCATGTGGACCGCTCCGTGACACAGATTGGGTCCAGGCTGGTCGAGGGGACACCCAAGACATCTACCGGAGTCCGTCAGGTACCCATTCCCGAGTTCCTCGTTCAGCGCCTGGAGCAACACCTTCTGAGCATTGGGGAGGATGATCTCGTCTTCCCTGGGCACGATGGCGACTATCTGCCCTCCCCTGACGTGAGACGGGGTTGGTTCGCTCGTGCGCAGCGTCAGGCGGAGCTCCCCCGGGTCCGCATCCACGACCTTCGTCACACTTGCGCATCCCTGGCAGTGTCTGCTGGGGCCAATGTCAAGGCGCTCCAGCGAATGCTCGGGCACGCGAAGGCCAGCATGACCCTGGACGTGTACTCCGACCTCTTCGACTCGGACCTGGATTCAGTCGCCGATGCCCTGAATCAGATGCACCGGGATTGTGGGCAAGATGTGGGCACGAAGACCGCCACCGGAGGCCAAGCAGGTCGTCTAGCAGGCAGTTCACTGCCCTAACTCGGTGCGCCCGGGGAGACTTGAACTCCCACGTCCGTAGACACTGGAACCTAAATCCAGCGCGTCTGCCAATTCCGCCACGGGCGCGTCACCCGGGGGTACCGGGCGAGATGAGCTTACCGTGTGGTCAGAGGTACCGTGGAGGCGTGTCCGACACCCTTGGCTCCCACGCGACCGGAAGTGCAACGGCTTCCGGCGACCCGGCGCGGACCAGGGTCAAGCACCGCCCGGGGTGGATCGCGTTCGTCGTCCTGGGCGCGATCTTCTGCATGGGCATGGGACTGTGGCAGCTCGCCCGCTACCAGGAGGCCACCGGGACCGCGCAGAACCTCGGGTACACGTTCATGTGGCCGTTCCTCGCCGGGTTCCTCGTCTACGCGTACCTGAAGTACGTGCGCATGGAGGCCCGTGAGGACGACTGGGCCTCCGCCTCGGCGGGTGCCGCGGACGGACCGGGTACCGACAACGAGGACGACGACGAGGCCGACCACCGCGCGCCCGACCATCCGGCCGCCGGGAAGAACCGAACGGGCCGGGACCGCTTCGGCGTCATGACGGAGATCCCCTCGGACCTGCTGCCGACGCGTCGACCCGCCCGGGACGAGGCGGTCCGGGACGAAGGTCTGGACGCCTACAACTCTTATCTCGCCGAACTCGCCCGGAAAGACCGGGCCGACGGCACCCACCAGGAGAAGCCTGCTTCATGACCGCCGCAGCCACCCAGCAGACCGACAACCGCAAGCCTGATCCGGGGGGCAGGATCGCCGGCGCGCTCAAGCGCTATCGGGTCCTGGCCTGGATCACCGGCGTGTGGTTGCTCGTGCTCACCGTGGAGATGATCTACAAGTACCTGATCCTGGAGAACTCGTCCGACGCCCCGGACTGGTTCACCTACATCGGTCAGGCCCACGGAGTGTTCTACATCCTGTACCTGTTCATGACGCTCGACCTGGCGATCAAGGCCCGCTGGCCCGCGTCTCGGACCCTGCTCACCGCGCTGGCGGGGACGATCCCGTTCCTGTCGTTCTGGTTCGAGCACAGGCGGACCCGCGACGTGCGCACCGAGTACGCGGTCTGACCCACCCCCTCATCGACAAGGACGTTCCGCACCCTCCCGTCGCGGGCGACGTGGGCGGAACGTCCTTCTCGTCGAAGTGATGTCCGGCCGGGGTGCTGTCAGGCCGCAGTGCTGTCAGCCGCGTTCGGCGAGCACGCGCAGGGCCGGAACGAGGGCGCGCAGGGCACGGCCGCGGTGTGAGTCCGCGTCCTTCTCCTGCGAGCTGAGCTCGGCTGCCGCACGGTCCGACCCCTCGGGCAGGAACAGCGGGTCGTACCCGAACCCGCCCTCCCCGCGCGACTCCCGCAGCACGCGCCCCGGCCAGCGGCCCTCCTCGACGACCTCGCCGGGCACGCCCGGTCCGACCAGCGCGCACGCCGAGACGAACGCCGCCCCCCGGCGTTCGTCCGGGACGTCGGACAACTGCGCGAGCAGGAGTTCGTTGTTGGCGGCGTCGTCGCCGTGCCGTCCGGACCAGCGCGCCGAGAGCACCCCGGGCATCCCGTTCAGGGCGTCCACCGCCAGTCCCGAGTCGTCCGCCAGGCACGGCAGGCCGGTCGCCAGCGCACCGGACCGGGCTTTGATCAGCGCGTTGTCCGCAAAGGTGGCGCCGTCCTCGGGCTCCTCCGGGTACTCCGGCACCTCGTCCAGCCCCACCGGCTCGATGCCGACGATCCCCGCCGACTCCAGCACCCGGCGCAGCTCGGCCAGCTTCTTGGCATTACGGCTCGCGACCACCAGGCGAACGGTCACGACTACCGCCCCCGGTTCCGTGCGGCCGGCGGCGAGGGCAACTCGCCCGGGTACGGCGCCGCGAGGGCTTCGCGCTGTATCTCGAAAAGTCGCTCGCAGCCGGCCTGCGCCGAGTCGAGCATCGCGTCCAGCAGGTCGCGGCCGAACGCCGCGCCCTCGGCGGTCCCCTGGACCTCGATGAGCTTGCCTCCGTCGGTGCACACCACGTTCATGTCCACCTCGGCCCGCGAATCCTCCTCATAGGGCAGGTCGCACAGGACGCGGCCGTCGACGACGCCGACGCTCACCGCGGCGACCGCCCCGGTGAGCGGGTTGCCGGTGACCGCGCCCTTGGCCTGCAGCCACGTGATCGCGTCCGCCAGGGCCACGTACGCGCCGGTGATCGCCGCGGTCCGTGTCCCGCCGTCGGCCTGCAGGACGTCGCAATCCAGGGCGATGGTGTTCTCCCCCAGCGCGGACAGGTCGATGCAGGCCCGCAGGGAGCGGCCCACCAGGCGGCTGATCTCGTGGGTGCGTCCGCCCACCTTGCCGCGGACCGACTCCCGGCCCGAGCGCTCGTGGGTCGCGGCCGGCAGCATCGCGTACTCCGCCGTCAGCCACCCCAGGCCCGAACCCTTGCGCCACCGCGGCACGCCCTCGGTGACGCTGGCCGTACACATGACGCGGGTCTGCCCGAAGGTGACGAGGACCGACCCAGCCGGGTGCGAGGTGAATCCCCGCGTGATGGTCACGTCACGCAGGTCGGCGTCGCCGCGTCCGTCTGCTCTGCTGATGCTCGATGAGGTCACGACCGCCGATCCTAGCCGCGCCGCGCCCCCGTCGACCGACTGCTAGACGGTGATCCGCAGATCCGGCTCCGCCAGCAGGATCTCCCCGCCGAACTCGACGGCCGCCTCCGCGCGCACCGCCTCGCGGTCCACCCACGGCGGGATGTGGGTCAGCACGAGACGACCCACGCCGGCGCGGTGAGCGGTCAGGCCCGCCTCCGCCCCCGACATGTGGATGCCCGGCGGGCGTCCCTCCTCGTGCGTCCAGGACGCCTCACAGAGCAGGACGTCCGCGCCGACCGCCAGCTCGACCAGGGCGTCGCAGTAGGCGGTGTCGCCGCTGTACGCCAGGACCCGGCCGCTACGGGAGGTCAGGCGCATTCCGTACGATTCCGGAGGATGCTCCACCCGGTCGGCCCGCACGCTCAGGGCCACCTCGTCGTCGTCGCCCCTCATCTCCACCTCGGGCGCGACGTCCCACGTGGCCACGTCGAACGTGTCCGACAGGTCGTCGACCGTCCCCGGCTCCTCCGCCGACGCCACCCCGATCCGGTAGGCCGTCCCGGACGGCCCGACCAGCGGCACGCGGCCCGCGCCCTTCGCACCGGGGCCGAAGCGCCGCAGGACCAACAGACTCGGGACATCCAGGCAGTGGTCGGCGTGGAGGTGGGACAGCAGGACGGTCGCGTCCTCGGGGGCCACGTGTCGTTGCAGCGCGCCGAGGACACCGGGCCCCATGTCGATCACCACGGGGGCGAGACCGTCGACCTCCACCAGATACCCGGACGCCGGCGAGGTGGGTCCACCGATACTTCCCGAGCACCCGAGGACAGTCAGAAACATGGGCACCATCGTGCCACGCCGCACCGCGTGTCGTGGTGTTCGCGGCTGTGCCCGCGATGCGTGTCACCGTCCATCAGTCCGACACCGCCCGCCCGACGGTCACCAGACCGGGGCCGAGGAACCGTGACGCCACCCGGCGGAAGGCGTCGGGATCACCGGTGACGAGGTACTCGTGAGTCGCCGGCTCGGCCGCGTCGTGTGGCCGCAACAGGTCCTGCGCGGTGAGTACCCGCAGCACGTCCTTGGCGGTCTCCTCCGCGCTCGAGACCAGCGTGACGTGGTCCCCCGCCGCCAACTGCACCACACCGGACAGCAACGGGTAATGGGTGCACCCCAGCACCAGGGTGTCGACGTCGGCGTCGCGGATCGGGGCGAGATACCCCTCCGCCAACCCGAGCACCTGACGGCCACTGGTGATGCCGCGCTCGACGAACTCGACGAACTTCGGACACGCCACCGACGTCAGCTCGATCCCGGCGGCCGCGGCCACCGCGTCGTCGTACGCCCGCGACGCCACTGTCGCGCGGGTGGCGATGACCCCGATCCGGCCCGAGCGGGTGGTGGCCACCGCGCGCCGGGCCGCCGGCTGGATGACCTCCACGACCGGTACCGGGTAGCGCTCGCGGGCGTCGCGGAGCATCGCCGCCGACGCCGTGTTGCACGCGATCACCAACACCTTGACCCCGCGGTCGACGAGTTGGTCCGCCACCGCGAGGGCGTGCGCCCGGACCTCGGCCAGCGGCAACGGACCGTACGGCCCGTTGGCGGTGTCACCGACGTAGACCACCGACTCGTCGGGGAGCTGGTCCACGATCGCCCGGGCCACCGTCAGACCGCCGGCGCCGGAGTCGAACACCCCGATGGGAGCCTGCGGGTCGGGGTGCGTCACCTCCGCGGTCCGGCGGACCACCGCGGCTGCGTGGCGAGCTGCCGCTGCTGCGGTTTCCGGTCGCGCTTGAGGCCGTACGCCGACGCCACGCCGCCGATCGCGCCCCCGAGATGACCCTGCCAGGACACCCCGTCCAGCATCGGCGACAGGCCCGCCAGCGCCTCGAGCCCGTAGTAGAAGCCGATGACCAGTCCGATCACCAGGTGCAGGATGCGCCGGGAGAAGAAGCCCCGGACGATGACGTAGAAGATGTAGCCGAACACGATCCCGGAGGCCCCGATGTGGACGGTCCCGGTGCCGCCGAGCAACCAGGACACCACTCCCGAGATCAGCCACGACACGAGGGTGACGCCGACCAGCGGTCGGATCCCGGACAGGGCGATGATCGACCCCAGCACGAGCAGTGCGATCGAGTTACCGATCAGGTGCGCCCAGTCCCCGTGCAGCAACGGCTGGAACACGATGCCGAGGAGCCCGTCCGTCGCCAGCGGCTGGACCCCGTAGCCGTCGAGGGTCTGCTGGGGTCCGATCGCCGCGATGATCACCTGGTCCGCCGCCTCGACCACCCACATCAGGGCGACGAACGACCACAGCAGGACCAGGGCCGGCCAGCGCCGCGGTCCCGGGTCTACCGGGCCGGCGCCGGTCCCCGGCCACGGCGAACGGGGGTCTCGGTTCACGATATTCTCCTCACTGCCCGTCGAGGGCCGTGCACAGGGAGTCCTGCATGAAGGTCAGCCAGTGGTACACGTCCAACTGGGCGGACCGGGGGTCATCGTCGGGCACGTACTCGGGGATGTCGGTGGCGGCGACCCCGTCGAATGAGCCCGCCTCCAGCAGGACCGCGCCCAGTCCCAGTCGCACATCATTGAGGCACCGCATCCACGAGCTCGCCTGCTCGAGGGTCAGCGACACCGTCCCGCCCCGCGACGGCAACGAACGCAACACCACGCCCGCGCAGCCGAGTTTCGCGTCGATGATCGCCGGCTCGTGGATCATCCGCATGCCCGAGTTGTGGGCCCGCGCGACGGCCGCACCGTCCGTGTCGGACCCGTCCGCACGGTCGGCCGCCTCAGGGCGGTGGAAGTCCGGCAACAACCGCGCCAGGGGCGCCTCGGCGGGCACCTGCGAGTGGCCACTGCGCATCCCCGTGATCTCGGCCAGCTCATCGCGCGGGGCGGAGTCCCGGCGCTGTTCGAGCATGTCCACCACGTTGGAGACCAGGGCGTGCAGGATCTGCACCTCATGGTTCTCCATGACCGACTTGATGCGCGCCCCACCGAGGGACGCCTTGCGCTGCCACGCCTTCACCGCCTCACGCATCCCGCTGCATCGTGGCCCACAGTCCGGCCTCCTGCAGCTTGCGGACGTCGTTCTCGACCTTGTCGCGGCTGCCGGACGACACCACCGCCCGACCGTCGTTGTGGACCTTGAGCATCAGGCCATGCGCCTTCTCCCTGCTGTAGCCGAACACCCGCTGGAACACGTACGTCACGTAACTCATCAGGTTCACCGGGTCGTCCCAGACCACGGTGAGCCAGGGGCTGTCCACCCCACCGTCGAGGTCCGCGTCCGTGGACTCCACGGGCGCGGCCGACGGCATCGCCATCACCGGGGCGGTGCTCCGGACGGCCGCAAGCGGTGTCGTCACAGGGTGCATGGAACCCAGGATACGGGTTCCCGCCGGGTAGGCCACGCCGTAGAGTCGCCCCCGTGACCCCGCCGACTCCCTCCCATGTCACGCCCCCCACCGGGCGACCGTCCACCGCCCTGCTCACGGACAAGTACGAGCTCACTATGATCCGGGCGGCCCTGGCGGACGGCACCGCCGACCGGCCGTGTGTGTTCGAGGTCTTCGCCCGACGCCTGCCCTCCGGCCGTCGGTACGGGGTGGTCGGAGGCACCGGTCGGCTCCTCGAACGCGTGGCGGACTTCCGGTTCGACGACGAGGAGATCGAGGCACTGTCGGATTCGCTCGACGAGCGGACCACCGACTGGCTCCGCGACTTCCGCTTCACGGGTGACGTCGACGGCTACGCGGAGGGCGAACTGTTCTTCCCCGGCTCGCCCGTGCTGAGCATCCGGGGCGGGTTCGCGGAGTGCGTCGTACTCGAGACCCTGGTCCTGTCCGTGCTCAACCACGACAGCGCGATCGCCTCCGCCGCCGCGCGGATGACCTCCGCGGCGTACGGCCGCCCCATCATCGAGATGGGGTCCCGCCGCACACACGAGGAAGCAGCGGTCGCCGCGGCCCGGGCCGCCTACCTCACCGGGTTCGACTCCACCTCCAACGTGGAGGCGACGCGCCGGCACGGCGTGCCCTCCGCCGGGACGTCCGCCCACTCGTTCACCCTGCTGCACACCGGCCCGCAGGGTCCGGACGAGGCGGCCGCCTTCCGCTCGCAGGTGAAGACCCTCGGTGTGGACACCACCCTCCTGGTGGACACCTACGACATCGCGACGGGCGTGGCGACGGCGATCGAGGTCGCCGGGCACGGACTCGGCGGCGTCCGTATCGACTCCGGCGACCTGGGGGTGCTCGCCCGGCAGGTCCGCAGCCAGCTGGATGCCCTCGGCGCCCGCAACACCCGGATCGTGGTCTCCGGGGACCTCGACGAGTACGCGATCGCCGCTCTGCGCGCTGAGCCGGTCGACGTGTACGGCGTCGGCACCCGGCTCGTGACCGGCTCGGGCGCCCCGACCGCCGGCATGGTCTACAAACTCGTCGAGGTCGACGGGATCCCCGTGGCCAAACGCTCCGCACAGAAGGAGTCCCTGCCCGGAGCCAAGCGCGCGGTCCGCCACCACCGCCGCTCGGGCACCGCCGTCGAGGAGTTGCTGCTGCCGTGGTCCGGGGACGCCCCCGAGGAGCCCGGTCTCGAGACGCGCGATCTCATGGTCCCGCTGATCCGGGGCGGCGAGACCGTCCCCGGGCTCCCGACCCTCGAGCAGTCACGCGCCCACCACGCCGCCGTGATGGTGTCCCTGCCGTGGGAGGGGCTCGCGCTGAGTCAGGGCGACCCCGCCATCCCCGTGAGGGTCATCCCCCCGGCCACCCGCTGAGCGGAGCTGTCGGTCGTCCGCCGACGCATCCGGGTGGGCCTCGAGCCGACCGGGTCTGCCCCCGAGCCGGCCAGGTCTGCCCCCGAGCCGCCCGGCGGCCCGGGCCACTGTCCGGTGCGGCCGCTAGGGTATCCGCGTGACCGACTCGCTCCCCCCCGTCTCCGACCTGCTCGCCACCGCGGTCGCGGGCCTGGGCGGCAGCGAACGCACGGGCCAGGTGACGATGGCCGAGGCCGTGGGCAACGCCCTGGCGACGGGGGAACACCTCGCAGTCCAGGCCGGGACGGGCACCGGTAAGTCCCTGGCCTACCTGGTGCCGGCGCTGCGCCACGCCGTGGCCACCGGGAACACCGTGGTGGTCTCCACCGCGACCATCGCGCTGCAGAACCAGCTGGTCGACCGCGACCTGCCGCGGCTGTCCAAGGCGCTCCGCCCGGAACTCGGCGTGAGTCCCTCCCACGCGATCCTCAAGGGCCGGGGCAACTACCTGTGCCTGCACCGGGTGAGCTCGGGGCCGGTCGACGAGGCCGACCCGGAGGAGGTGGAGACCGAGGAACTGTTCGACCTGCCCCTCGGCGGCGAGTCCACGGCCGCGCGCACCCCACGTGAGGCCACCCCCCGGGACACCGGCCCGAGCTCGTGGCTGGGCCGCGAGATCGCCCGCCTGCACGACTGGGCGCAGGACACCGACACCGGCGACCGCGACGACCTGCCCCGCGGTGTCTCCGACGCGGCGTGGCGGCAGGTGTCGGTGACCAGTCGCGAGTGTCTGGGGCAGGTCTGCCCCGAGTTCTCCGAATGCTTCGCCGAACTGGCACGCCAGGAGGCCGGCCGCGCCGACGTGGTGGTGACCAACCACGCGCTGCTCGCGATCGACGCCATGACCGATGTCTCCGTGCTGCCCGAACACGACGCGGTGGTGATCGACGAGGCCCACGAGCTGTCCGACCGGGTGACCGGCGTGACCACCGCCGAACTCACCGGCGCGGCCGTGATCCAGGCCGCGCGCCGGGCGGCGAAGCTCGTCGACCAGCAGACCGCGGACCGCATGGTCGCCGCCGGGGAGGGTCTCGCCACGCTGCTGGAGATCTGTCCCGAGGCGCGATGGGACCTCATGCCCGAGGGCGCGGACCTCGCGCTGGCCGCTGTCCGCCACACCGCCGAGAACTGTCGCAGCGCGGTCCCGGGTCCCAAGCCCGGAGAGGCCGCCGGTGACCCACAGGGTGCCTCCGACCGTCAGAAGACCCTCGCCGCGCTGGACGAGATCGCCGACGCCGCAGACCGCATCCTCTCCTCGTTCGAGCGGCCGGTCACCGAGCGCCTAGAGATCGTATGGATGAGCGTGGAGGAACGACGAGGACGGATCCTGCGCGTCGCTCCCCTGTCCGTCGCCGGGCTCCTGCGTGCCCGCCTGTTCGCCGAGTCCACGGTGATCCTCACCTCCGCGACCCTCACCACGGGCGGGAAGTTCGACGGGCTCGCCGCCACCTGGGGACTGCCGCCCGCCTCGTCGGCACGCCCGGACACCGCGAGCGCGGTGTCGCTCGAACCGCCCTCCGACGACGACGCGAGTGCACTGCGCTGGACTGGCCTCGACGCGGGATCCCCGTTCGACTACCGGCGCAACGGCATCCTCTACGTGGCAGCTCACCTCCCCGCGCCCGGCCGGGAGGGCCCGTCGCCCGCGGCCGAGGAGGAACTGGTCGATCTCATCACCGCCGCCGGGGGCCGCACGCTCGGACTGTTCTCGTCGATGCGCGCGGCGAAGGCCGCCGCCGAACTGCTCCGCGAACGACTCGACACCCCCGTCCTCTGCCAGGGCGAGGACTCCACGGCCAACCTCGTCGCGACGTTCGCCGACGACGAGGAGACGACCCTCGTGGGCACCCTGTCGCTGTGGCAGGGCGTCGACGTCCCGGGACGGACCCTGTCGCTGGTCGTGATCGACCGCATCCCGTTCCCCCGTCCCGATGATCCGCTGCTCTCGGCGCGTCAGCGTGCGGTGGCGGCCCGCGGGGGGAACGGGTTCCTCGCCGTCGCCGGTAACCACGCCGCCCTCCTGCTCGCACAGGGCGTGGGCCGGCTGCTCCGCCGCACCGAGGACCGCGGCGTGGTGGCGGTGCTCGACTCCCGTCTGGTCACCGCGCGGTACGGCGGATACCTACGCGCTTCGCTGCCGCCGTTCTGGCAGACCACCGACAAGGACGTCGTGACCGGCGCCCTGGAGCGCTTGCGCGACGCCTGAACGCTCCCCGGGGCGCCGCTCAGGCGTCGACGGCGATGACCGTGAGCGACCCCGGCGCCACCTCGGTGTAGCCGGCGTCCACCACCGCGGCGACTCCCGGTGTCCCGGCGGCCACCGCCTCGGCCAGGTCCTGCCACCGGGAGGGATCGGCTTCGCGGACGGCGACCGGGAGCCCGTCGGCCAACCAGCGATCGAGACGATCGCGTTCCATCGCGGCGATGAGCAGCATGACCCCGTGGCCGACCTGCGCCGCCGCCTTTCCCGTCGACATCTCGAGCGCACCGTCGATCCACACCACCGGCGTCCCCTCGGGCGGCGCGCCGGGCTCGTCACGCTCGAGGTCGGTGCCGCCGATCTGCAGTCTCGCCAGCCGCGGGTCCACCTCGTCCACCGGGCCGGGGACGAACGCCCTCGCGGCGGCGCCGTCGATCTCCCGGGTCACCCCGGGGACCTCGAGCGAGGCCCGCCACTGGGCGCCGCGGGCACGTCGGGCGATCTTGCGCATCCGGGCGTCCAACCACGCGGCGTAGGCCTCGTGCCACGGCCCTCCCGGCGCGACCCGTTCGTCGAGGCACAGCGCCGCGACCGCGCCGGCCACCGACTCGAGCAGCGGGGTCCGGGCCGGAGGGTCCGCCTTGGGCAGGTGCAGCACGATCGGCATCGACCGAACGGTCGCACGATCCTCGGGGTCCTCCGCGCCGGCCGAGCCCGCCCGGAGCCGGGCGTGGCACCAGTCGAGTGCGGCGCCGGTCGCCGGGCCGCCGATCACGGGCCCACCGGTCTCGGGACCGCCCTCCCCCGCCCCGGGCGTGCCGGTCACGTCAGGGGGACGCGGCGGTACGTGCCGGCGGCGGTGTCCGCGGCCTCGATCTCGTCGCGGGTGATCCCCAGCACGAACAGAACGGTGTCGAGGAACGGCTTGGACAATGACGCGTCCGCCACCTCGCGGAGGGCGGGCTTGGCGCAGAACGCGATTCCCAGCCCGGCGGTGGTGAGCATGTCGATGTCGTTGGCACCGTCACCGACCGCGACGGTCTGGCTCAGCGAGATACCGACCTCGTCGGCGAACTCGCGGAGGTAGGCGGCCTTCGCCTCGCGGTCCACCACCTCGCCGACCACCCGGCCGGTGAGCGTGCCGTCCACGATCTCGAGGGTGTTGGCGCGGGCGAAGTCGAGTCCCAGCTCCTCGGCGAGGCCGGAGATCACCTGGATGAAGCCGCCGGAGACCACCCCGCAACGGATCCCCAGCCGCTTGAGCGTGCGGATGGTGGTGCGGGCCCCGGGCGTGAGCACGATGCTCGAGGCGACCTCGTCCAGCACGGTGGCGGGCAGACCTGCCAGCGTCGCGACACGCTCGTGCAGGGACTGGGCGAAGTCGAGCTCTCCGCGCATGGCACGCTCCGTGACGGCCCGGACCTCGTCCTCCTTGCCCGCGTGCGCGGCGAGCATCTCGATCACCTCGCCCTGGACGAGGGTGGAGTCCACATCGAACACCACCAGTCGCTTGGACCGACGGCCGAGCCCGGCCCGGTCCACCGAGATGTCGACGCCGTGGGCGTCCGAGAGGGGGGCGAGGGTCTCGCGCAGGCGGGCATCGTCGGCCGAGTCCCGGCCGGCGGTGGACACGTGCAACTCGATACCGGTGACCGGGTAGTCGGCGATCCCGCGGATCGTGTCGATGTTCGCGCCGATGGAGGCCAGCGAGCCGGCGACGGCCGAGAACGCGGAGGCCGGGACGGGGCTGCCGAGAATCACGACCGCGTGCGTCGAGGGCGGGGCCGCGGGGGCGATGTCGTCGAACTGGACCTCGAGTTGCATCCCGAGGTCGTGGACCTGCTCGGTGAGCTCCCGCACGACGGTGACCACATCGGCGCCGTCGTCCACCCGGACCATGAGCCCCAGGGACAGATGGCCGTTGACGACGACCTGCTCCACGTCGACCAGATCGGCGTGGTGGGACGCGAGGACGGACATCACCCGCGCGGTCACGCCCGGGCGGTCGGGCCCGGTGACGGTGAGGAGAGCCGGGGTGCCGGTGGTGCTCACATGTACTCCTGACAGGTGATCGGGGAGGGCGGTGCTGATGTTGCGGGGCCTGACAAGCGGAAACCCCGCCGGTGGACGAGCCGCCGACGGGGTTCCCGGGACCTACGCCCGTGGGTGAGTACGGGCGGGCGATCAGCCCTTCTGCGGGGATGGTCCCCGGTCGGCCACATCCTTGGCCGAGTCCGGGTCCCGGGCCTTGCGACGGCCCCCGACGTGGGCCTCCGCCCGCATCCGCTCGCTCATGTGCGGGTAGTGCAGCTCGAACGCGGGGCGCTCGGAGCGGATCCGGGGCAGCGTCACGAAGTTGTGGCGCGGCGGCGGGCACGAGGTCGCCCACTCGAGGGAGTTGCCCGCGCCCCACGGGTCGTCGACCGTGACGATCTCCCCGTAGCGCCAGCTCTTGATGATGTTCCAGATGAACGGCAGCATCGCGATGCCGAGGATGAACGAACCGACCGTGGAGATCTGGTTGAGGACCGTGAAGTTGTCCGAATCCAGGTAGTCGGCGTACCGGCGCGGCATGCCCTGGTTGCCCAGCCAGTGCTGTACCAGGAACGTCGTGTGGAAACCGATGAAGATCAACCAGAAGTGGATCTTGCCGAGCCGCTCGTCGTACATCCGGCCCGTCATCTTGGGGAACCAGAAGTACACGCC
>NZ_UNRI01000006.1:0-185225 GCF_900537145.1 Dietzia sp. Alg238-R159 | reverse complement strand
TTAAGCGATGGTCGCAGCTTCATACCGACGACCACTGGAGACTCCCGAAAAGGTAACAGTTGCATATCGTCCTGTCACGGAGAGTTTCCTGAGAATCCAGAAATCAGCAGTTCATACGCCATTTGTTATTCATCTACGGCATCGCCCGACCGTTACCCCGACGTGATTTTTGGTTCGAACGCGGGCCGGCCGGAGCCACCCCGCAATCGTCCCGGGTGACTAAACCGCGATCAACGCAAGCAGGATCAAGGTCCTTACTCCTGCCCCCTCCTCGTACCCGCCGCACGTGTGATGTCGATCGCTGCTGCCGCAGACTCATCGGGACAGTCGGTCTCCACCTGCACAGTAGAAAAGAAGAAGCCGTACCGATCCTGAAGCAAGTTGGAGGCGGATTGGAGAACGATCTGCGGATCGGCGCTTGCGGAGGTGCGCAGGTGGCCGGAGAACACGAAACGTCCACTGGTTAGTGCCCAAGCATGGGCATGATGGACGTCTTCCACCCCATCTATCGCTGCCAGGTCTTCAGTCACGTCAGACAGGTAGACCTCGTCGGGTGTGCCCTCCATGAGCAGATGGGTGGCGTCGCGCAGGATGCTCCAGCTTGCCCATACAAGCACGAAGCCGAACGCCAAACCGAGCAGCGGATCGATCACCAAGAACCCGGTGAACTTGATCACTAGTGCGGTGACGATGATGAGCAGGCTGCCGACGAAGGTCTGGATGATGTGCCACAACGCGCCACGAACGTTCATGTCGCTGCGGCTTTGTTTCCAGATCAGGCTCAGGGCGACGATTTCGGTAAGCAAGCCTCCCGCGGCTGCCCACAGCATGGGCGTCGTGGGCAGGTCAACCGGAGCATTCATGCGCATGGCAGCCATCACGATCACCACCATCGCCATGATTAGCAGGAAACCGCCATTGACCAGCGCGCCTACGATCTCGGCGCGGTACCAGCCAAAGCTGCGATTTTCGTCTGCGGGGCGGCGGGCGAGTCGAGCAGCGAAGATGGCGACTAGGACACCACCGACCGCCGAGAAGGTGTGAAAAGCGTCCGAGATCACCGCAACCGAGCCGGTCCACAGCCCGATCGCCAACTCGATGACGAAGTAGATTCCCGTCAGCCAAGCCGAGATAGCCATGCCCCACCCACGAGCCTGCACCTGCCCGTGTCCACCATGCCCATGCGCCATGGGGGGTCTCCTTTTTTGCACTCGGAATCCGGTTCTCGTGTCAGCTGCACACTATGCATCGGTCTCGCGGTGCCCACAGCTTCTCTTGGGAATCTTGATCAGACCTTCATCGAACCCCGACCGAACCAATGGGGTAGGGGCGGCACAATCGTCCGGTGTGACTGTGCAGGCAAGAGTGGTGCTGATGCTGTGATGACGACGGATGTGTTCGGCAAGGGTGCGCAGCCCGGTAGCTGGGGCAGACGGGCAAGATGCCAACTGGCCGCAGTGGTGGTGAGTTCGCTTGTACTTACTGGCTGCGCTAGCGGCACTGATGCCGTCGCTTCAGGTGAGACGTTCGATTTTGTCAGCCCGGGCGGCCAGATTGAGATCTTCTATGATCCGCCGGCGGACCGCCAGAAGATCGCGCCGATGTCTGGCCCGGAAGTAGTAGATCCGGAGGCCACTGTGGCGGTCGCAGACTTTCCTGGCGAGGTGGTGCTGATCAACCTGTGGGGTCAGTGGTGTGCTCCCTGCCGGACGGAAACCGACGACCTGCAGCGACTACAGGACAAGTACCAGGCGCAAGGGTTCACCAATCTCGGCGTCAACTTGCGCGACCCGAATCGGCAAAAGCCTGTCGACTTCATCAAGGACAACGGGGTCACCTATCCCTCAATTTGGGACCCATCGCAGGCCGCGGTGGCAGCGCTACATGGTTTCCCCACCTCGGTGGTGCCAGCGACACTGATTCTCGACAAACAGCACCGAGTCGCTGCGGTATATCTAGCAGAGGTCACCGACACCCAGTTGGAGCCGGTCATCGAGAGACTGCTGGCCGAGCCTGCTGAAAGCGACGCTGCATGAACACGGTGCTGATCGCGCAATCCATTGGCCAGACGTTCCAACAAACAGCTGCTTCCGGGCCTCTACTTCTCGCGTTGGGAGCATGTGTCCTTGCGGGACTCGTCTCGTTCGCCTCGCCGTGCGTAGTCCCGCTCGTGCCCGGGTATCTGGCATATATGGCCAGCATCGTGGGTGCAGAGCGCCCGGCGGTGACCGTGCAGGCCGCCGAGCAACGCCGCGCCGAAGCCAGCACGCTCACTCTTGAACAGCAGCGTCAGCGGGTGTCATCGCGACGACGAGTCGTCCTCGCCGCGGTGCTATTCGTTGCTGGATTCACGGTGGTCTTCGTGCTGCTGTCGGCGATGGTGCTGGGCACCGTGCAATACCTCGCCCCCCAGCAAGAATTGCTGCAGCGGCTCGGCGGTGTGGTGACCATCTTGATGGGTCTGGTGTTCATCGGGGCCATACCCGCCCTCCAGAGGGACACTCGAATGCAGCCGAAAGCGCTTTCCACCTGGGCGGGCGCGCCGCTACTTGGCGCCGTCTTCGCCCTGGGATGGACGCCGTGTCTCGGACCGACGCTGGCAGCGGCGTTGTCGGTGGCCGCCGGAACCGGACTCGACGCCGCACGCGGAGTACTGCTCATCGTGGCGTACTGCCTGGGGCTCGGACTGCCTTTTATCGTGGTGGCCTTCGGTTCGACGAGAGCCATCCGCACGGTGGGCTGGCTGCAACGACACACGCGAACGATTCAGATCGTCGGCGGCATCATGCTCATTGTCGTCGGAATCTTGCTGCTCAGCGGCATATGGACGCAGTTCGTGTACTGGCTCCGCGACTTCGCCGTCTCAGACACCACTTTGCCGATC
Source organism: Dietzia sp. Alg238-R159 (assembly GCF_900537145.1). Taxonomy (NCBI): domain Bacteria; kingdom Bacillati; phylum Actinomycetota; class Actinomycetes; order Mycobacteriales; family Dietziaceae; genus Dietzia; species Dietzia sp. Alg238-R159. Next base: position 182,341 of record NZ_UNRI01000006.1, on the reverse strand, counting down.
TGACAGTGCTCCGATGGTCTCTCCTAACTCGAGTCGAGTCTGTCTGTCCGAAAAGAACCTTGATCGGATCTTGACGAAACGATGACCCAGATCTCGCATTTCGCCCCGCAGAATCGAGTTTCTAAGACAGGCAAGGAGTTGAGTCTGATGGGGTGGTTTTACGGTATGAACTGGATCGACATCGTCCTGTTGATCGCGTTCGTACTCGGTTTCTGGGCGATGGTTCTGGCCTTGACGACCAGTCTTTTCGGAGGGCATCGGCACCTACGCGGGTCTCACTCTCCTGCTACTGGGGTCGTCTCTTCCGGTATCTCTTTCGGATCTCACGTAGGGACCGCGACTTCGCGAAACGCCGATCATGATGAACGCTGACGCCACGGGGCGGACAGGTGCGCTAAGACGTGCGCCGCGCGTGCTGGTCTCCCGCCGGTCTTTCTTGGCCGGATCGCTTCTCGCCGGCGCGGGCGCTCTGACTGCATGTTCTGGTTCCGGAGCAGCCACGGGCAGTCCCGTGGGAGCCTCGTCAGATCTCGTGAGGCGGCTTGAGCAGGAGCGACGCTCCCCCGGCCAAACGGTGGTATCTGCGCAGTTGACCCCCCGTCCGGTCGACGTTGATCTGGGTGGCCGAGTCGTCTCAACGTGGGGATACGACCAACAATTGCCAGGCCCACTGGTGCGGGCCCAAGCTGGAGAGCGGCTGCAGATCACCGTGGACAACCAGCTGCCCCAGGAGACCAGCGTGCACTGGCACGGGATCGCCATGAGCAACGACATGGACGGGGTTCCCGGGTTGACGCAGGACCCGATCGCACCAGGCACCACGTTCACCTACGACTTCACCGCCCCAGACCCGGGCACGTACTTCTACCACTCACATTCGGGTCTGCAACTCGATCGGGGCTTGTACGGAGTGGTGATCATCGATGATCCGGGCGAGCCCGGCGACTACGACCAGGAATGGCTCGTGGTCCTTGACGACTGGGTCGACGGGACCGGTCGGACTCCCGACGATGTCGCCCGTGATCTGGGCATCGGTGCCGACACCGCAGATGCCGGGATGCAGGGGATGGACCACGACATGATGGACATGCACGGGGGTGAGGGGTCGATGATGTCCCCCATCCTCGGCAGCGCCGGGGATGTCACCTACCCGCACTTTCTGATCAATGGTCGACTCCCTGTCGACCCCTACGTTTGGAGAGCGTCGCGGGGCCAACGCGTGCGCATCCGGTTCGTCAATGCCGGCGCCGACACCGCGTTCCGGGTCGCGCTTGGCGTGCACCGGATGACCGTCACTCACACTGACGGCTTTCCCGTGCTTCCCGAGGACACCGACTCCCTCCTGATCGGAATGGGTGAACGGTTCGATGTTGTGGTCACGCTCGGCGACGGCGTGTTCCCGTTGTTCGCTCAGCCCGAAGGCAAGGATGGCCACGCGCAGGCCCTTGTACGTACAGCAGCGGGCGATCTCCCGACGAATTCCCGACCAGTCGAAGTGGACCGGCGTCCGCTATTGGGTACCGACTTATCCCCCAGCGAGGCAGTACGTCTGTCTAGCCAAAGTCATGATCGGTACCACAGTGTTGACCTGGGCGGGACGATGTCGCCGTACCGGTGGACCCTCAACAGTCAAGTCCACCCGGATTCGGTGCCGCTGGAGGTCAACAGTGGGGAGCGGGTGCGGATGCGGATGCGGAACATGTCCGACATGTTCCATCCGATGCACCTGCACGGACATACGTTCGCGCTCGCGGACAGCGGGCTTCGCAAGGATACCGTCACGATTCGGCCGATGCGCACTATTGAGATCGAGTTCGACACCGATAATCCTGGCCAGTGGGCGTTGCACTGCCACAACGCCTATCACCAAGAGGCCGGGATGATGACCACTCTGTCTTACCTCGCCTGACCGGCAAGGTGATCCACTCGCGGGCCCGAAAGTCCGCAGAAGAAAGGGAACCCAGATGAATCGAAAGAAGCTTGTGATGACCGCCGCTGCCGCCGCGGTCCTGCTGGGGCTGTCCGCCTGCACCAGCGACGAGACCGACACGGCCAGCGAGACCACGACCGCCGTCGAGACCACTGCGACCAGCGGGAGTTCGACCACCGAGCAGGCAGAGGAATCAGCTCAGCATTCCGAGGCTGACGTGATGTTCGCCCAGATGATGATCCCCCACCATGAGCAAGCCATCGAGATGAGCGACATCATCTTGTCCAAGGATGATGTCCCCGCCGACGTCACCTCGCTGGCCGAGGAGATCAAGGCGGCCCAGGGGCCCGAGATCCAGCAGCTGACCGACTGGCTCGACCAATGGGGTGAGCCGACACAGCCTGAGGACATGGACATGGACATGGGCATGGAGGGAATGCTCTCCGATGAGGAATTGCAGCAGTTGTCCGACGCTCCCGGCCCTGAGGCTGCCGAGTTGTTCCTTAACCAGATGATCGCCCACCACGAAGGTGCCGTGGCCATGGCCGAAGACCAGGTGGAGAACGGCACGTACCCGCCGGCTGTCGATGTGGCGCAAACCATCATCGACACCCAGCAGCAGGAAATCGACACCATGCGGCAGTTGCTTGACCCCATGTAGAAAACGAAGCCTTGTATACCCGGCGGGGTCGATGGCAGTCCGACCCCGCCGGAGACCGTCTGGGCATCAACACATTTTCTTGTCCCTGCCAGAAACGAGATACGCATTCATGCTTTCGCACCGAAAGCGGGCCTGGGCCTCAATAGCCATCCTTGCATCGGCTCTCATCGCGACCGCGTGTTCGAGCCCGCAGCAGACGCCAGCACCCGAATCCGGGGACGCCTCATCGACGGTCGGCACCGCATTAACACCCGCGCTTGACCATGTGCACGGACTCCACCTCGATGCTGAGGGAAGGGTGCTGGCCGGCACGCATACGGGGCTTTTCGTCCTCAACCCCGATGGCGCGACCACCCGCGTCGGCGACGCCGACGACGACTTCATGGGGCTCACAGGCGCGCCCGGGACGGATAACCTCTACGCCTCGGGCCATCCTGGCCCGTCAAGCTCCGCCCCCAATCCTCTCGGACTCATCGAGAGTGTCGACGGCGGCCAGTCGTGGGCGACGAAATCCCTCTCCGGCGAAGTCGACTTTCACGCCCTGACCACTGACGGAAACACCCTTGTCGGATTCGACACCGCCAACGGAATTCGAACGTCCACCGACTCGGGCGTCAGTTGGACCGACGGCATCGAGATAGCCGCGAGAGCATTGGCGATTACCGACGAGGGCATCTGGGCCACAACCGCAGGAGGCCTACAACTCAGCACCGACATCGGGCGCACATTCGCATCAGTACCAGCTGCTCCCGAACTCCTGCTGATATCTGCAGCCGAAGACGGCACCCTCTGGGGGATCGATACCGACGGCACCGCCTGGCGCAAGAACGTCAACGACGATGAGTGGCAGCAGGGACCAGTTGTCGGTGATGTCGAAGCCATCATCGCCGCGGACCAGGACACTGCCTACGCTGCTGATGGACGGTCATTTCATACATTAACGATTCCCTGAAACGTCGTCGGCGGCGCAAACCAAGGCCGACCGAAGACGGAATGGAAACTACCGGTCAGAACGCATACGAACTCGAGGGAGAAGTGGTGAGGAAAGAAGCGATGCTCGCAGGCGGAGCCGCACCAGAGCGCACACCGGCGAAACGGCTTGCCTCGGTCGCGGTGGCCTTGGTGGCCGCAGTAGGGCTGAGCGCGTGCACGATCGGAGATACCGAGGACACCTCGACGGCCGCTGCACCGAAAGAAGCCCCCGCCGCTGCGGCCGTCATTCACACCTCGTTCGAAGATGGGACAGTGGCCGCGACGCCGCGGGAACCGATCGTCTTGGATGTGACAGACGGTGCGTTCGACGATGTCACGGTCACAAACGAAGAAGGCCGCGAGGTCGAAGGCGAGTTCAACGCGGAACGCTCCCAGTGGCGCACCACCGAGACTCTGGGCTACAACCGGGATTACTCGATCGAGGCGAGCGCTACTAACGACGACGGTGAGACGATTACAGACTCGTCCTCGTTCAGCACCGTGGTCCCGAACTCGACCACCAGCGCGAGCCTGGTGACCGGTCAGGGCCACACGGTAGGTATCGCGCAGCCGGTCGCGGTGCGTTTCGAGTCCGCCGTCGGCGACCGTAAGGCCGTCCAGGACGCCATCGAGGTCACCACGACCCCCGCCGTCGAAGGAGCCTTCTACTGGGTGTCGCCCTCGGAGGTTCGCTGGCGCCCCGCCGAATTCTGGGCACCGGGCACCGAGGTCGACGTCGACGTCAACATCTACGGCACCGATATGGGCGAAGGCCTTTACGGAGCCCAGGACGCAAACAGCAACTTCACGATCGGCGACGAGGTCATCACCACGATCGACGACAACACCAAGACAATGACGACCCGAATCAATGGCGAGGTCGCCAGCAGTAGCCCGGTCTCACTAGGAAAGGCATCGACACCCACCCCGAACGGCACCTACTACATCGGCGACCGATACGAATCGCTCATCATGGATTCATCGACGTTTGGTGTGCCGGTCGACTCGGCCGACGGCTACCGGCTTTCAGTCAACTGGGCCACCCAGATGTCCTACAGCGGGATCTACGTCCATGCCGCCCCATGGTCCGTTGAACAACAGGGCTTCACCAACGTCAGTAACGGCTGTATCAATGTCACCGACGCCTACGCCAAGTCGTTCCAGCACAGCAGCAACCGGGGCGACGTGGTCAAGGTCATCAATACCGTCGGACCGACGCTTCCCGGGACCGACGGGCTGGGCGACTGGAACATCCCGTGGGAAACCTGGCGTGCTGGAAATGCCGACCTAGCCTAAGAGGCCCTCGGCCAGGGTTCCGAACAATTGGTTGCGGATACAGACATGGCCGGGTGTTGGCCTGCGTTAATACGCGTCGCCCGTCTCTATGACGAACTGCTCGACTGCGGCAGCAAGGGCCTGGTTCGCGCTGCACCGCCAGCACGGTGAGCTCGTCTCCGCGCTTCCAAAGACCTTGCCGCCACGGCTCTTGCGCCCGCCTACTGGTCAATCCATACGGCGTCCGGGCGATCAGAGTGCAGGCGGAGTGAGCCGCGGACACAAGCGAACATCACCCTTGACCAATACCCCTACGGGGTATATGTTCATTGGTGTTCGGATTGATCCGAGCCATCGGATGTCTCAACGAACTACACCCGTCAACGGAAGGAGCCGTCATGGCTACCAGCACCAAGGAGTACACCGTCCAGGGCATGACCTGCGGACACTGTGAGTCGTCGGTCAAGGAGGAAGTCGGCGAAATCGCGGGCGTCTCCATGGTGGAGGCCTCGAGCAAGACCGGAACGGTGTCGGTCTCCGGCGAGGGCTTCACCGACGAGCAGGTCGTCGCCGCCGTCAAGGAAGCCGGCTACACCGTCACCTCTTGACGCGAAGCGATCTCGCCAGCCCCAGCAGCTGGCGAGATCCCTGGCCCCGAGCACACCACCCGTTCACCGTGAAGGATTGATCCTCGATGACCCAGACTCAACCCTCCCAGATGCACCCCGCGGTGGATCTGATCGACATAGATCTGGGCGTCACGGGCATGACCTGCACTTCGTGCTCGGGGCGGGTCGAGCGCAAGCTCAACAAGCTCGACGGGGTGGACGCCACGGTCAACTTCGCCACCGAGTCCGCGTCCATCTCCTTCGACCCGAGCAAGGTCGACACGGACGCGCTCATCGAGACCGTGCGCGGTGCGGGATACGACGCGTTCACGATGAAGAATGACGACGACCAGGCTGTGGACGCAACTTCCGCAGGTGGCGGCGCCGGTCCCCGAGACCAGATCGAGGAGGCCAGGGAACGCGAGACCGCAGACCTCAAACACCGTCTGATTGTCTCGGCTGCACTCACGGTCCCGGTGGTCTTGCTGAGCATGATCCCGGCACTGCAGTTCACCAATTGGCAGTGGGCCGTGCTGACCATGGCCACCCCCATCTTCTTCTGGGGAGGCGCACCCTTCCACAAGGCCACCCTCGCCAACCTGCGGCACGGCTCGTTCACCATGGACACCCTGGTCTCCATGGGCACGGCGGCCGCCTACCTCTGGTCACTGTGGGCACTGTTCCTCGGCAACGCCGGCATGCCCGGCATGACCATGGAAGTGCATCTGCTGCCCACAAACTCCACGATGGACGAGATCTATCTGGAGACCGCCGCCGTGGTGATCTCCTTCCTGCTGCTGGGCCGCTGGTTTGAAACCAAGGCCAAGGGGCAGTCCTCCGCCGCACTCAAGGCGCTCCTCGACATGGGAGCCAAGGACGCCGCCGTCCTCCGCGACGGCGTCGAGGTCCGCATCCCCGTGGGTCAGTTGAAGGTCGGCGACATCGTCGTGGTGCGCCCGGGCGAAAAGATCGCCACCGACGGTCGCGTCACCGAGGGTTCGTCCGCGATCGACGAGTCCATGCTCACCGGCGAATCCGTCCCGGTTGAGGTCACGTCCGGCTCCACGGTGACCGGCGCAACCATGAACACCTCGGGAAGACTGCTGATCGAGGTCACCCGCACCGGCGAGAACACCACACTGTCCCAGATGGCCAAGCTGGTCACCGAGGCGCAGTCCAAGAAGGCCCCGGTCCAACGACTGGTCGACCGCATCTCGCAGGTCTTCGTGCCCATCGTGATCGTCATCGCGATCATCACCCTGCTCGTGCACTTGTTTGTGGTGGGAGCGGGACTGGCCACCGCGTTCACCGCCGCCGTGGCCGTGCTCATCATCGCCTGCCCGTGCGCACTGGGCCTGGCCACTCCCACCGCACTCCTGGTCGGTACCGGCCGCGGCGCCCAGATGGGACTGCTCATCAAGGGGCCCGAGGTCCTAGAGTCCACCCGGCGCGTCGACACCATCGTCATGGACAAGACCGGCACCGTCACCTCCGGAGTGATGTCCGTCAGCCAGGTCACCACTGCCGCCGGATTCGACCGGACGGATCTGCTGGTCAAGGCCGCTGCGGTGGAGGCCGCGTCCGAGCACCCGATCGCCCAGGCCATCGCCCGCGAGGGTGCAAAGAGTCTGGCGGGCGAGGGCCCCGTGGCCGACAGGGAGGCCGGATCCGCCATTCTGCCGGAGGTCACCGGGTTCACCAATACTGCAGGCCGTGGCGTCACGGGCACCGTCGACGGTGCCGTGGTGACCATTGGTCGCCCTGAGGGCTCCCTGCCGGCGGACCTGCGGACCGCGTTCGACGATGCCCAGAAGCGGGGCGGCACCCCTGTGGTCGCCCAGATCGACGGCACCGTCGCGGGCGTGATCACCGTCCGCGACACCGTCAAGCCCACCTCCGCCGAGGCGGTAGCCGGACTCAAAGCTCTCGGATTGACCCCGTGGCTGCTCACCGGCGACAACGCCGGAGCCGCACGTGTCGTGGCCAGCGAGGTCGGCATTGATCCGGCCAACGTGATCGCCGAGGTCATGCCCCACGACAAGGTCGCCCAGATCGAGAAACTGCAGGCCAAGGGCAAGAACGTCGCCATGGTGGGCGACGGCGTCAACGACGCGGCAGCTCTCGCCCGGGCCGAGCTCGGACTGGCGATGGGCGCCGGCACGGACGTGGCGATCGAAGCCTCCGACATCACTCTGATGAACGACGACCTGCGATCCGCCGTGGACGCGATCAGGCTGTCACGCCGGACCCTGGGCACCATCAAGGGCAACCTATTCTGGGCGTTCGCCTACAACCTCGCACTGATCCCCGTCGCTGCGATCGGACTGCTCAACCCCATACTCGCAGGCGTCGCAATGGCGTTCTCGAGTGTGTTCGTGGTGACCAACTCCCTACGCCTGCGCGGGTTCACCTCAAGCCACGCGACCCCCAACCACGACCAGACCAGGAGCCAGTCATGACGGATACCCCGGACCTCGCCATCGACCCTGCAGCCGAGCACGATGCCGAAGCCGCTGGCTGCGAGACCCACAGTCACCACGGCTACATGAAGGAAAAGGACCGCTACAAGGCCCGGCTCAAGCGGATCGAGGGCCAGGTGCGGGGCATCCACCGCATGATCGATGAGGAGCAGTACTGCATCGACATCCTCACCCAGGTCAGCGCCATCAATTCCGCACTGCGCAACGTCGCCCTCGGCCTGCTCGACGACCACATGCGCCACTGCGTCGCCGACGCAGTGAACAAGTCCGACGAGGCCGCAGAGATCAAATTCAAGGAAGTGGCCGACGCCATCGCCCGCTTCTCCCGCTAACCCCGCTGATTCACGGGGATCTGCGGATCGCTGGGCGAAAATAGACCGAAGTGCTTCCTGAACAGGGGAAACTGGGACTTGTCTAAGGTTCCATGTTCTCCAGCAGAAAGCACTCGGTAGGTGAAGCGTACTTCGTGGTCGTCCGGCCTGTCCGTTACTGCTGATGGTGTCGGGGTGATCTCCCACGCCGGAGCCATCGCACCCCGCCTTCTGGCGGATCGAGTGGGGCTGACCGTCGAACTGTCGAAGGCCATGACTCAGACGGTTCATCCCAATCCACGACCGCGGCCGGGTACTGATCGACGTCGCGGTGATGCTCGCCGATGGCGGCGAATCCATCTCAGACATCGGCGTCCTGCGCCACCAATCCGAGGCCCTGGGCCCGGTCGCCTCGGCCCCGACGGTGTGGCGCACACTCGATGAGATCACTGCCGGCAAGCGCAAGAAGATCCAGGTAGCGCGTGCCCGCACCCGCCGTCACGTGTGGTCCCGCCTGCCCGGCGGGGTGCCCGCATCGGCATGTGCGGGGCGGGATCTGGGATCGACGGTCGTGCTCGATGTGGACGCCACGATCGTGGTCACCCACAGCGAAAAAGAGAACGCCGCACCGACGTACAAGCGCACGTTCGGGTACCACCCGATCGGTGTGTGGTGCGACAACACAGAGGAGTTCCTCGCCGCGAGCCTGCGCCCGGGCAATGCCGGGTCCAACACCGCGGCTGACCACATCGACGTCCTGGGCCAGGCGATCGCGCAGATCCCCGCCGCTCACCGCCGTGACCTGCTGATTCGATCCGACGGTGCAGGCGCCTCCCATGACCTTCTGGATTGGATCACCGAACAGAACGGCATCCGCGGTCGACGGGTGGAGTACTCGGTCGGGTTCTCAATCACCGCCCCGCTACGCCGGGCCATCGCGATCTGCCCAGAGGCTGCGTGGGGGCCGGCATTGAATCCCTCCGGCGACATCCGAGACGGGGCCGAGGTTGCCGAACTGACCGGCTTTCTCAGCCCCAGGATGCTCGCCAAGTGGCCAGACGGAATGCGAGTCATCGTCCGCCGCGAACGGCCCCACCCGGGTGCTCAGTTGTCGATGTTCGAGGAGATCGACGGGTGGCGCTACCAAGCATTCGTCACCAACACTGCCACCGGTCAGCTGCAGTTCCTCGAGGCCAGACACCGGGCTCACGCCCGGGTCGAGGACCGGATCCGACACGCCAAAGACACCGGCCTGGGCCGTCTGCCCTCGCGGGAGTTCGCTTTAAACCAGGCCTGGCTCGTGGCGGTGATGCTCGCCGCGGATCTGGTGGCCTGGACCCGGATGCTCGCTTGCACCGGCGACGCCGCAGTTCTGGCCTTGTGCGAGCCCAAAGCGCTGCGCTACCGCTTCCTCCACGTGGCAGCCCGGCTGGTCCGAAGCGGCCGACGGCGGCGCGTGAAGATTCCCGAAACGTGGCCCTGGGCGACTGCCATCGTCGCAGTGTTCAACACGATCGCCGCGATCCCAAAACCGGCCTAACCTCACCCACCCGCCCACGACAGCACCACCGGAGACCCGCCCACCGGCAGCGCCAGCCGGCACTCCTGCACGCCCACCCACGAAATGGATCCCGCCGTCACCCGACAGCAGCAATCCTCACGCTCCGTGAATCAGCGGGGCTAATAGCACTGTTTGTGCCTCCGGATCAATATCGACGGCTGCGTCTTTGATCCACGCAACACCCTGAGGGATCACGGAGGACTCCGAGCGTTTAGATTCCTCCTGTGGAGCACATCCACCGCCGACCAGGGTCCACAATGGCTGGTAGTAGTGAGTATCGCTGGGCTCGATGAGACCGACGTCCTCCTGTCCCGCGTGGCGCAGTCGGGCGGCCAGGCTGATTCCCGCGTTGCCTCCACCGATGATCAGAATTGCATGGTGAGTGCTCATGTTGGAAGCCTTTCGTAGCAGCTGTGGCAGTTCTGCCACCCCGCAATGTACCCCCCAGGGTATATAAGTACAGCGGATGGAGGGTCTCCCTTTAGGATCCACTGCTCGGCCTTGGCGTCGATGCCATCGATGACCCGGTGTTCGCCGACCTGGTCCCAGCGCGTACTTCTACGGAATATAGAATTACACGGCGGAGTCGATGATCAATTGCGGTGAACCCCCTGTGAGGACGTGTGTGGATGGTGATGCGCAGGTCGACCACGCGGCCCGCCCAGGGGATCGATCCCTGGATGCTCGAGGCCGAGCGGACTGTGCAGCGGATTTCCACGCGCCCGGACCTCGGGCCCGCACCGAGATCCTCCCTCGTGGCGCTGGGGCTGTTGGCAGCCCTGCGGGCACTGGGCCTGGTGCTGGTGGCGGAGGCTGTCGCGCGAGGGATCGCGGGACTGGCGGTCGGCACCCTCTCGACCGGGTCGGTGCGGGCGATCCTGGTACTCGGTATGAGTGGTGTGCTGCTGCGGGCCGCTGCCGAATGGGCGACCGAGACGAGTGCACGCAGGGTCGCCATCGCCGTCAAGCAGAACCTGCGGGGTCGGCTGTGGCGCCACATGGTGCAAGCGCACGATCCCCGGGGCGGGACCGCGGTGCTCGCCACGGATGGCTTAGACGATCTGGACGAGTACTACCTGCAATCCGTGCCGGCCATAGTCGCGGCGATCGTGGTGCCCCCGCTACTGCTGGTACGCATCCTCGCCGCCGACTGGGTCAGTGCACTGGCGATTGTAGTGACGATCCCGCTGGTGCCACTGTTCATGGTCCTGATCGGCCGCCACACCGGTCAACGCACAGATGCGGCGTTGCGTGCTCTGGCCAGGCTGTCTGACCATCTGGCCGAACTGGCCCGCGGACTGCCAGTGCTGGTCGGGCTCGGCCGCGTCGAGGAGCAGACGGACTCGCTGGACACCATCCAGCGGATTTACGGGCGCCGCACGCAGGAGACGCTGAGGTGGGCGTTCCTATCCGCCCTGGCACTTGAGCTCATCGCGACGATCTCTGTGGCGGTAGTAGCGGTCTTCTTGGGTCTCCGCTTGCTTGGCGGGTCGATGGACCTACAGCCCGCACTGCTCGCGCTGCTGCTCGCGCCAGAGTGCTTTACCGTGTTTCGCCGGGTCGGGGTGGCATTCCATGCGTCACAGGATGGCCTCGCGGCTCTGCACCGAGTGCGCGAACATCTCGAGGTAGCACCCGGGACTGACCTGCGAGAAGCCCACGGGGCCACGGTCCGCGTCGCAGGGCTCGAGGTTCGCTATTCCGGTCGCGGGGCCGCGGCATTGACTGGTCTCGACGCAGAGCTGAGCGGCATTGTCGCCGTGACCGGGGCCAGTGGAGCCGGTAAGTCCACGTTCCTCTCGGCGCTGGTCGGGGCGCTGCCGGTCGATGCGATAGTGCATGGTCGAGTCACTGGAATCGAGGCTGACCTCGTGGGGTGGTCACCCCAGTCGCCGCGAGTATTCGGTGCCACCCCACGGGCGGAACTCGCGTTGTATGGCGCGGATCCCGCGGCCGCTCTGGCCGAGGTCGGACTATCCCGGGTCGCCGAGTCGGCTGCCGCCGAACTCAGCCCGGGGGAACTCCGACGCCTGTCTGTGGCGCGCGCACTGGCCCGCGTGGACGCCGGCGCCCGCCTGCTGGTGCTCGACGAGCCGACTGCCCACCTTGACCACCATGCCGCTGAGCTGGTCAGGGACGCGATCGTGCGCCGGGCCGAGCGTGCCACGATCGTGCTGGCGAGCCACGAACCGATGACACTTGATCTCGCCACGAGCACTATTCGGATCTCTGGGCAGGCCGGCCGCGCAGACGATGACGCATCCGCGCTCACCGAGGCCGCTCGGGACGGTGATCTCGGCGCCTCCCCGGTCCCCGCTGTGGACGGGAATGCCGATCAGGGTCGTTACGGGCGGGGACCAGAACAGGGAGTCTGCGCGGGGGCGGACGAGCAGGTGTCGGACGAGACAGGCGGCGCCCAGCGTCTGTCACTCGGTGCGCTGATTGGTGCCCACGGCAGGCTCTGGGCGGGGGCGGTAGGCATCTCGGTGCTCGCCACCTCGCTGGGCTTGGCGCTCACCGCGCTGTCGGGATGGTTGATCGTCCGATCGAGCGTCGAGGAGTACATCATGTATCTCCTGGTGGCGATCGTCGGAGTTCGAGCGTTTGGGATCGGACGCTCGGTGGCCACATACGCCGAACAATTACTCACCCATCACGCCGCCTTTCGAACCATCGATGACCTTCGGCTGCGGCTCTGGCGAGCGATCGCAGCACGAGGAACCGGATCCCGGCGGCTGCTCGAGGGTGGGGCGCCCCTGGACTACCTCGTGACCCAGGCCGATGAACTGCGGGACCAACTCCCCAGAGTCGTTACGCCCGTGATCTCCGGAGTCGCCGTACTGCTGGGAGCCACACTCACCACCTGGTTGGTCACCCCCGAGTTCACTGTGCAGGTGGGGGTGAGCCTGAGCGCGACCATGGCCCTCGGCGCGGTCCTAGTGGCAACGGTCGAACGTGGGGGCGATGTGGCCAGGGTTGCTGGTCGGTCCCACCTGATACGGGGGTCGGCCTCATTGAACGCGGCAGCGGCGGACCTACGCGGTAATGGAGTGGCAGCGGCGGCGGTCGACCAACTCGACGAGCTGAACCGGAAACAGGCCGCCGCCGAACGGCGCGCCACCCGCGGCACAGGGCTCGGAACGGCGGCGGTGACAGCAGGCACGGGCCTCCTAGCGGTGCTCGTGGCAGTGTCCGATCCGTCGGTGGGTGCAGAACGAGCCAGTGTGATTGCCCTCCTGTGCCTGGCGCTGGGTGAGTCTCTCGCCGCGTGGGTCTCGGCAGTGCACCGAGTGCCGTCCGTGCGATCACTGCTGCAGAGCCTCGGCTCCGTACTGGGCCCCTTCCCGCAGACCGCATGGGGCGTTGGCGCGCCGAACGGCCCCGTGAATTCGGTGACGCTGGAGAAGGTTACTGCTCGGTATCCGCACACTGCGCGACCGGCCGTGGCGGAGGTGGATGCTGTCGCGCGCACGGGGTGCTGGTTGTTCCTCGACGGGCCGTCCGGATCGGGTAAGTCCACGCTGCTATCCGCCGTGATGGGGGCACTGCCCCTCAGTGGCGGCACGATCTGGGCCGAGACCTCTCCGATCACGACGTTCGCCGAAAAGGAATGGCGATCCCGCGTGGCCTGGTGCCCGCAGGACGCCTACGTCTTTGACTCCACCCTGCGCGGCAATCTCCTCCTATCCAGGCCGGCCGCCCAGGCCCCCGATGACGCCGCACTGCGGCGGGTTCTCGAGCGGGTCGGTTTGACCGTTCTGCTCGACGCGCTCCCCGACGGTCTGGACACCCGGGTCGGGGCCGGCGGTCGGGCCCTATCAGGAGGGGAGCGTCAACGATTGGCGGTGGCACGGGCACTGCTCACGCGCGCCGACGTTCTCCTGCTCGACGAGCCGACTGCGCACCTAGACGCGCCGACAGCCGACGCCATGATGGAAGATCTCCGTACCGCCGCCCACGACAAGGTGGTGATCCTGGTTTCACACCGCCACAACGACCGGCGGCCCGAGGACCAGGTGGTCCGACTCAGCTGAACGAGCCGGAGCGAGCCGTCAGATCCGCATCGTTCACTCATGGCCGGGGGCCGGGGCACCGAGACGGCGGAGTCGATCGCTCATGCGGCCGCCGCGGCAGGAGGCCTGGTGGCCGCAGCCGCGCTCGTTCCTGCTGCTCCCGCTGCGGTCGTCGTCGCCGACGCTGTCGGTCTCACCGCTACCGTCGGCGGCACCGACCCGCAGGATCGCGCGGGCCACCACCTCGTCGCGTACTTCGCGGCGAGCTTGGTCGTCGGCCAACATCTCCACCATCGCGGCGACCTCCGTCTCCGCGAGGACCGCTGTGGGCAGCCCCGGTAACGCTGACCGCCAGGCCCGGAATGCCAGCTGCAAGATGTCGTGCCGCTGCTCCACGTGCGCGCGTTCGTGGGCGATCACGGCCTCGAGCTCATCTGGATCCAGGTTGTCGAGAAGTCCCTGGGAGAGCACCGTGACAGAACCGGCGCCACGGGGGATGCAATATGCCACTGGTGCGGCCTCATCGATAACCCGCGTTCGCGCGCGGGTCGGGTGGGGCGCTGTGAGTAGTTGGAGCAGCGTCAAATGTCGGCGCCGTTGCCGCGTGACCTGGACGACGGTCGCACCCAGGTGCGCGAGAAGGTAGCAGCCCAGCAGGATTGCGGGGACGACCGCGGCCAGGGGATGGATCGGCGCGACCGCGCGGCCGATCAGCGCGAGTGCCCCGATCATCGAGACCCCGCCGGCCAGGCCGATGGCCTGCCAGAGAAGGAGCGCGCGGGCCGGGGCGTGCATCGGCCAGCGTGCGCGAGCCAACAGGACCGGCACCGGCCAGGCCAGGGCCAGGGCGACCCCGGCCAACAGGAGCCCCACGGCGCCGGTGGACATCGCCGACTGGGGGATCAGCCGTTTCCCTTCAGTAGGGTGCGTAACGCCGCCGCCTCATCGTTGGAGACCCCGCCGACGAACCGTGCAAGTACCGCGTGCCGGTCCCGGGAGTCTCCAAGGACTTCGTGCATGAGTTCCGCGGTGTACTCCTCCCGCGTGGCCACAGCGCGGTAGCGGTGGGGGCGGGCGGTGCGATCCGAGACGACCAGACCTTTGCGTGCAAGGCGGCTCAAGACCGTGAGCAGGGTGGTCACGGCGGGTGGGCGCTCCCGGGAGCTGTCGAGCACGTCCTTGACGTCGTATGCCGTCACCAGCCCACTGTGGTCCCAGATTACGTCCATAACGGCACGCTCCAACTCGCCCAGGGTCGCCACGGTGATCCTCTCCTCCTGCTGTGTAGCCGGATTCTATCAGTGGCGAAAGAAATTCGACTCTCGGTAGAAATATTTCTACGCTATGTAGAATGCCGATGGCGGGTGAACACGACACCCGATCCGGTGAAAGGGGTTGGCGTCCTATGGACGTTGTCGAGATCGCACGCTGGCAGTTCGGCATCACGACCGTCTACCACTTCCTCATGGTCCCGCTCACTATCGGACTCGGGGCGATGGTTGCCGTGATGCACACCGCCTGGGTGCGCAGCGGCCAGGAGAAATTTCTCCGGATGACCAAATTCTGGGGAAAGCTCTACCTCATCAACTTCATCCTCGGCGTGGCCACGGGCCTGGTCCAGGAGTTCCAGTTCGGAATGGCCTGGAGCGAGTACTCCCGGTTCGTCGGGGACGTGTTCGGTGCCCCGCTCGCGCTCGAGGGTCTGCTCGCCTTCTTCCTCGAATCGACCTTCCTCGGTATCTGGATCTTCGGCTGGGGCAGGCTGCGCAAGGGCGTGCACCTCGCGGCCCTGTGGTGCGCGGTGATCGGATCCTGGGTCTCGGCGTACTTCATCATCGTCGCCAACTCGTGGATGCAGCACCCCGTGGGCGTCGAGCTCGGCGAGGACGGCCGGCCGGTCATGACTGACGTGTGGGCCGTGCTCACCAACAACACCGCACTGGCAGCGTTCACCCACGCCGTCTTTGGTGCGCTCGTGGTGGGAGGGATGTTCCTGCTCGGGATCGCCTGGTACCACCTGTGGCGCCGCCGGCATGACGGGATCGACACCGTCGACGAGCGCGGGCACGTGATCGTGGGGCAGGCCCAGGACATACCAGGACGCGACCGCACCGACCACGGCGTCTGGATCTGGTCCCTGCGATTCGGCGCGATAGTCGCCATGGTGGGGTTCCTCGGCACAGTCGTCACCGGCGACATCCAGGGCAAACTCATGTACGAGCAGCAGCCCATGAAGATGGCTGCCGCCGAGGCCGCCTGCCACTCCGGCTCCTCCTTCTCGGTGCTCTCGCTGGGCAACCCGGGATCCACGGACTGCCGCGACGTCACCACTCTCATCGAGGTCCCCGGCGTTCTCGGCTTCCTCGCCACCGGGGAGTGGGGCGTCGACATGCCGGGTATTCGCGACCTCGAACCCGAGTATGTGAACCGCTACGGCGAGACGATTCCGGACGACGCCCTGTACGGCGACCGGGCGGGCGCGCAGATCGAGTACGTCCCCGTCATGTGGGTGACCTACTGGGGCTTTCGCCTCATGATCGGCCTCGGCGGGATAGTCGCCGCCGCCGGAGCGGTTGCCCTGTGGCTCACCCGGCGCGGCACCGTCCCCGGATCCCGCGGGCTCATGCGACTCGCGCTCGCCGGAATCCTCGCACCGTTCGCCGCGAACATCGCCGGATGGATCTTCACCGAGATGGGCCGACAGCCGTTCGTCGTGGCCCCGAACCCCGCCGTGACCGGAGCCGACTCCGTGTACATGTACACCCAGGCCGCCGTATCTCCCGGTGTGACCGCCGGGGAGCTGCTGTTCTCCCTCATCTCCCTGGGCTCCGTCTACGGGGTTCTGCTGGTCGTCGAGGTGTACCTGCTGGTGCGGTATACGCGCGGTGGAGTCGCCAGTGCGATGCCCGAACTCGTTGGTCAGGACGACGACGACGTCGACGACCCGGACGGCGAGCACGACGACGTGCTGTCGTTTGCCTACTGACCACGAGACGAGGAACAACCATGGAACCCCTTGCAATCATCTGGTTTGTCGCCATCGCCCTCCTGTGGACCGGGTACCTCCTGCTCGAGGGATTCGATCTGGGCGTGGGCATGCACATGATCTTCTCGACCCGCAGCGAACGCGACCGCCGCGTCATGCTCAACACCATCGGCCCCGTCTGGGACGGCAACGAGGTGTGGCTCATCACCGCCGTCGCTGCCCTCTTCGCCGCGTTCTCGCCCTGGTACGCCGCGCTACTGTCCGCCCTCTACGTGCCGCTGACCCTCGCGTTGCTCGGACTCATCGTGCGGGCCGTCGGTATCGAGTACCGGGGCAAGGTCGGCACAAGGGTCTGGGCGACGTTCTGGACGTACATGATCGGCCTCGGTTCCGCGGCCGTCGCGTTCTTCATCGGCGCGCTGCTCGCGCTCACCTCGATCGGACTGCCTATCGACGGCAACGGCGACCGCGTCGGCGGTCCCTTTGCCTGGCTCTCGTGGCCCGCCCTCGTCGGTGGCCTCGCCGTGGTGGGATTTGCCCTGGCCCACTCCGCCACGTTCCTGGCGCTCAAGGCCGACGGCCCAGTGCGGCGGCGCGCATCCGGTTTCGCCGTCCGGTGGGCTCCCCTCTGCCTGCTGCCGCTGCTCGTCTGGATTGCGATGGTGCAATTCGAGCACGGTGCCGGACCGGCGGGGTGGACGGTCGCCCTTCTCGCCGTGGTCTCCGGTGGCGTCGGATGGGCTCAGGCACGCGCGGGCCGGGAAGGGCTCGCGTTTACCGGCTATGCCGGCACCGGCCTGTTCGGGCTGGCCGCGATCTTCCTGGCCATGTTCCCGGTTCTGCTGCCGTCCACTATCGACAGTGCCTTTGACATCACGGTGCAGTCCGCGGCGCACAGCACCTATACCCTCGGCGTACTGTCCGTCATCACGGTCGTGGCGCTGCCTGTGATCCTCTGTTACCAGGCATGGAGCTACTGGGTGTTCCGGCACCGCGTCACGCCCGGGATGATCCCCGAGCCACACGTGGTTCTGCCGGCGATTCTGCGGGCCGAAGACGCCGGGCGCCAGGTGTAACCACCCATCAGCCGACTGCGACCAACCTGATGGCCGGGTCCGTCGTAGACGGCAGGACCGCCTCGGCAGACTGGCCCCCATTGAATTCGAGACCATCATGACCGACGAGGCCCTTCAGACCGCGTGACTAACCCTGTCACCTAACCGTGCATCAGCTCCCGGCGCTCGGTGGCGGGTTTCTGCCAGTACTGGCTGGCGGTCCGGTGTCGTGCTGCAGTGCCTACCGCGAGCAAGATTCGCGGGAGGCGCTATTGCTACGACTGCGGGAGGTCGCGGGTCAGCGGGACTACTTCCCACTGGGTGTCGCTTCGCACCTCCTCGACCAGATCCGGCCTAGTCGAGTAGACCTCGATCCATCCTGTCTCGGGTTGAATCTCGAGGAACAGTGTCTCGTCGTCGGACCACAAGAAGGATGGTTCGGGGTGGAGGAACGGGTCCATGAGAGCCGCCGTGGAAGCTGATACCAGCTGGTAGTCGTAGGAGCTGCCATAGTCGCCGTCATAGACGATTGTGATAGTGCGTGCGGCGTCGGATGTTCCGATTGGATCGCCGTTCACTGTCCAGATCGCGGCTTTCCACTGCAGGACAGACGCGGTGCTGCAGTAGCGCTGCGCGATCTCGATGGCAGGGCCAGCGCTACACCCGACCAGGCGATCCACACCTATCGCCAGCTCCGGGGTGTTAGCGCTGTCGATCATCGATGTCAATCCACGGCGGGGCGGATACTGCGCACCTACACGCTCAGCGACCTCATGCCATGAGCTCCACCCGGCCACGTCGCGGCCCGTATGGAGCGTGATCGGACACAGGATCCGCACCCCGTAGGGAAAGAGATCTCGGACAGCACCCACGGTCCCGGTCTCGAGCAACGCTGCGATGCGCCCCTTGCCGCACACTGGCGACCACCCATCCATGTCGCTTCCCCTTCCTCGTCTACGTCGTATGTCGTTGGAGGGCGCGGTACAACGTTGACCGTCCGACTTCCAGATCGCGGGCGATCGCCGACGGCCCCTCCCCTGCCTCGATGCGGGCGCGGGCCTTGTCGATCTGCTCGTCAGTCAGGACGCGTTTGCGTCCCTTGTACTTGCCCTTCGCCTTGGCGATGGCGATGCCCTCGGCCTGGCGTTCACGGATGATGGCCCGCTCGAACTCGGCGAACGCACCGAGCAGCGAGAGCATCAGGTCTGCTCTAGGATCCTGGGCGCCGGCGGCGTAGGTGGCCCGCTCGTGGACGAACTCCACACTGGCGCCCTTGGCGGTGATCTCGCCGACGATCTGCTTGAGATCAACCAGAGAACGGGCGAGCCGGTCCATCGACGCAACAACCAGCTCGTCACCGTCCCGGAGATACCTGATGCACTCTTCTAGCTTCACGCGATCGGCACGCGAGCGAGCGGACTGTTTCTCGACGTAGACCCGGTCGCACTCCCCCACCGCTTCGAGCTGACGCGCCTCGTTCTGATCGGCCGCCGACACCCGCACGTACGCCACTCGCTGCCCACGAGGACGCGAGGCCCGGCGAGCCGGCTTCGGATCCGGCTTTGGCTTTCGTTTCGGGTTCCGCTCGATGATGTTCTCCGAGTCCGTCGACTCCACCCGAAAGCTCCAGCCCAACTCGTCCCGGCGCCGGAACCGAGTCCGCTCTTTCCCGCGGCTAACGATGAGCACCTCCTCGCCACCATCACCCGAACGGTTGAGCAACGTCCCGATCCGATCGGCCATCGAAGAGACCCTTTCGCCCGGAATCTGTATCAGTAGATATTAGACCCGACGGGAAGACGTTTCATAAACGCCGAAGTGGTGTGGCTTTCGCCGTTATATGGCGGGGTTCTGTCGACGCTCTGTGGCGGCATCTGCTCATGGCGATACACGCGAGCACCGGTCTGGTCACAGATAGCGGCAGACGGTCGTGGTGTCGCATTTGGTGGGGTCGCTGGTGGTGGCACTGTGGTGAAGGTGCGCGACGGTGTGTCGCAGTGCTTGCAGGTCGGCGATTTGGCGGTCCAGGTCGCCCAGGTGGGCTTCGAGCAGGGCGTGCACGTGCTGGCAGGGTGCGACTCCGGCGTCGCGGATGTCGAGGATCTCGCGAATCTGGGCCAGGGTGAGCCCAGCGGTGCGGCCGCGGCGAACGAAGTCCAGGCGCGCCAGGGCCGCAGGGGTGTAGTCGCGGTATCCGTTGGCGGTGCGCTCAGGCGCAGGTAGTAGGCCGGCTTCTTCGTAGAAGCGCAGCGTCTTGGTTGTGGTGCCGCTGGCCACGGCCAACTCACCGATGCGCACAGTGGCCCCTTTCTCGGCTCTCGTCCATGTTCGCCTTGACCTTCCCCTGCGCTGGAACGTCCACTATGGACGCTGAAGAGGGGTCACGCGAAGGAAGGTGGGCAAATGGGTGTGGACTACGACGTCGATCTGGCCGTGATCGGCTCAGGAGGCGCGGCGATGTCCGCCGCCATCGCGGCCAGCCAGGCCGGTAAGAGCGTCGTGCTGGTTGAGCGCGGTGTTCTGGGCGGGACGTGCGTGAACATCGGCTGCGTGCCGTCCAAGACGCTCCTGGCGGCCGCCGGGGCCCGGCACGCCGCGCTCACCAATCCCTTCAAAGGTGCCCCAACGTCAGCCGCACCGGTGAACCTCGGCGATCTGGTGGCCCAGAAGGACGCACTCATCGAGCGCCTGCGTGATGCGAAGTACGCCGATGTGGCCGCTGCCTACGGCTTCCAGGTCCGCCCAGGCCAGGCCAGCTTCCTGGACGGGGACACCCTGGCCGTCGACGGCCAGGCGCTGCGGGCCCGGGCCTATCTGGTCGCCACCGGTGCCACCCCCGCCATCCCGGAGGTGGTCGGTCTCGACTCTGTGGACCGGCTGACGTCCACCACCGCGATGCAGCTGACCGAGCTGCCTGAGTCCCTGGTCGTTATCGGTGGCGGGTACGTCGGGATGGAGCAGGCCCAGCTGTTCGCTCACCTCGGCACCCGGGTCTCTGTGGTCGGGCGTCTGGCGCCGCACGCCGAGCCGGAGCTGGCCCAGAGACTTCGGGAAGTCTTCACCGACGACGGCATCACCGTGGTCGAAGAGCGCGCGACCACTGTGGCCCGCGAACCAGGCCCCGCAGGAGAGGTGGTGGTGACCACGGACTCGGGCGAACAGGTGCGCGGCGCGCAGGTCCTGGTGGCCACCGGACGCCTGCCCCGCACCGACGGCCTGAACCTGGCCGCTGCCGGTGTGGACGTGGACGAGCGCGGCTTCGTCGTGGTCGACCAGACCCAGCGCACCTCCAACCCGCGCGTCTGGGCCGCCGGTGACGTCTCGGGGGCTCCCCAGTACGTCTACGCCGCCGCCGCCGGCGGTCGGGCCGCCGCGCTCAACGCCCTGACCGAGGACAGGTACCCGCCGGCAGCTCGGGTCGACTACGCCGGCTTTCCTGCGGTCGTGTTCACCCGGCCCCAGCTGGCCTCGGCGGGGTTGACCGAGGACGAGGCCCTCACCCGAGGGCACGCGTGCGACTGCCGCGTCCTGGACCTGTCCGATGTCCCCCGGGCGCTCGTCCAGCACGACACCCGCGGGGCGGTGAAGCTCGTCGCCGACGCCGTGAGCGGCAAGGTTCTGGGCGTGCACGCCCTGGCGGACGGTGCTGGGGAGATCATGCTGGCGGCCACCTACGCCATCAAAGCCGGGATGACCATCGACGATCTGGCCGACACCTGGGCGCCGTACCTGACCATGAGCGAAAGCCTGCGCATCGTGGCCGGCCTCTTCCGAAACCAGATGCCGACGTCATGCTGCGCCTGATACCCGCGGCCCCAGCCAGAGGGCGGCGACAGGACTAGACCGGGTCGGCGGCTCACGGGTGCGTGGGGGTCTGCCTCGGCCTTATCAGAGTCCGAATGCTCCGCCGTTGACCAGGATGAAGGCGCCCAGGCCGATCAGGACAATCGGGAACAGGATGTGCTCCCAGCGCTCCAGAACTTCGGCGATCGGTCGGCGGGTGGCGACGAACTTGGCCAGGCCCACCAGTCCCGCCACCAGCACCAGGAACACGACGCAGTAGGCGACTACGGCTCCCGGGCCCACGTTGAGAAAGACGGGGACGTAGACGCCGATGTTGTCTCCGCCGTTGGCGAAGGTCACGCCGGCCACGGTCCACACGGCGACGTTCTTGCCCTCGATCTTTGCGTCGTCGTCATCATCGTCCCCGCGCCAGGCCTGCCATGCGGCCCACAGTCCCAAGCCGAGTGGGATCAGCCCGAAGTAAGGGATGGCCTCCGGGGGCAGGAAGGCCCCCGCGCCCAGGGAGACGAGCACAGCGGCGCCGAGTATGCCGACGAACCCAAGATACTGGCCGACCAAGATGCGTGAGGTGGTTCCGCGTTGGCCGGCGCCGCGGGCGAAGAACAGCGACAGGACGATGATGTCGTCGATATTGGTGGCGATGAACAGACCGATCGCCTGCAGGGCTGAGGACAGGATCACGCCTGCACCTCCATGGCCTGACAACCCGGCACTGAGCAGTCGGGCTCCAAACAGAGGGCGTTTTCGTTGACCGCCAGGGTGACCTCGACCAAGGAGGATAGCGACCGCGCCAAGTGCGGATCGGAGATCTCATACCGGGTCTGACGGCCTTCGGGCATGGCGACAACGATCCCGCAGTCGCGCAGGCATGCCAGATGGTTCGACACGTTCGGCCGTGTCAGCTCCAAATCGCGGGCCAGCTCCGCCGGGTAGGCCGGCTGCTGCAGCAAGGTCAGCAGTATCCGGGACCGCGTCGGGTCGGTCATCGCCCGCCCTAACCGGTTCATCACATCCACACGAGAGACAAGAGTCAGCATTTGCTGAACTATACAGCGTCTGCTGAACTGTTGCGGCATCGCCTTAACAACCTACAGTCTTATGAGACACCAGGCGGGGACCGGACGCCGAGACCGCTTCATGGGCCGATGGGCACCTTCTGCCTCTCGCGAAGTCGTCTCACCGTGAACTGTCGCAGGGTGGTGCTCGGTAGGGGTTTGTGAGTCATAATCATGTCATGAGGCTCTTGGGGTACACCCGCGTGAGCACTGCGAGTCAGGACGCGCAGTTGCAGTTGGATGCACTCGTGGATTCCGGGGTGCAGAAGCGGGATGTGTTCGCGGATGTGACCTCGGGTAGCCGGACCGCGATCGAACGCCCGGGGATGAAGCGCCTGTTGGACTATGCCGAGTCCGGCGACACGGTCGTGGTGTGGCGCATCGACCGGCTCGGCCGATCCTTGATCGATGTCCTCAACACCGTGAACCTGATGCGCGACAAGGGCGTAAAGATCAAGTCGCTTTCGGACGGCATCGACCCGGAGACCACTTCCGGCCGGTTAATGCTGGGCATGCTGGCCACGCTGGCCGAGTACGAGCGCGAGCTGATCACCGAGCGAGTCAATGCCGGCATCGCTGCGGCGAAGCAGAGCGGTACCCGGTTCGGTCGGCCGCCTGTTGACCCGGCGGTGATTGCGGAGAAACTCGACATCGCTCGGGACGCCCGCGCCAAGGGTCGCACCGCCGAGGAAGCCGCCCGATTGGTCGGATGGTCTCGCGCCACGCTGTACCGGCACCAACAGGCTGCCCGCGACCGCGACATGGTCTCCCAGCAGGTGTGACATGGACGGGCCGCAGCGGTGGCGAATCCTCCGGCTTCACGTCGAGGACGGCATCTCGCTGACGACCCTGGCCCGTGACACCGGCACCGGGCTGCGGACACTGCAACGCTGGCACCAGCTTTACAAGACCGGCGGCATCGCGGCGTTGGAGCCGCGGCCACGACGCGACACGGGATCTCGACGCACTCCGGCGGAACTGGTCACGTTTCTCGAGCACCTCGCGCTGACCCGCCCACGCCCGAGCACCGCTGCATTGCACCGGCTCACCACGGCCGAAGCGGGTCGCTTGGGGCTGACGGCCCCGAGCTATGCCACGGTCCGCGCCATCGTCCACGCTTTGGACCCGGCCCTGGTGACGCTTGCTCTGGAGGGGCCGGCAGCATATCGGGACCGCTATGAACTGGTGTTCCGCCATCGCGCCGAACGGCCGAATGTGACGTGGCAAGCCGATCACACCGAACTCGACATCCTCATCACCGGCGCCAGCGGCACCCCCGACCGGCCCTGGCTGACGGTGGTGATGGACGACTACTCCCGCGCGGTCTGCGGGTACATGGTCTTCACCGGGGCGCCATCGGCGATGAACACCGCGCTGGTGCTACGACAGGCGATCTGGCGCAAGACCGAACCGGCCTGGGCGATGTGCGGACTACCCGACGTCCTCTATATCGATCACGGCAGCGACTTCACCAGCCGCCACCTCGAGTACACCGCGGTCTCACTGAAAATCCGCCTCATCTTCTCCACCGTCGGTCGCCCGCAAGGCCGAGGCAAGATCGAGCGGTTCTTCGGCACAGTCAACACCGAGCTCCTGGCCACCCTGCCCGGACATCTGGCACCAGGGGCCAAGACACCTCCATCTCTGGATCTACCTGCGCTCGATCAGGCGATCGCCGGTTTCATCGCCACCTACAACGAGCGGACCCACCGGGAGATCGGGACGAGCCCGAAGAAGGCGTGGATCGGTGACGGGTGGTTGCCACGCATGCCCGAATCCCTCGATGAACTCGACGGACTGCTGCTGACGGTGCCCAAGCACCGCACCGTGCAGCGTGACGGCATCCACTTCCAAGGCCGGCGCTACCTCGCGCCAACTCTGGCACCGTTCGTTGGCCGCCCGGTGACGATCCGCTACGACCCGCGTGACATCTCCGAGGTTCGCGTATACGACCGCGACACCTTCCTCTGCGTGGCCATCGATGAGGCGCACCCGAACCAACGGGTAAGCCTGCAAGAAGTCGAGACCGCACGCCGAGCCCGCCGGCGCCAACTGCGCAAAGACATCAACGACCGCATCCCGCGTATCGCCGATCGGGCCGAACCGCGCACCGCCGCCCCCGGAGCGCGGCCAACCAAGCTGCGCACCTACGAAGAGGACTAAGGATGGCCAAGGACTTCATCATCACCAAGGAACATCGCCGGTTCACCGAATTCGCCACCGCGGTACGCAAGGAACGCACCATCGGCATCTGTCACGGCGACGCCGGCATCGGCAAGACCCAATCGGCACGCCGATACGCCCACTGGGACACCGTGGAACCGTTCATCACCGAATGGGGGCCGCGCACCGAAGACGACGCCAAGCTTTATGCAACTGCGAACCGGTGCCGGACCGTGTTCTACACCCCCGAGGTGCTCCCCAGGCCCAAAATCCTCATGCACGAGATCGCGCACCTGCAGACAAAGCTCGGCATCTGCATCGACGAACACCAGCGCAACATCGGCAAAGTCACCGGCGCCCACTCAGGTCACACCAACAAGTGGGTCGAGCTGCTCATCATCGATGAAGCCGAACGACTGGCCCCGACCGCACTCGAACTCCTCCGTGATGAACACGACCGCTACGACCTGGCGATCATCCTCATCGGCATGCCTGGCATTGACCAGCGGTTTCGCCACTACCCTCAGCTCTACAGCCGCCTCGGATTTTCACACCGATACCGGGCACTAGGACGCGAGGAACTGCTCTTCGTCCTCGATCGCCATTGGAAACGCCTCGGCCGCACTCTTGACCCAGACGACTTCACCGACGCTCAAGCGATCGCCGCGATCGAACGCATCACCCGGGGCAACTTCCGCCTCCTCGAACGCCTCTTCCCTCAGATCGCCCGAGTGCTCAAGATCAACCAACTCGAGACCATCACCGACGACGTCATAGAATCCGCCGCCAGCATCCTCGTGATCGGAAACTAACGCCCCCAAGCGATCACAGAAAACCGCCGCAAAGCACTCAAACCCACACCGAAGTGGACCCTGTGACACAGCGGCGACGGTAGACCTCATATCGTCCCGCACGGGTGTACTCGACAAACCACATTGCTGCTAAGGAGTACTGGGGAGATCTACGAGCGTCGCCAGCGGTCAGTGGCGAGGATCAACCGGCTCTCCAAAAAACAGAGACTGACAAGCCCCTCTGGCAACCGACGCGTCTCCAGTCGGCAAAACCTGTCGGGCCAGGCGTCAGCCGAGCAGCCCCTCGGCCGCGATCCGCCAGTCCTCCACCGGCGGCGTCAGCACGTTCTCGCCGAGCACCTGCACCAGCACGGTCGAGGCCCCTGCGTCCAGGTGCTCCTGCACCCGCGCCCGCGTCGCCTCGACCCCGCGGGTGACCATCGCGTGCTTGAGCCGATCGCTGCCCCCGCGCACGTAGTCCGACTCGTCGAACCCCTGCCGGGTCCACGAGTTCCGATAGTTCGGCAGGCCTGTATAGACGTTGAGGTGATCGTGGGCCCGCGACCGCCACACCTCGTCGTCGTCGTCGACCCCCTCGGCCACCACCGCGGCGTGCTCCACGACCAGGGCCGGCCCGTCGTCGGCGGTCCCGCCGAGGATCTCGCGCGCCTGCGCGGTGTGCTCGGGCAACGTCAGATACGGGTGGGCGCCGGCGGTGCGGTCGCGCGACAACTCGAGCATCTTGGGGCCGAGCGCGGCGAGCACGACCGGCGGCATCGTGTCCTCGCCCGCCGCCATGGGTTGAGTCCGGTCGAGCGCGTCGAGGTACTCACGCATCGCCGACAGCGGCCGGCCGTAGTGGTGGCCGCGGTGGCGCTCGACCAGCGGCGCGTGCGAGACGCCGAGACCCAGGACGAACCGGCCCGGGTGCATGGCCTCGATCGTGCGGGCGGCCGCCCCCGCCGCCGAGGCGTCGCGGCCGTAGATGTTGGCGATGCCGGTGCCGATCGCCATCCGGCGCGTGGCGCCCAGGTACAACTGCGCGGCGGTGAAGGCCTCCCGGCCGACGGCCTCGCCGAACCACAGCGAGCCCCAGCCCTGGTCGTCGAGCTCGCCGAGCACGTCGGGGATCGCCGCCGGCGTCAGTCCCTCCAGCGAGCCGGTCCACAGGCCGATCCGGCCGAGCTGCTCGCGACCTGCTCCGCGCCCGCGGTCTCGGTTCGATGCGCTGTCCTGAAGAGCACTCATGTCCCCGAGTGTGCCCGACCATGTCGTCGCCGGGCCGGCCATTCGCCGCAAACGGCCGCGCCCGTCGCCCCGTCCGCGACACACTGACCTGACACGTGTTGCAGTGACACGCGGCACACCCCCGGGCACCGAGGAGACGAGACGCCGATGTACGAGTGGTCCGAGACCGACCTGATGATCCGCGACGCCGTGCGCGGCTTCATCGCCAAGGAGATCCGCCCCCAGCTCGACGCCCTGGAGAGCGGTGAGATCCCGCCGTACCCGATCATCCGGAAGCTGTTCGCCGAGTTCGGCATCGATGCCATGGCCCGCGACGGGGTCGAGAAGATGCTGGCGAAGGAGCGGGCGCGCGAGACGGTCGGCGCGGCCGCCGGGGGCGGGACCGCGGGGGGCGGGGCGGCGGGCGGCGGGGCTGCATCCGGTGACGCGCCGCGCGGCGACGGTGGGAGGGGGGACGACGACGAGGACGGCGATTCCGGCGGAGCCCCCGAGAACCGGGACTCCATGATGGCCGTGGTGACCAGTGAACTGGCCGGCGCGTGCATGGGGCTGGTCTCCGCGCTCGGCGTGAGCCTCGGGCTGGGCGCCACCACGATCATGTCCCGCGGGACGCTCGCGCAGAAGGAACGCTGGCTGCCGGGGATCGTGACCATGGAGAAGGTCGCGTCGTGGGCGATCACCGAGCCGGACTCCGGTTCCGACGCCTTCGGCGGCATGCGGACCTACGTGCGGCGTGACGGCGAGGACTACATCCTCAACGGCCAGAAGACCTTCATCACCAACGGGCCGTACGCGGACGTGATGATCGTCTACGCCAAGCTCGACGAGGGGTCGGGTGGAGCATCCGGCACCGGACCCGCCACGGACGCCGACAAGCGCGACCGCAAGGTGCTGACGTTCGTACTGGACAAGGGCATGGAGGGCCTCACGCAGGGTGCTCCGTTCAAGAAGATGGGCCTGCACAGTTCCCCGACCGGGGAACTGTTCTTCGACAACGTCCGCCTCGGCAGGGACCGGCTGCTCGGCGAGTCCGAGTCCGGTCGCGGGGGCGACGGCCGCGAGTCGGCGCGGTCGAGCTTCACCGCCGAGCGGATCGGGGTGGCCACCATGGCGCTGGGCATCATCGAAGAGTGCCACCGGCTGTGCGTCGACTACTCCCGCGAGCGCACCCTGTGGGGCCAGGAGATCGGGCGCTTCCAGCTGATCCAGCTCAAGCTGGCGAAGATGGAGGTGGCGCGGATGAACGTGCGCAACATGGTCTTCAACTCCATCGAGCGCGCGCGTGCCGGCAAGCCGCTCTCGCTCGCCGAGGCGTCGGCGATGAAGCTGTACTCGTCCGAGGCGGCCACCGAGGTGGCGATGGAGGCCGTGCAGTTGTTCGGCGGCAACGGGTACATGGCCGAGTACCGCGTCGAGCAGCTCGCCCGCGACGCCAAGTCGCTCATGATCTACGCGGGCAGCAACGAGATCCAGGTGACCCACATCGCGAAGGGACTCCTCGCGCGCTGAGATTCTAGGCCGTCCGATCGGTTGCCTCCGCCGCCCGCTCTCGTACCGTCAGTACATGGCCACCGAGATGTTGCACACGTACATGCAGGACCACCACGCCGGTGCCGCCGCCGGGATCGACCTGTTCCGCCGCGTGGCCGAGGACCACGACGACCCGGAGACCAGGAAGGTCGTCTCCCGCATCGGCGACGAGACCGTGGACGACCTCAAGAGCCTCGAGGAGCTCATGACGCTGGCGGGGACGTCACCCTCGATGCTCAAGGACCTGCCCGCCAAGGCCGCCGAGAAGTTCGGCCAGCTCAAACCCAATCGCCATGCCGCCGAACGTTCCCCGCTGAGCGACCTGCTCGAGCTCGAGGCACTGACCCTCGCCGTGACGGGCAAGACGCTCGGCTTCAAGGCGTTGCTCGACATCGACGACCCCCGGCTCCCCCGGCCCACGCTGGAGAAGCTGGTCGAGCGTGCGGAGCAGCACGGACGCGAATTGGAGCAGCTCCGTCTGCGGTGCACGGACGCGCTGAAGAAGAAGTGATCCGGCGTGGCGGAGACGTTCACCAACTGGTCCGGCAGCCTGAGCTGCTCCCCACGCCGAAGGGTCCGGGCTTCCACGTCTGAGGAGGTCGTCGAGACGATCCGTCGCGCTGCCGATGACGGGACGACGGTCCGCCCCCTCGGCTCGGGGCACTCATCGATGCCCATCATGACCACCGACGACGTCATGCTCTCCGCGGACGGCATGCGGGGAGTGGTCTCGGTGGACCGCGAGGCCGGGTTGGCGCGGGTCCTCCCCGGGACCGGGCTGGCGGATCTCGGCGCGGAGCTCGCCGGACACGACCTGGGGATGGAGAACCTCGGCGATGTGGACTACCAGTCCATCGCCGGCGCGATCGGCACCGGAACCCACGGCACGGGTGTGCGCCTGGGCAACTTGTCGTCCACGTTGGCCGGCGGCACGCTCGTGACGGGGACCGGCGAGGAGGTGCCGTTCGGGGTCGACGCCGGTGGCGAGGGACGTGGTGACGAGGGGCGTGCCGACGAGGACGACGACGAGGTGCTGCGCGCTGCCCAGGTCTCGTTGGGCGGCCTGGGGGTGCTCACGAGTCTCACCCTGCGGGTCCTGCCCGCCTATCAACTGCACCGCACCAACTGGATGACGCACGTCGACTGGGTGCTGGACAACCTCGACGAACTGATCGAACAGAACCGCCACCTGGACTTCTACTGGTATCCGCGAAGCGACCTCGCTCAGGTCAGGATCCTCAACCGGCCGGGTGAGGAGCCGGAGCTCCTGCCACCGGGCGAACTGCGCAAGGACGAGACCGGGCCGTCGTACGAGATTCTGCCCAACGACCGGGAGCTGTACTTCGACGAGATGGAGTACATGCTGCCGCTGGAGGTGGGTCCGTATGCGTTCCGGGAGGSCCGGGAGCGGATCAAGGAGCGCCACCGGCAGTACGTGGGTTGGCGAGTGCTGGTCCGGACCGTCGCGCCGGACCGGGCGATGCTCAGTCCGTCGTACCGGCGGCCCACCATGACGATCGCGCTGTTGCAGAACGCCTCACTGCCGTACGAGTCCTACTTCCGTGACATGGAACCGCTCATGCTCGACCACGGTGGCCGCCCCCACTGGGGCAAGAAGCACACCCGGACCGCGGAGCATCTCGCCGGCCTGTACCCCGAGTGGGACCACTTCGCCCGGATCCGCGAGCGATTCGACCCGGACGGGGTTCTGCTCAACGGCCACCTGCGCGAGCTCCTCGGTACCGACGCCGGCCGGGAGGGAGGCGCGCAGTGACGACAGAGACCGACGCCCACGGCAGCACCCGCTGGTTCTTCTCCGCGGGGTTCATCCCCGAGCACGGCACAGGTCACGAGCCGGAATACACCAGCCGCACCGAGTTGTGCCTGCTCAACACCGGCGCCGACGAGGCCTGCGTGCGTCTCACCGTCTACCACTCGGACCGCGACCCCGTCGGCCCCTACGAGATCCGGGTCGAGGGGCGACGCGTGCGCGAGCTGCGGGTCAACGACCTCATCGCCCCGGAGGCCGTCCCCCTGGGTCGGCCGCTGGGACTGGTACTCGAGTCCGACGTGCCCGTCGTCGCGCAGCTGCGGTACATCGACACCCGCCGCGGCGGACTGGCCGTCACGGCGGTCCCCGGGCTGCCCGGGTAGTGCTCTCCCGGGCGTTCGGTCGGCTGCGGGGTCACGCGCCCACCCTGCTGCTGGCCGCGGTCTCGGCCGGTCTCGCGTACCTGCTGGCCGGCCTGGTCTTCGGCCCCACCGAAGCGGTGTTCGCGCCGATCGCCGCGGTCGTGGCGACCGGTCTGTCGGCGGGGCAGCGGCGGCTGCGGGCAGTGGAGATCTCGATCGGAGTGGTGCTGGGGATCGCCGCCGCGGACCTGATGTCGCGGTGGCTGGGGATCGGGGCGTGGCAGCTCGGGGTGGCGGTGTTGCTCGCGACCTCCGCGGCGGTGGCGTTCCGGGCCAGCGGGCTGCTGAGCAATCAGGCCGCGGTGGCCGCCGTCGTCGTCATGACCCTCGTCCCCCTCCTCGACACCGGACCCTGGGTCCGCCTGGGGGACGCGCTGATCGGGGGCGTCGTCGCGGTGGTGCTGTCCACGGTCTTCTCGCCGGACACCTTCCGCACCCTGTCGACGGTGGCCGACCGCACCCTGACCGGGTACGAACGGGTGCTGTCCGGCCTGCGCCGGGACTTGGCCGAGGGATCGCTGTCCGGCGCCGAGGAGCGCCTCGAGCAGATGGAGTCGCTGGCCACGGCGCGGCAGGAGTTGGACGATGCCGCCGCGGCCGTCCGCGAAAGACTGGTGCTGGGCGGTCCCGCGACGCGTGCCGCGCGGCGCCGCACCCTGGACACCGGGGCGCTCCTCGGTCAGCGCATCGTGCTGCTGCTGACCTCCGGGCGCGCGCTGTGCCGCGCGGGCGCCAACCTCATCCGGCACGGCCGTCCGGTGGAACCGGCGTTGCTCGAGGCGCTCGACCAGCTGGTCGCGACCGTCACCGCCCTGCGCGAGTGGGTCTCGGGGGAGTACGACGACGACGAGGTCCGCCGCCTCGCCCTGGTCGCAGCGGCGACTGCTTCCGAACTGTACGAGGGGGGCCGTCCGCCGGCCGTGATCGTCGCGGTCGGACAGATCCGCTCGGCTGTGGTCGATATCCTGCGGATCACCGGCTCGACTCAGGCCGACGCGGTGGCGCAGCTCGAGACCGCGGCCGGTCGCGCCGACCGGTGTGCATCCCCCGATTCCTTCGTTACGTTCGGAGCCATGGGTACCACGAGCGACATCGCAGACAATGCGGAGCAGATGGTCAACGACTCCGGTGGCTTCCCGGCGCAGGAACAGGAGCCACCCGGCCTGACGTCGGAGATGACCCCGCTCCCCGACCACGGCGAGCACAGCTACCGGGGTTCCGGGCGACTGGAGGGCCTCAGGACGCTCATCACCGGCGGCGATTCGGGTATCGGCCGGGCCGCCGCGATCGCGTTCGCCCGCGAAGGCGCGGACGTGGCGATCTCGTACCTCCCGGTCGAGCAGCCGGACGCCGAGGAGACGGCCGCGTGGATCGAGAAGGCCGGACGACGSGCGGTCCTGCTGCCTGCGGACCTGCGGGACGAGCAGCAGTGCCGCAAGGTCGTCMGCGACGCCGCCGAGCAGCTCGGCGGGTTGGACGTCCTGGTCAACAACGCCGCGTACCAGCACGCCCGCGGTGAGGGCCTGGAGACGATCGACTCCGAGAACCTCGACCGGGTGATGAAGACGAACCTCTACGCCACGATCTGGGCCAGTCAGGAGGCGCTTCGGTTCCTCGGCCGCGGATCGTCCATCATCAACACCACGTCCGTGCAGGCGTACCAGCCGGCCCCGCCGCTGGTTGACTACGCCGCGACCAAGGCCGCCCTGAACAACCTCACCGTCAACCTCGCGAACGAGCTCGGCGAGCGCGGGATCCGCGTCAACGCGGTCGCGCCCGGCCCCATCTGGACGCCGCTGCAGCCCGCGACTCAAGAGGGCGACACGCTCCCCGAGTTCGGTGGGGACACACCGCTCGGGCGCGCCGGGCAGCCCGGCGAGTGTGCGGGCGCCTACGTCTTCCTCGCGTCGCCCTCGGACGCGAGCTACGTCTCCGGAACCGTGTTGGGGGTGACGGGCGGCAAGCCCATCTTCTGATATGTCGACTCCCCTAGAGGACTACGCGCTCCTGTCCGACCTGCGAACCGGCGCGCTGGTGTCCCGCGACGGCAGCATCGACTGGCTGTGCCTGCCCCGCTTCGACTCCCCCGCGGTGTTCTCCGCCCTGCTCGGCGATCCCGAGAACGGCCGCTGGCGACTGTCCGTCGTCGACGGTGAGGTCGAGGACCGCCGCTACCACCCGCTGACCTTCGTTCTGGAAACCACCTGGCGCTGCCCCGGCGGCGTCGCGCGGGTCACCGACTTTCTGCCGCGCAGCACCGACCAGGGCGACCTCATCCGCCGGGTGGAGTGCCTCGAGGGCGAGGTCGAGGTCGAACACGATCTGCGGCTGCGCTTCGACTACTCCCGCGCCACCCCGTGGACCCGCGAGGTCGCCCGCGCCGGGGGCGAGCGAGCGCTCCTCTCGCTCGCCGGCCCGGATGGCATCCTCGTGACCGGCCCGATGCTGCGCTGGCCCGACGAGGACCTGGACGCCTCGGCCGGCGGCGGGGAGGGTGAGAGCGGCGCCGGCGGGGGCGACGACACCCACACCGACGCCGCCGTCGACGACCCGGACTCCGGCGCCCGCGGTGGCCAGCGGGCCCGCCGCCTCGAGGGCCGGTTCCGGGTGACCGCCGGCGAGACGATGGCCTGGGACCTGACCTGGTTCCCGTCCCATCTCGAGCCCCCGGAGCCGCCGGAGGCCGAGGAGGCGCTGACGGCGACGGTGGACCTGTGGCACGAATGGGCGGACCAGCTCGACGTGCGCGGTCCGTACCGGGAGCACATCGTCCGGTCCCTGCTGGTCCTTCGCGCGCTGACGCACCTGGACACCGGCGGCATCGTGGCGGCCCCCACCACCTCTCTGCCCGAGGAGTTCGGTGGCAGCCGTAACTGGGATTACCGCTACACGTGGCTGCGCGACGCCGCCTTCACCATCGAGGTGGTGGTCGCGCACGGACTGACCGAGGGCGCGAAACTGTGGCGGGACTGGCTGCTGCGTTCGGTCGCCGGCGACGCCCGGGACATCCGCATCATGTACGGGCTCGCCGGCGAGCGGCAGCTGCGCGAGGAGGAACTGGACCATTTGACGGGGTACGAGGGCTCCCGCCCGGTGCGCATCGGCAACGGTGCGGCCGACCAATACCAGGCGGACGTCGTGGGCGAGGTGATGATCGCCCTGCACGAGCTCCGCCGGGCGGGGGTCCACGAGGACGAGTACACCTGGGGGCTGCAGAAGAGCCTCCTGCGCTACGCAGAGGAGAACTTCGACCGCGAGGACCACGGCATCTGGGAGATGCGCGGCGACACCCACCACTTCACCCACGGTCGGGCCATGATGTGGGCGGCCTTCGACCGCGGGATCCGTGCGGTCGAGGAATGCGGCCTGGACGGCCCGGTCGACCGCTGGCGAGGGCTGCGTGACCGGTTGGCCGAGGAGATCGAGGAGCACGGGTTCGATCCCGAACTGAACAGCTACACGCAGACCTATGACAATGACGAGGTCGACGCGTCCCTGCTGCAACTGCCCCACACCGGGTACCTGGCCTTCGACGACCCGCGAATGCTGGGCACCGTGGAGAAGATCGAGAAGGACCTGGTCAGCGATTTCGGACTGGTCCACCGCTACCGGACCTCCAGCGGCCTCGACGGGCTCGACGGTGCCGAGTACCCCTTCGTCATGTGCACGTTCTGGCTGGTGGAACAGTACGCCTGCAGCGGCCGGATCGATGACGCCGTGGAACTGATGGACAACATGGTGGATTGCGCCGGAGATCTGGGCCTGCTCGCCGAGGAGTACGACCCGGAAACCGGCCGGCTGGCGGGCAACTATCCCCAGGCGTTCAGCCACATGGGATTGATCCGCGCCGCCGACGCCATCGACGCCGCACGGGACTCCACGAGGAAGAGCTGAGCCATGGCCGACTACGGTTTCCACGCCTCCCACGAACAGATCTCCCCCGGACGGCTCCTGGACGACGTGCAGCGGGCCGAGCGCGCCGGATTCCGCATGGCGATGTGCTCAGACCACTTCGCACCCTGGTCGGTCCGGCAAGGCCACTCGGGTTTCGCCTGGTCCTGGCTGGGCGCGGCGCTCGCCACCACCGACCTGGAGTTCGGCACGGTGTGCGCGCCCGGCCAGCGCTACCACCCGGCCGTCGTGGCGCAGTCGGCGGCGACCCTCGCGCAGATGTTCCCGGGGCGGTTCTGGGTTGCCCTGGGTAGCGGACAGAACATGAACGAGCACATCACCGGCGACAAGTGGGTCGCGAAGGACCTTCGCCAGGAGCGGCTCGAGGAGTGCGTCGACGTGATCCGACGCCTGCACTCCGGCGAGGAGGTCACCCACCGGGGGCTCGTCGAGGTCGAGCGCGCGCGCATCTACTCGCTGCCCGACACCCCGCCGCCACTTCTCGGCCCGGCCCTGACCCCGGCGACGGCCGAGCGTGCGGCCGGCTGGGCGGACGGGCTCATCACCGTCAACGCCGACCTCGAGTCGATGGCGGAGATCGTGGGCGCCTACCGCGGGGCCGGTGGGCGGGGGCCGCTCGCCCTCCAGGTCCACCTCTCGATCGCCGACACCCTCGGTCAGGCCCGCGACCTCGCGCGGGACCAGTGGCAGAACAACGCGCTGGACTCTCCTCTCGACGCGGACCTGGCCACCCCGGAGGACCTCGACGTCGCCGGGCGTCACCTCCCCGACGAGAAGCTCGCCGACACGGTGATCGTCACCGACTCCGTCGACGAGCTCGTCGGTCGACTGCGCGAGTTCGAGAAGCTCGGTTTCGAGCGGATCTACCTGCACCACGTCGCGCGGGACCAGTCGCCGTTCCTCGAGCTGGCCGAACGCGAACTGCTGCCGGCGCTGCACGGCGCCTGACCGCCCCGAGGCGGCCGGCGACGTCGGAGACCGCGGCGTGAGCGGCACGGTGTTAACCCACGGGCGCCGCTCGAAACACGACGGTCACACAACGCTCCCAGAGCGGTAACGCGTACACACGAACGTATACAGCATCGTATCCCCCAGTTCAGAAGAGTATCTCCGATGCTGACGCCGCACTCCCCCAACTTCTCCAACCCCGTATGGATCCACCGTCGCTCCCCGGACGAGGTCGTCCGATCGGTAGCCGACACCCGCGAACGCGCCGCGTGCGGTGAGCCCCTCCCGTTGGCGGGCCTGACGTTCGCGGTCAAGGACAACATCGACGTGGCAGGCGTTCCGACCACCGCGGGCTGCCCCTCCTTCGCCACCGTGCCGCCCCGGAACGCGACGGTGGTGCAGCGGTTGGTCGACGCCGGTGCGACGTTCGTCGGCAAGACGAACATGGACCAGTTCGCCACCGGCCTGGTCGGCACCCGTAGCCCGTACGGCGCGGTGCACGCCTCGGGGATGCCGGAACGCATCGCGGGCGGGTCGAGTTCGGGCTCGGCCGTGGTCGTGGCCGACGGCGAGGTCGACTTCGCACTCGGCACCGACACCGCCGGTTCCGGCCGCGTTCCCGCGGCCTTCAACGGGATCGTCGGCCTCAAACCCAGCCCCGGGCTCGTTCCCGCCACCGGCGTCGTGCCCGCGTGCGCCGATTTCGACTGCGTGAGCGTGTTCGCGCGAACGGTGCCCGAGGCCACCCGGGTGATGGCCGTCATCGCCGGGCCGGACGGCGCGGATCCGCGCTGCGGCCCCAGACGGGACGATGTCCCGCTGGCGGCCCCGTCGCGAGCAGTACTCGCCGTCCCGCGGGAACGGGACCTGTCCGCCCTGGGTGCGGAGTACCGCGAGGCCTTCGACCACGCGGTACGCGACCTGAAGCGGTCGGGCGTCGAGATCGTCACAGTGGACATCTCCCCGCTCCTGGACGCCGCGCGGCTGCTCTACGACAGCGCCCTTGTCGCCGAGCGCTATGCGGCCGTCGGGGACGCCGTGTCCCGGGGCTCGGAGGACCTGGACCCGACCGTCGCCGCCATCATCCTCGGTGGCCGTGACGCCGGCGCCGTGGAGTTCGTCGGGGACCTGGAATGTCTCGCCCACGCCGGAGCCCACGCTTGCCGCCTCATGACGGGCATCGACGGTCTGCTCCTGCCGACGACCACCGACCACCCCACCCTCGCGGAGGTCGCCGCGGCCCCGTTCGAGGTGAGCAGACGTCTGGGCACGTTCACCAACTTCTGCAACCTCCTGGACATGTGCGGTGTCGCCGTCCCGGGACGGTCGATCGGCCCGGGACGTTTCGGCGTGATGGTGCTGGCCCCCCGGGACCACGACCAGGTGGCCGCGGACCTCGCCGCCCGCGTCCACTCCACCCTGCTCGGCACCAGCGCTGCGGAGGACCGGGGGCCGGTTCCCGAGATCTGGCCCGGATCGGACACGAGGCTCGCGGTCTTCGGCGCCCACCTCCGTGGCCAGCCGCTGCACCACCAACTCGAGTCACTCGGGGCACGGTTCGTGGGCGACATCCGCACCTCCGCCGACTACAGACTGTTCTCCCTGCCGACGGTGCCCCCGAAGCCCGGCCTCGTCCCGGCCCGCCCGGAGGAGACGGGCCGGTCGATCAACGGTGAGCTGTACCGCCTCCCGCACTCCGCTCTCGGGCGCCTGCTCGCCGAGCTCCCGGCCCCGATGAGCCTGACCCGCGTTTCGCTCGACGGCGGTGAGTCGATCGTCGGGTTCGGCTGCACGGCCGACGCCCTGGGCGGCGCCGAGGACATCACCGACCACACCGACTGGCGTCTCTACCTCGCCACCACCTCCACCACCCTCGACACCAGTAAGGACGACGCCCGATGCTGACCCCGTTTCGCCGAGTGCTCCTGGCGCTGGTCGCCGTGTTCTCGCTGTCCACGACCGCCTGCTCCACCATCGATTCCACGTTCACCACGCTCGGTAGCGAGAGCGACCTCAAGCGGGTCACCGTCGGCACCCTGCGGGGCCAACCACACCTGTTCGCGCCGTACTTCTATCAGCAGTTCGCTCCCGACCTGGCCATCGAGGTCGCCACGTTCGACTCCTCCCCCGACATCAAGAACGCTCTCGTCAGCGGGCAGATCGACTTCGGTGTGGTGGGCATTCCCGCTCTGCTCGCCGGCGCGGCGGCGGGCGAGGACCTGAGACTGCTGTCCGTCGCCGCGGACGGCGGGTCCGGGTTGGTCGGCACACCCGACATCCGCAGGGTCGAGGACCTCCGGGGCCGGACCGTCGGGTACCCGCGGGGATCGTCACAGGAGATCCTCCTGCGCCTGACGCTCGCCCGACACGGACTCGATGCCGACCGCGACGTCACCCTGGTCAATCTGCCCTTCTCCGACATGGCGACCTCGTTCGGCGGTGGTCGGATCGACGCCTTCCTCTCCGCGGAGCTCGGTCCGTCGACGGCCCGGCAGAACTCCGGGGCGGTGGAGATCGCCTCCCCGTACGACACGCCGGTCGGCAAGGTCAACATCGGCCTCGGGGTCACCCAACGGACCATCGACGCCGACCCGGACAAGGTCGGAAGGATCGCCGACGTCCACCGTCAGGCGGTCGAGTACATGGACGCCCACCGCACCGAGTGGCAGGACAGGGTGGTCGAGCAGTTCTCCCTCGACCCGGAGGTCACCGCCCTCGCCGTGGCCAACACATGGCCCAGATCAGAGATCGACGACGAGTTCCGCGCCCAGCTCGCCGCCCTCATCGAGCAGATGGTCCGCGTCGGCCACATCCCCTCGGCACCGGACGTCGATACGTTCGTCCACTCCGACTGACGCACCCCGATTCCCAGCCAGGCATTTCGACAAGGAGACCAGGACATGACCACTCTCGCTCCCCCGGCGATCGAGCGCCGGACCACCTCGACACCCCACGTCGTGCCCGCCACCGCCGTCAGGCGCGGCCGGGGCCGGACCCGCCGCATCCTGCTCGCCCTGCCGATCCCGCTCGCCATCCTCGCCCTGTGGTGGATCGCGGTCCGTCAGCAGTGGCAGCTGCCGTTCGGCATCGACATGCGGTTCCTCAGTGATCCCCTGACAGTGGCGCAGACCTGGATCGGGTTGGCGGTGGGAACCGGGTCCGATGCTCTGTCCGGTTCGCTGTGGCGGCACACGGCGGCGAGCGCGCTCCGGGTACTCAACGGGTTCCTGCTCGCCGCGGCCGTGGCGATCCCCCTCGGCATCCTCATGGGCCGCCTCCGTGTGATCCGCGAACTCCTCGATTCCACCATCGGCATCCTGCGCCCGATCCCCGTCACCGCATGGGCCCCGCTGAGTCTGCTGCTGATCGGGTACGGGGACCGATCCACCATCTTCCTGGTCTTCCTCGCCGCGTTCTTCCCCATCCTCCTCAACACCATCGCCGGCGCCCACGCCGTGCCGCCGCGCCTCCTCGAGGCCGCCCAGATGCTGGGCGTCGACCGCCTCCGGGTGCTGGTGGACGTGGTTCTCCCGTCGGCGATGCCCTCGATCAACTCGGGCCTGCGGGTCGCGCTCGGCCTGTCCTGGGTGGTCCTGGTGGTGGGCGAGACCGTCGGCATCACCACCGGCCTCGGGGCCCTGATCACCCAGGCCCGCGACATGAGCCGCACCGACGTGATCATCGCCGGGATGCTCACCATCGGCGTGGCCGGCCTCCTCTCGGACGCGCTGCTGCGCCGCGCGCTGTCCACGGTCACCCGGGGCCGCCCCGGGCTCACCTGACCTCCCCGGCCACGCCACCCGGTCGGGCGGCGACCCGCCCGCCGCTGCGACGCACCCCCCGTGCCACCCGCTCCCCGTCTCCCGAAAGGAACTCCCATGACCACCACACTCGAGTCCCGTCCCGTCCCCGCCTCGTCATCGACCACCTCGGCCCCCGGCGCCGCGATCTCCGTGCGAGGGGTGGAGATGCGATTCCCCGGCAAGGACTCCGACGTCCTCGCGCTCTCGGGCCTCGACCTCCACATCGAGGCGGGTCAGTTCGTCAGCATCGTCGGTGCCAGCGGCTGCGGGAAGTCGACCCTGCTTCGGCTCCTCGCCGGCTTCGAGACGGCCACCGACGGCGTCATCGAACTCGGTGGCGTCCCCGTCCGTGGCCCCGGTCCCGACCGTGGGGTCGTCTTCCAGGACTACGGGCTGTTCCCGTGGAGGACATCGATGGAGAACGTGGCGTACGGCCCCCGCCGCAACGGCATGTCGCGAAAGGAGGCCAGGGCGGTGGCCGGTGACGCGCTCGCGCTCGTCGGGTTGGAGACCGCGGCCGGCCGCTTCCCGGGTCAGTTGTCCGGTGGTATGCAGCAGCGCGTCGCGATCGCCCGGGCCCTCGCCAACCGGCCGAGCGTGCTCCTCATGGACGAGCCGTTCGGCGCATTGGACGCCATGACACGCAGCTCGCTGCAGGAGGAACTCACCCGCATCCACCGGGAGACCGGGACGACGACCGTGTTCATCACGCACAGCGTCGAGGAGGCGGTGAACCTCTCCGACAGGGTCATCGTGATGGCGGGGGGCGCCGGATCGGGCCTGTGCGGCCACGTGATCGCCGACATCGACATCGAACTCCCGCGCCCCCGAGACGTCAACGCCACCGAGTTCAACAGGTACGAACGGGCCATCTCCGGCCTCATCCACGGGGACGAGTCGTGACCTCGCGGGGTGAGGCGGGCCTCTCGCAGTCCGCCCGTGCGCTGCACGGTCTCCGCGAGCTCGTGACGACGGGTCGCTTCGCGCCCGGGGAGAGACTGGTCGAGGGCCGCCTGTGCGACCAACTGGAGGTGTCCCGCACGCCGCTTCGCGAGGCGCTCATCAGGTTGGACGCCGACGGCCTGCTCGAGCGCCGGGATGACGGTTACTTTCTGGCCCGTTACGACCTCCCCGCTCTGCGGGACCTCTACGAGCTGCGGGTCCTGTTGGAACTCAGCGGGCTACGGCGAATCGCGGAGAACCCCGACCTACGCCCGGACCTCCGATCGCTGAGCGAGTTGCGCCGGGCCTGGTCTCCGCTCCTCTCCACACCCCCCACCCCGGGACCGGATCTGGTGGAGCGGGACGAGGCGTTCCACGTGAAACTCTCCTCGGCCTGCGGGAACGCGGCCGTGACCGACCAACTCCGCGCCGTCAACGCCCGTATCCGCCCCATGAGGATGTACGACTACTCGACGGAGGAGCGGGTGCACGCGACGGTCTCCGAGCATCTGGAAGTACTCGACCGCGTCCTCGACGGTGACGTCACCACCGCGATCGACCTGCTGCGCGGCCACGTCGGATCCTCGCTCGCCGAGGTCGAGGACAAAGCTCGACGCTCGCTGACCAACCGTGCGCTCCACGCCGCCGGGTAGTCCCGTACCGGGCAGTCCGGTGCCGGGACGCCCCGAGCCGGGCCACCGGGTACGACGGCCACCCGCGGGGGCGGGTGCGTGCCCGGACCGCCGCATCAGCGCATCTCGCCTGCGCCCACGTACGGGTGGAGGCTCGTCGTGGGACGCCCTTCCGCGAACCGGGAGAACCGACAGTCGGCCGGGTCGACGCCCGACATCGTTGTCGTCCCCTCCGTGAGCAACTCGGCGACCAGCCGACCGACC
The DNA here is from genome assembly GCF_900537145.1 of Dietzia sp. Alg238-R159. NCBI lineage: Bacteria > Bacillati > Actinomycetota > Actinomycetes > Mycobacteriales > Dietziaceae > Dietzia > Dietzia sp. Alg238-R159. Next base: position 141,204 of record NZ_UNRI01000006.1, on the reverse strand, counting down.
GCGGGCGCCATCTTGAACCCGTGGCCGGAGAACCCCACCGCGAGGAACAGCCCCTCGATCGGCGACGGGCCGATGATCGGGTTGTAGTCCGGCGTCGTGTCATACGCCCCCACATAGCTGCCGGTGATCGACGGATCGGGCATGTCCGGCAGGCGGTGCATGAGCCGCTCGACGACCTTCTCCACGGTCGAGGAATCGGCCCTGTTGGCGTAGGCGTCGGGGTCGATGTACTGCGGCGCGGTGTGATCCGAGTTGCCGGCCAGGATCTCCCCGTTCGGTTCGCGGCACAGGTACTGCAGGCCCACCAGGTCGGACAGCGTGGGGACCTGCCCGAGCGGTTCACCCTGATCGACCATCACGAGCTGGGCGCGCTGCGCACGGACCGGGATGTCGATCCCGACCGTGGCGCCGAGCTGCGGGGCCCACACGCCGGTCGCGAGGATCACGTGCTCGGCGTAGACCTCCGTGCCGTCGGCGAACTCCGCGCCCACGACCCGGTCCCCGCACCCGCGGAGGAGCGAGACCACGCGGGTGCTCTGACGGACGCGCACGCCGCGGGCACGCGCGGCGGCCGCGAACGCCATCCCCGTCATGTACGCCTCGCCCCTGCCGCCCCGCGGTTCCCACGCCGCGGCCGCGACGTCCTCGACGTTGAGCCCCGGCCACAGTTCCGCCATCCGGTCCGCGGTGATGAGCTCCGTCTCGATCCCCAGACTCTGCTGCATCGCCACGTTCGCGCGCAGCGGGACCACATTCTCCTCGCCGACGATCACGGCGTACCCGCACTGGCGGAAACCCATGTCGTCGCCGAGCAACTCGCCGGCGTTCTCGAACACCGGGATGCTCTGCCAGCTCAGCGCCGCCATGGTCGGCGACCCGTAGTGGCAGCGCACGATACCGCTGGACTTGCCGGTCATGCCGGAGCACAGCGTGTCCTTCTCGACCACGAGCACGTCCGTCTCACCGCGCTCGGTGAGGTTCCAGGCGATCGACAGGCCCTCCAGGCCGCCGCCGATGATGAGGTACTGCGCCGTCTCGGTCATGGGGGGTTCTCCTTCTGTCGTGAGGGTGGTCGGTCGGCCGGGGTCGACCGGATCAGTCCGCGGCGAGCAGGTCGGCCAGGACGTCGGCCAGCGCCTCGGCGCCGCGCTCGGCGTCGGCGTCCTCGACGTGCTCGGCCGGCGAGTGCGAGACCCCGGAGGGATTGCGGACGAAGAGCATCGCGGTGGGCACGTGCGCGGCCAAGACACCGGCGTCGTGACCGGCACCGGTCGGCAGGATCGGCACCCCGGGCAGGTCCGCGCACAGTCGGTCACGCAGGACGGGGTCGAAGTCGACCGACCCGCTCAGCGACTCCTGCACGACGGCGACCTCGCACCCCTCGAGCAGCGCCGCTTCCGACGCCACCTCGGAGATCTCGTGGACGATCCGCGCGGTGACCGCGTCGTCGGGATGGCGGACGTCGAGCCACAGGTCCACCCGGGAGGCGATGACGTTGGTCCCGCCGGGCGTGGGCACCAGACGCCCGACCGTGGCCCGTGCCCCCCGGTGCAGGCCCGCGATCCGGCGGACGTCGAGGACGGTCCGCGAGGCCGGGATCATGGGGTCGCGGCGGTCGGCGAGCACGGTGGTGCCCGCGTGGTTGCCCTGACCGGTGAAGGTCACCCGCCAGCGACCGTGACCGATGATCGACGAGGCGACGGCGACCGGGCTGCCCATGTCGATCAGGCCCCGCCCCTGCTCGACGTGCAGTTCCACGAACCGACCGATCCTCCCCAGTGCCTCCTCGTCGCGACCCATGCGGGCAGGATCGAGTCCGTGCAGGGCGCACAACTCCCCGAACGTCGTGCCGTCGTCGTCGGTCAGGGCGGCGGCCACCGCCGGGTCCATGGCCCCGGTGAGCAGCAACGAGCCCAGACAGGCGCGGCCGAAACGCGAACCCTCCTCCTCCGGGAAGACGGTCAGTGCCAGCGCCCGGCGCGGATGGATGCCGCGGGCGGCCAGGTGGTCGACGGCCACGAGCGCGGAGGCCACCCCGAGCGGCCCGTCGAACGCCCCTCCCCCGGGCACGGAATCCAGGTGACTGCCGGTCACCACCGCGTCGGTGAGCGGATGCCCGGCCGGGTTCCACCAGGCCCAGATGATGCCGTTGCGGTCCGTCTCGCAGTCCAGCCCCCGGGCGGCGGCCTCGGCGAGGAACCACTCGCGCAGGTCCAGCTCGGGCGTGGAGAACACGGGCCGGCTGTACCCGCCGCGGGTGGGGTCGGTGCCGACGTCGCGGATCGCGGACATCAGCGAGGTGACGGTGGGAGCGGTCGGGGCCGTCATGGCGGGATCCTCGGGATTCGGGGACGACGGGGCGTCCCGGGAACGGGCAGTGGGTGCGGGCAGGCGGGTGCGGGCAGGGGGGTGCGGGAATGCAGCGGCCCGCGTCGGGTGGGGGAAGGCGCATCGGCGCGCGAGCGCCCGCGCGGTCAGCGGTGGACGGGACGGGCGGGCGGTCCGGGGGTCCGGATCAGCCCTCAACGCCGTCCGGGTAGGCGGTCACCGAGAGGAATCGGATGGGCAGCTCGAGCATCGCCACCGGGCCGTGGACCCCCTCGCCGTCGAGAAGCAACGAGTCCCCGGGCCGGAGCCGGTACTCCGACTCGGCGTGGTGATAGATCATGTCGCCGGCCAGCATGTACAGCAGCTCGGTGCCCGGGTGCTGGAAGCGGGGATGCGCCTCCGACTCGGCGGTCAGGGTGACCAGGACCGGCTCGATGCGCTTGTTCGGGCCCCGCAGCGCGCCGAGCAGCTCGTAGACGTGGCCGGCCGCCGTGCCGCGGCCCACGATCGTGGCGCCCTGACCGTCGGCGGTGAACACCGCGTCCCTCCGGGTGTCCGCGCCACGCAGCAGCGAGGTGACAGGGACGTCGAGCCCCGAGGCGAGCTTGGCCAGCATGCTCAACGAGCACGAGGTCTGGGCGTTCTCGATCTTGGACAGCATCGCCTTGGAGATGCCGATCCGCTGCGCCATCTCCGCCACCCCCAGCCCCTCGGAGAGGCGGAGTCGGCGGACGTGGAACCCGATGATCCGCTCGAGATCGCCGCCGGTGGGGACGTCCACCGGCAGCTCGCGGGGGGCGGCCTGGTGGACGATCCTGCGCGCGGCCTCCGGCTCGGTCCCCATGGCGTCGACGATAGTCTCCGGCGCGGCGGCGACCTCCGGGGCGACGGTCATCTCACAGGCCCCGCCCGGCCTGGCCGGGGATCCAGTCGGTCCCGGCGAGCGGCACCCGGGCCATCGCGGCGGCCTCCATCGTCAGCGCGACCAGATCCTCCGGCTCCAGGTGCGTGAGGTGGGACTTACCGCAGGCCCGGGCGATGGTCTGCGCCTCCATCGTGAGCACGTGCAGGTAGTTGGCCAGGCGCCTTCCCGCGGCGACCGGGTCCAGCCTGGCGGCCAGCTCCGGGTCCTGGGTGGAGATGCCGGCCGGGTCCCGCCCCTCCTGGAAGTCGTCGTAGAAGCCGGCCGCCGAGCCCAGCTCGCGGTACTCCTGCTCGTAGCGGGGGTCGTTGTCGCCCAGGGCGATGAGCGCGGCGGTCCCTATCGCGACCGCGTCCGCCCCGAGCGCCATCGCCTTGGCCACGTCCGCACCCGACCGGATTCCGCCGGAGACGATGAGCTGCACCTCGCGGTGCAGGTCCATCTCCTGCAACGCCTGCACGGCCTGCGGGATCGCCGCGAGGGTGGGGATGCCGACGTGCTCGATGAACACGTCCTGGGTGGCGGCCGTGCCCCCCTGCATGCCGTCCACCACCACGACGTCGGCGCCGGCCTTCACCGCCAGCTTCACGTCGTAGTAGGTGCGGGTGGCGCCCACCTTGACGTAGATCGGCTTCTCCCACCCGGTGATCTCCCGCAACTCGAGGATCTTGATGGCCAGATCGTCCGGCCCCGTCCAGTCCGGGTGCCGGCATGCCGAGCGCTGGTCGATGCCCCTGGGCAGGGTGCGCATCTGCGCGACCCGGTCGGAGATCTTCTGCCCGAGCAGCATCCCTCCCCCACCGGGTTTGGCCCCCTGTCCCAACACCACCTCGATCGCATCCGCCTTGCGCAGGTCGACCGGGTTCATGCCGTATCGCGACGGCAGGTACTGGTAGACGAGCTTGGAGCTCTGGCCGCGCTCCTCGGCCGTCATCCCCCCGTCGCCGGTGGTCGTGGAGGTCCCGGCGGCGCTGGCGCCCCGGCCGAGCGCGTCCTTCGCCTGCGCGGACAGGGCGCCGAAGCTCATGCCCGCGATCGTCACCGGGATGTCCAGATGGATGGGCTTCGAGGCGTGCCGGGCACCCAGGGTGATGTCGGTGTCGCAGCGCTCGCGGTAGCCCTCGAGCGGGTACCGGGACATCGATGCGCCGAGGAAGAGCAGGTCGTCGAAGTGGGGCAGTCGACGCTTGGCGCCCCAGCCGCGGATGTCGTAGATCCCGGTGTCGGCGGCTCGCTGGATCTCGTGGATGACCGCCCGCGGGAAGGTCGCGGATTCGCGCAGGGTCGGGTCGTCGGCGCCCGGCGGCCGCATGGCGGTGGTGGCGTATCGGGTCGGTCCGTCGAAGGGCATGGTGGACTCCTCTGGTGCGGGTCGTCGGAGGCGAGCGGATGGGGTGGTTCAGTACGCCGAGGCGTTGTCGACGTCGAAGTTGTAGAGCGTGCGGGCGGACCCGTACCGGCGGAACCCGGCTGTCGGAACGTCGGCGTACCCCGCACGGTCGAGTAGGTCGGCGAGCTCGTCGTGGTGCTCGGACCGCATCGGTTTCTCCACGCAGTCGGCGCCGAGAGAGGTGACCGACCCCCGGACGTAGATGTGGACCTCGTAGAGCGAGTCCCCCAGGGCGTCCCCGGCGTCACCGAGCACGACCAGCCGACCGGCCTGACCCATGAAGCAGCTCATGTGCCCGATCGACCCGCCCACGACGATGTCGACGCCCTTCATCGAGATGCCGCACCGGGCGCCGGCATCACCGGTGATCACGAGCAGGCCGCCATGCGCGGTGGCGCCGGCCGACTGGGAGGCCGAACCGTGGACGCGGACCGTCCCGGACATCATGTTCTCCGCGACGCCGACGCCCACGTTGCCGTTGACGGTCACGTGGGCGCCGTCGTTCATCCCGGCCGTGTAATACCCGGTCGGACCGTCGATGATCACCTCATCGGGGCTGTCGAGGCCGACGGCCAGGGCGTGCGCCCCCCTCGGGTCCGTGACGAGGAACCGGCCGGTCCCGTCGGACTCCTGCAGCATCCGGTTGACCTCGCGCAGGGAGGCATCGTGCAGGTTGATCACGCGGGATGCGGTCGTGGGCTCGGCCGCGGAGGTCTGGTCGGGGGTGAGGTCCTGATCGGCGATGACGGTCATGGTGGGTCCTTCGGGTGCGGGGCTGGGGCGGTGACGGGGTCCGACTGTCGGCGGTGCGCGCTCAGCGGTGCCAGTGGTAGATGCGGCCGGGTTCGGGCTCGTAGAGGTGGGCGCTCTCGATACCCGGCAGGTGCGCCATCGCCCGGTATTCCGACGCCATCGCCACGTACTGGTCGGTCTCGGCGATCACCGCGGGTTTGCAGGCGATGGGGTCGCGCACCACGGCGAAGTCGTCCGCGGTGGAGACCAGCAGCGTGTAGAAGCCGTCCAGCACTCCGGCCATCTCCTCGAGCGCCTGGTCGATGCCGGCGCCCTGCGCGATCTGGGCGGCGACGAACCGGGCGGCGACCTCGGTGTCGTTGAGCGTGTCGCAGCGGATGTCGCGTCGGGCGAGCTGCCGTCGGACCGAGGCGTGGTTGGAGAAGGACCCGTTGTGGACGATGCACTGGTCCGGTCCGACGGAGAAGGGGTGCGACCCGGCGGGCGTCACCGCCGACTCGGTGGCCATCCGGGTGTGGCCGACCCCCTGCCAGCCGCTGGCTCCGGCCAGGCCGAAACCGGCGGCCAGGTCGAGCGGCAGGCCGGTCCCCTTGAGCACGGCCAGCTCGCGACCCATTCCCACCAGGACCACCTCGGGGGCGGCGGTGCGGACGGCGGCCGCCAGCGAGTCGACGTCGGTGACGGCACTGAGCAATGTGGTGGCGCCGAGCTCCTGTCCGTCGACCGGGCGGCCGAGTTCGGCGCCCACGCGCTGGGTGAGCGTGTCGACGCCGACGCCGTCGGCAAGCACGGTGACCGTGGCGGAACCGGCGGGGTTCCAGTCGGGGTTGCCGTACATGGCGACTCCCGCGGAGTCGGATCCCCGGTCGGTCATCTCACCGAGCATGGTGGTGAGCAGTTCGCCGAGCCGGGGCTCGAGGCCGGGGTCGCGGAGGTGGAGTCCGACGATGCCGCACATGGATTCTCCTGAGGTGTAGTGAGAGCGGGTGGGTGGGTGACGCAGGGTCGTGGGCGGCTCACAACGCCGTGAGGTACTCGTCGATCTCCCACTGGGTGACGGTGTTGTGCCAGGCGGTGAACTCGTCGCGCTTGAGGCCGGCGTAGTAGTCCGCGACGCCGTCTCCACAGGTGTCGAGGGCCGCGCGCACGACGTCGTCGGCGACCATCGCCTCCACGGCGTGCAGGAGCGTCGGTGGCAGGGTGTGGGTGGCGTCGGTGACGGCGGCGGGCGGTCCCGGGTCGAGGTCGCGTCGGATGCCGTCGAGTCCGGCAGCCAGCTGTACCGCTATCGCGAGGTAGGGGTTCGCGGATCCGTCGCCGCCGCGCAGCTCGACCCGGTTCGCGTCGGGGACGCGGAGGTAGTGGGTCCGGTCGTTGCCGCCGTAGGTCGCGTCGGTCGGCGACCAGGTCGCACCGGAGGTCGTGGTGCGTGCACCGATGCGCTTGTAGGAGTTGATCGTCGGACACAGGACCGCGTGCATACCGGAGGCGTGGGTGAGGATGCCGCCGATGAAGGCGTAGGCGGTGGGCGAGAGCCCCAGCCCGTACCGGTCCGGGCCCTCGGAGGGGAACACCGCGTCGCCCCCGCGCCAGAGTGACATGTGCAGGTGCATCCCCGAGCCGGTCCGGTCGGAGAACGGCTTGGGCATGAAGGTGGCGATCATGTCCCGTTGTTCGGCCAGCATCGAGATGATGTAGCGCAGGGTCATGACCCGGTCGGCGGTGACCATGGCCTCGTCGTAGGCGAAGTTCTGCTCGAACTGCCCGTTGCCGTCCTCGTGGTCGTTGGCGTAGTTGGACCACCCGAGGGTGTTCATCGCCTCCGAGACCCCGGCGAGGTGCTCGTACATGCGGGTGACGCCGCGGGCGTCGTAGCAGGGGTGGGACTCGTCATCCTTCGGGTCGGCGGTGCGCAGCGTGCCGTCGGCGTTCCGGCGGACCAGGAAGTACTCGACCTCGGCGCCCACCTTGAGCTCGAGGCCGTTGGTGGCGGCGTCGGCGAGCACCCGGCCGAGGATGACGCGTGGCGCGAAGCGCCACGGTCGCCCGCCCACCCAGGGGTCACAGTGCACGAGGGCCAACCCGGGTTTGATGAAGTCCAACGAGGTGAAGGACCGCGCGTCGGGGACGACGACGAGGTCGGGGTCTTCCGGTTGTTGGCCCATCGCGTCGGCCGCGTAACCGGCGAAGCCGAGCACTCCGGCTTCGAGTTGGTCGACGGCCGAGGCCGGCACGAGCTTGGCGCAGGGTTTGCCACGGAGGTTGGTGAAGACGGCGAGGACGAATCGCGTCCCGGTCTCGGCAACGACCCTGGCGAGGGGGCCCGGCCCCTGGTCGGCCCCCGTCCTGATCGGCGCGACCGGAGGGTGGACGGCCGAGCCGTTCCGGGAAGCGGCGACCCCGACGGTGGGATCTGCGGTCACTGTCATGGGCCCTCCTGGGCTTGTTTCTGCGTGGTGTTCATAACCTACTGAGCGGAAACCCCGTGGTGGTTACCGCCGTGTTACGGCTTCGCGGAGCATCGCGTCCGGCGCTCACCTGCGGCGAAGGGACGAACCGCTGAGCGGGGTGTTCCTCCGCCGAATCCGGTAACCAGATGGAAACCATCGCGATACGCGGCGGTGAGCACCACGGGATCACACTGTGAAACGTTCGTTTATCCCGACAGCCGCCACCGGTGGCCTGCAGAGAAAAGAGAGACAGATGGACGTAGCCATCGCGGCGGCGGACACCGCCTGGGTGCTCGCGGCCATGGTCGCAGTGGCACTGATGGTGCCCGGTCTCGCCCTGTTCTACGGCGGCATGGTCAGCATCCGCAGCACGCTCAACATGATGATGATGACGATCGGTGCGGTCGCGGTGATGGCCGTGCTGTGGGTCGTCGTCGGATACTCCCTCACCTTCGGCAACTCGCTCGGCGGGCTCGGACTCCTCGGGGACCCCCTGGAGTACCTGGGGCTGAGGGGGATCATGGCCGAGCCTGAGACACCGGGACTTCCGCCCGCCCTGTTCGCCGGATTCCTCCTGCTGTTCGCGGGCATCACGGTCGCACTGGTGGCCGGCGGCGTCGCCGACCGGATGAAGTTCTCCACCTGGCTGGTCTTCGCCCTGGTGTGGCCTCTGCTCGTCTTCTTCCCCGTCGCCCACTGGGTGTTCGCGTTCGATTCCGAGGACGGTTCGGTCGTGGGCGGGTGGATCGCCAACGGCCTGGGCGCGATCGATCTCGCCGGCGGCACCGCCATCCACATCAACGCCGGCATCGCCACACTCGCCCTGGTGCTCGTACTGGGTCGCCGCGCCGGGTTCCCCACGGTGAGCCGGCCGCACAGTGTCCCCCTGACCTTCCTCGGCGCCGGGATGCTGTTCGCGGGCTGGATCGGCTTCAATGCCGGCTCGGCGGTCGCCGCGGGCAACACGGCCGGCGTCGCCGCCCTGAACACCGTCGTCGCCGCCCTGTGCGGGGCCCTGGCGTGGATGATCACCGAACAGGTCCGGGCCAAGCACCCCACCACCCTGGGTGTCGCGTCCGGGCTGGTCGCCGGCATGGTCGGCATCACCCCGGCCGCCTCGTCGGTGAGCCCGCTCGGCGCCATCGCGATCGGCCTGATCTGCGGCGTGGTGTGCCACTACGCGGTGGGCCTGAAGTTCCGCCTGGGATACGACGACTCCCTCGACGTGGCCGGGCTGCACCTCGTCGCCGGCGTCATCGGCACGATGCTCATCGGCGTCATCGCCGATCCCGCCTCGCCCGTCGGTGAGGCCGGGTTGCTGTACGGCGGCGGGTTCGGGCAGCTCGGGGCGCAGACCCTCGCCACGGTGGCCGTGGTCGCCTACTCGTTCCTGGTCACGCTGCTCATCGCGGTCGTCCTCGACAAGACGATGGGGCTGCGCGTCACCGAGGAGGCAGAGCTCGAGGGCCTCGACAAGGCCTACCACCGCGAGATGGCGTACTTCCAGGACGGTCTCGGAACGGCCGCGGCCGTGGAGGACTCACCGGAGGAGGTGGCGAACACGACGAAGAACTGACGCCTCACGCGACTGCATGACCCCGGGGTCTGCCGCCGGTTCGATCCGACTCGGCTGCGGGCCCCGGGGTTCGTCGTGTCCCGGTTCGTCGTGTCCCGGTTCGTCGTGCCCCGGGTTCGTCGTGCCCGACGGCGGGTCAGACGTTCCGGATCGCGATCGACCGGGTGTTGAGGTAGCACTCCATGGCCTCGGGACCGCCCTCGGAGCCGTAGCCCGAGTCCTTCACCCCGCCGAACGGCAGCTCGGCGGACGGCATCGACGGCATGTTGACCCACAGCATCCCCACCTCGACCCTGCGGGTGAGGAGGTCCGCGTTCGCGAGCGACCCGGTGAACGCGTAACCGGCCAACCCGTAGGGCAGGCGGTTGGCCTCGGCGATCGCCTCGTCGAGGTGATCGAACCCCCGGATGGCGGCGACGGGCCCGAACGGCTCGTCGTTGAACAACCGCGCCTCGGTCGGCACCTCGTTGAACACGGTGGGAGCCCAGTAGTTACCCGCGTCGCCGATCCGGTGACCGCCGGTGAGGACCTCCGCACCCCGGTCGACGGCGTCGGAGTGGAACTCACTCATCGCCGCGAGTCGACGATCGTTGGCGAGGGGACCCATGGTGGTGCCGTCCTCGAGTCCGCTGCCGACCCGGATCTGCCCGGCGTGCCGGGCCAGTTCGCGGGCGAACTCGTCGCGGATGCCGTTCTGCACCAGGAACCGCGTCGGGGAGATGCACACCTGACCGGCGTTGCGGAACGTCATGGGGCCCATGGCGTCGAGGACCAGCCGGAGGTCGGCGTCGTCGCAGACGATGACCGGCGCGTGGCCGCCGAGCTCCATCGAGCTGCGCTTCATGTGCTGTCCCGCCATCGCGGCCAAATGCTTGCCGACGGCCGTCGAGCCGGTGAACGTGATCTTCCAGATCACGGGGTGCGGGATGAGATACCCGGAGATCTCGGCAGGGTCCCCGTAGACCAGACCCAACACCCCGGCCGGCAGGCCCGCATCGGCGAAGGCCCGGATGAGCTCGGCGGGACTGGCCGGGGTCTCCTCCGGCGCCTTGACGATCAGGGAACACCCCGCCGCCAGCCCGGCCGCGATCTTGCGGACCACCTGGTTGACGGGGAAGTTCCAGGGCGTGAACGCCGCCACCGGGCCGACCGGGTCCTTCACGACCATCTGGCGGATCGTGAGGTCGCTGCGGTGGGGTACGAGCCTGCCATAGACGCGGAGTCCCTCATCGGCGAACCAGTCGACGATGGTGGCCGCCGCGAGGATCTCGCCCTTCGCCTCCCGCAGCGGTTTGCCCTGCTCCAGCGTCATCATGCGGGCGACGGAATCGGCCCGTTCCCGCAACAGCTGCGCCGCCGCGCGCATGATCGAGCCGCGCTTGGCCGGGGTCGTGTCCCGCCACACGGCGAAGCCCCGGTCGGCGGCGTCGAGGGCGCGGTCCAGGTCCGCGGTGGAGGCGTGGGCGACCGTGCCGATCACCTGCCCGTCGGCCGGGTTGCGCACGTCGATGGTGCGGCCGTCGGCGGAGTCGGTCCACTGGTCGTCGATGAACAGGCGGGTGTCCGGATAGGCGCTGGTGGGTGCGTGGCTCATGCCTCACTTCTACCCGCCCCGCCCGCAGGGGCGCCGTCGTATCCACCACCGGGGCCCCGCCGCCCGACGCCCGCCATCCGGACGACAAACAACAGACCACAGACCACAAACCACAAACGACCACATCCGCTACTCCCCCTCGGGATCCGCTACTCCAATCGGAATAGCGGATCCGTAGGGCGAGTAGCGGATGTGGTCGAACGGTCGAACGGGCGGGTCGCCGCGTCAGGCCCTGGCGCCCTGCTGGTCCTTCACCGCGGCCAGGATGTCGTCGACGCGGTCCTTGGCGTCGCCGAACAGCATCTGGGTGTTGTCGCGGAAGAACAGCGGGTTCTGGACGCCGGCGTAACCGGCGGCCATCGACCGCTTGAACACGATGACGTTCTCGGCCTCCCAGACGTGGAGCACGGGCATACCCGCGATCGGGCTACCCGGGTCCTCGGCGGCATCCGGGTTGACCGTGTCGTTGGCACCGATGACCAGCACCACGTCGGTGTCCGCGAAGTCGTCGTTGATCTCGTCGAGCTCGAGCACGATGTCGTAGGGCACCTTGGCCTCGGCCAACAGGACGTTCATGTGGCCGGGCAGGCGGCCGGCGACCGGGTGGACGGCGAAGCGCACATCGACACCGCGCTCACGCAGGGTGCGCGTGAGGTCGGCGACCGGATACTGCGCCTGTGCCACGGCCATGCCGTAACCGGGGGCGATGATCACCCTCGAGGCATCCGCCAGCATCTCGGCCGCACCGGTTACATCGATCTCGGTGTGCTCGCCGTGGTCCTTGCCCTCGCCCGACGAGGCCTCGATACCGAAGCCGCCCATGATGACGGAGAAGAACGAGCGGTTCATCGCCTTGCACATGATGTAGGACAGGTACGCACCGGAGGAGCCGACCAGCGCGCCGGTCACGATGAGCAGATCGTTGCCCAACAGGAAGCCCGTGGCCGCGGCGGCCCAGCCGGAGTACGAGTTGAGCATCGACACCACGACCGGCATGTCGCCGCCACCGATGCTGGCGACCAGGTGCCAGCCCAGGGCCAGCGCCAGGGCGGTGACCACGATGAGCATCCACAGCGCGGGGGAGATGACGAACCACACGGTCAGCGCGACGAACGCCACGAGGATGCCGAGGTTGATCAGGTTCTTGCCCGGCAGCACCAGCGGTGCGGACTTCATCTTCCCCGACAGCTTGAGGTAGGCGACGATCGAACCGGTGAAGGTGACGGCACCGATGAACACGCCGATGAACACCTCGGCGTGGTGGATGCCGAGCAGCGAACCGGTGAGCTCACCGTGCAGCTCGGGCTCGAGGTAACCGTTCCACCCGACCAGCACGGCGGCCAGGCCGACGAACGAGTGCAGCAGGGCGATGAGTTCGGGCATCTCGGTCATCTGCACGCTACGCGCGCGCATCAGACCGATGACGGCGCCGATGGCGACGGCCACCACCATCAACACGATGCCGATGGTGGCCGGCTGGTGGTCGATGACCAGGGCAACGGTGGCGACCAGGGCCAGCGCCATGCCGGAGATCCCGAACGTCAGGCCCCGGCGAGCGGTCTCGTGCTTGGACAGCCCGGCGAGCGACAGGATGAACAGCAGTGCGGCGACCAGGTAGGCCGCATTGGCGGCGGTCTCAACAGACATCTGCTCAGGCTCCCTTCGAGAACATGCCGAGCATGCGACGCGTCACGGCGAAACCGCCGAAGACGTTGATGGACGCGACGAGGATCGCGACGGCGGCGAGCGCCAGGCCGAGGGTGTTGTCGATCCCGACCTGCAGCAACGCACCCACGACGATCACTCCGGAGATCGCGTTGGTCACCGACATCAACGGGGTGTGCAGCGCGTGGTGCACGTTGCCGATGACGTAGTAGCCGATCACGATCGCCAGCACGAACACCGTGATGTGGCGCGGGATGTCCCCCGGCGCGACCGCGGTGAGCAGCAGCAGCAACGCCATGCCAGCGGCGATCAGGCCGAGCTTCGCGCCGGCCGACATCTTCTTCTTCTCAGGCTTGGGCTCGACCGGTTCGGGGGCAGCGGCCGCCGCGGGGGCGGCACTGACCTGCACCGGCGGGGGCGGCCACATGATCTCGCCGCCCCGTGTCACCGTCACGCTGCGCTGGACCACATCGTCCATGTCCAGCGCCCACGCGCCGTCCTTGTCCGGGGTGACCAGCTTGGTCAGGTTGACCAGGTTGGTGCCGTACAGCTGCGAGGCCTGGGCGGGTAGCCGCCCGGCCAGGTCGGTGTAACCGATGATCGTCACACCGCCCTCGGTGACGACGACCTGGTCGGGGACGCTGCCCTCGACGTTGCCGCCCTGCGCGGCGGCCATGTCCACGATCACCGAGCCACGCTTCATCGTCGCGATGTCGGCGGCCGTGATCAAGCGCGGTGCCTGCCGGCCCGGGATCAGCGCGGTGGTGATGATGATGTCCACGTCGGCTGCCTGCTCCGAGTAGAGTTTCGCCGCGGCCCGGTCGTAGGCCTCACTGGTCGCCTTGGCATAGCCGTCGGTGGAGACGACCTTCTCCTCCTCGGGCACCTCCACGGGCAGATACTCGCCACCGATGGACCCCACCTGGTCGGCCACCTCGGGGCGCGGATCGGTCGCGCGGACGATCGCGCCCAGGCTCGAGGCGGCCCCGATCGCGGCGAGACCCGCCACGCCGGCGCCCGCGACGAGGACCTTGGCCGGCGGGACCTTGCCCGCCGCGGTGACCTGGCCGGTGAAGAACCGCCCGAAGTGGTGCGCCGCCTCGATCACGGCGCGGTAGCCGGCGATGTTCGCCATCGACGACAACACGTCCATCGACTGCGCCCGCGAGATACGCGGGACCGCATCCATCGCCAGCGCGGTCACGCCGCGCTCGGCGAGCACACCGAGAAGGTGCTCGTTCTGCGCCGGGGCCAACAGGCCCACCAGCGTCGCGCCCGACCGGACCCGCGCCACCTCTGCCTCGGTGGGCACGGCGACCTTCATCACCACGTCCGCCGACCACGCGGCGTCACCATCGGCCAGCTCGGCACCGGCCTCGGCGTATGCGGCATCCGCGAACTCCGCGCGGGTACCGGCGCCGTGCTCCACCACGACCCGGTATCCCAGGCCGATCAGCTTCGCCACTGTCTCGGGCGTCGCCGCCACGCGGTTCTCCGCCGGGTTGGACTCGGCGACCACACCGATCACCGACGGCGCGACACCGGCATCCCGGACATCGGAGTCCGGCTTCATATCAGGGATCTCTTCAAGGCTCGAAGCCATAGGGCATCCTTTTACTGCGTTGTGAGCGAGCCGACGCGTGTGCGCCGGCTCTGACGTCTCGAGTTTTGGCGTGTTCTACGTATTCTCCACAGGCCCGGCACGTGTGTGCCCGGGGTGCGCTCCAGTCACCGATCCGAGATCAGAGCTCACGAAGCGGCTCGGGGTGGGATGGTTACCCCTGCTTCGTCCACCGTTACGGCGTCGTCCTCCGGCGCGGGCAGGGTGGCGCCACGTCCACCGGAAGAACTTCCGGCAGAGCCTACGGGACACTGTGGACCGCGAACGAGCCGGTGGGACCGTTTTCGAGAGCCTTGTGACGTAAACCATACGGCTTGGTGCTTAGTGGCATGAAACAAAAAGCACCCCGGACCGTCAGAGACGATCCGGGGTGCTCCCGATATGTGGGCGAAGGGGGACTTGAACCCCCACGTCCCGAAGGACACTGGCACCTGAAGCCAGCGCGTCTGCCATTCCGCCACTCGCCCGAGTAACGCCCGAATATGTTAACACGCGGCGTTCCGACCGCACTAATCGGCTGGTGAGGGCTTCCCTGCGGCTGGAAGCGTGCTTCCCACCGCCACCGCCTCTATGATCGACCGGATGCCGCCGCGGGCGGCGCGAGGACAGCCGAGCCGGCCGATGGCCGCGGCCCACCACGAGGAAGGAGGCGAGGTATGGGGATCGTCGGGAAGTTCGAGCGCACCCTTCAGGGCGCGGTCGGCGACGCGTTCGCCCGTCTCTTCGGCGGGAAAGTCGTGGCGGCCGAGGTGGAGTCGCAGCTCCGCAAGCAGGCGGAGGCCTCCCTCAAGGTGGTCGACGGGCACCTGTTGGTGTCCAACAGCTACACCATCACCCTGGCCCGGTCTGACTACGCCTCTTTCACCGAGGACGAGGCCCTGGCCGTCAAGACCTTCTCCCGCCACCTGTCGGATCACATCTCCGAGCAGGGCTGGGAGACCTACGGCCCCGTCACCGTGACCTTCGTGGAGCGCGATGACCTCCACACCGGACAGATGCGTATCGACGGGGTCGTGGACCCCGACGCCGTCCCGTTCCACATCTCGGCCGCCGCACCGGCGCCGGCGCCGGATCATCCCGCGCCGTCGTCGCCGGGTGGGGACCGACGGGGCGTGGACGGGCCGAGTGCGAGCAAGGAGAACAGCGACATGCAGGCACCCGCTTCCAACTACCCGGTCTCGACCGGCCCCGGAGCCCGGAGCGCGGGCTGGGGTGGCCCGTCGGACGCCCCGACCCAGATCACCCAGGGCCGGGCCTCGCTGACGGTCACGCTGCACCTCGAGGACGGCTCGGGGCGCACGTTCCGCCTCCAACGGGGCTCCAACCTGCTGGGACGCGGGCAGGACGCCGCTTTCCGCCTTCCCGACACCGGGGTGTCACGCCAGCACGCGGACATCCATTTCGATGGTCGGGAAGCGGTTCTCACCGACCTCGGCTCGACCAACGGCACCACGGTGAACGACGGGCCGATCCAGGACTGGCAACTCGCCGACGGCGACGTCATCAGGGTCGGACACTCGGAGATCACCGTCCGGTTCGACTAGCCTCGACACGGATGACCCCCGGAACCACCGGGGGCGGCCACACGTTGTCCGAGGTGAATCGGCGGGCGAGGGGAGGACGGCACCAGTGCAGGGACTCGTTCTGCAGCTCTCGCGCGGCCTGTTGCTGGCGCTGTTGTGGCTGTTCATCTACCTCACCCTGCGGGCGCTGAAGACCGACGTCTTCGGCAACGTGGGGATGAGGTCGTCCGGCCGCGGTGAGCGCCGGGGCGGCGTGTTCGGCCGCGGCTCCCGGGCGATCCGGCATCTCGTGGTCACCCAGGGCGCCCTCGCAGGTACCCGGATCACCCTGTCCGAGCAGCCGGTCCTGGTGGGCCGGGCCGACTCGTGCACCCTGGTGATCGACGACGACTACGCCTCCAACCAGCACGCCCGCCTGTCCCCGCACGGCCCCGACTGGTTCCTCGAGGACCTCGGCTCGACCAACGGCACCTATCTGGACAGATCGCGGGTGACGACCCCGGTCAAGGTGGACGCCGGCACGCCGATCCGGATCGGCAAGACCGTGATCGAGCTGCGCACGTGACCCCGGCGCTCGTCTACACCGCGCGCTCACATCTGGGCATGGTGCGGGAGAACAACGAGGACTCGGCCTACGCCGGCCCCCGCCTGTTGGCCCTCGCCGACGGCATGGGCGGCCACGCCGCGGGTGAGATCGCCAGCCAGTTCGTCGTGGCGGCGCTGGCGAGGCTCGACGAGGACGAACCGGGGCAGGATCTCACCGGGGCCCTGACCCGCGCGCTGACGGTCGGCAACGAGGCGATCGCCTCCCACGTCGAGGCGTACCCGGAGACCGACGGCATGGGGTGCACGGCCACCGCGCTGCTGTTCGACGGCCGCCGCATGGGCCTGCTCCACGTGGGTGATTCCCGGGCCTATCTGCTGCGTGACGGGACGCTGACCCAGATCACCAAGGACGACACCTTCGTCCAGTCCCTCGTCGACCGCGGGGAGCTCTCCGCCGACGAGGCCCACACCCATCCGCGGCGCTCGCTCATCCTCAAGGCGCTGACCGGGGAGCCGGTGGAGCCGACCGCCGTCATCCGCGAGGCGCGGGTCGGCGACCGCTACCTGCTCTGCTCCGACGGCCTGTCCGACCCGGTGAGCACCGAGACGATCGCCGAGACGCTGGCCACCGGCACCGTCGAGGAGGCCGCGGACCGGCTGGTCCAGCTGGCGTTGCGCTCGGGCGGGCCGGACAACATCACGGTCGTCCTGGCCGACGTCCTGGACTCCCCGCGCGACGCGCCGGTCATCCCCGTGGTGGTGGGCGCGGCGTCGGGCGACGAGCCGGGCCAGATCGACCCCGCCGCCGACCCCTACTCCGACACCGCGGCCGGTAAGGCCGCCGCGTTCTCACGCGCCCAGGTCGCCTCACGCGGGGGAGCCGCCGGAACGTCCGGTGCCGCCGGGGAGTCGGGTGCCGGGCGTGGGAACGGATCCGACGACGACGAGGTCGACGCCGCCCCACCGCGCGGCAGCAGATGGCGTTTCGCCCTGAGCGTCGTCGGGGTGCTCGTACTGCTGGCCGGGATCGTGGGCGTGTCCGCGCTGCTCGTCCGCAGCAACTACTTCGTCACCGAGTCGGACAGCCAGGTCGTGGTGAAGAGGGGCATCTCCGGGGAGGTCTTCGGCATCTCGTTGGCCTCGGTCATCCAGGTGGGGTGCCTGACCCGCGAGGGCGACCTGACCATGCACTCCCCCGATGCCATCCCCGCCGGATGCGACGTGTTCACCCTGGGGGACCTCCGCGAACCCGCCCGGGAGACCGTTCGCGCCGGACTGCCGTCGGGGAGCCTCGCCGAGGCGGGCGCCCAGGTCTCCCGGCTCACGGAGGACAACCTCCTGCCGCCGTGCGACCCCCGTGAGCAGCAGGAGCGCCCGCGCGAGCAGACCTCGTCGTCGTCCTCTCCCACCGAGTCGCCCTCTCCCACGGGTTCCCCCGCACCCACCGGGTCGCCGTCGCCCGGCGAGCCCGCCCCCACGGACGAACCGGCGACTCCCCCCTCCCCCACGACCCCCGCACCTGTGCCCGGGGAGACCTGCCGGGCGGTGAGCTGACCCATGTCCTCTCCCGCATCTGCCTCACCATCGTCGGCCTCACCCGCATCCGATCCCCGCGGCCGGGCGGTGCCCGACAGCCCGCGCCGGGGCAAGGAACTGGTCCTGCTCGTCGCCGCCGCGGTGATCGTCGGGTTCTCGCTGCTGCTGGTCCAACTCGCCCAGGAGCAGGAACTGTCCCTGGCGCTGCTGTGGATCACCCTGGCGTTCCTCGGCCTCGCCGGCGGCGCCCACCTGCTCATCCGCTGGCTCGCGCCCTACGCCGATCCGGTGTTGCTACCGGGCGTCGCGCTGCTCAACGGGCTGGGGCTGGTGCTCATCTACCGGCTCGACCTGTCGTACGCGGCCAACGCCGCGGCGAGCGGCAACGACCCGCCGGGGATGGACGTCACCCGGCAGCTGCTGTGGACGTTCCTCGGCCTGGCCGTGATGGCGGTCGTGCTGTACTTCCTGCGCGACCACCGCGTCCTGGCCCGGTACGGCTACACGATGGGGTTCGCCGGCCTCGCACTGCTGGCGATCCCGGCGGTGCTCCCCTCCCGGTTCTCCGAGATCAACGGCGCCAAGAACTGGATCATCCTGCCCGGGTTCACCATCCAGCCGGGCGAGTTCGCCAAGATCCTGCTCATCATCTTCTTCGCCTCGATCCTGGTGGAGAAGCGCGAGCTGTTCACCACCGCCGGCAAGCGCGTGCTGGGCGTGGACCTGCCGCGCGCCCGCGACCTCGGGCCGATCATCGTGGCCTGGTTCCTGTCCCTGGGCGTGCTGGTGTTCAACACCGACCTCGGCATGGCGCTCCTGCTGTTCGCCACCGTGCTCACGCTGCTGTACGTGGCCACCGAGCGGGTGAGCTGGCTGCTCATCGGCGTGGTCCTGGTCGCCGTGGGCGGCGTGCTGGCCTACGCCCTGTTCGGGCACGTGCGTGTGCGGTTCCAGATCTGGCAGGACCCCTTCGCGTTCTTCGACACCGGCGGCTACCAGAGTTCGCAGGCCCTGTTCGGCCTCGCCTCCGGCGGCATGGGCGGCACCGGTCTCGGCAACGGGCGACCCGACCAGGTGCCGTTCGCGAACACCGACTTCATCACCTCCACCATCGGCGAGGAACTGGGCCTGATCGGCCTCGCCGCGGTGCTGATGGTCTACGCGATCCTCATCCTCCGCGGCATCCGGGTGGGGCTGACCATCCGCGACAGCTTCGGCAAGCTCGTCGCCGTGGGCCTGGCGTCCACCATGGCCATCCAGATGTTCGTCGTGGTCGGCGGCGTCTCCACCCTCATCCCCCTCACCGGCCTGACCCTGCCGTTCATGGCATACGGGGGCTCCAGCCTGTTGGCCAACTACGCACTGGTCGCCATCCTGCTGCGCCTGTCCCACGACGCGCGCCGGCCGCTGCCCACCCCACGTCAGGCACCGGCGCTGGCAGAGGCCGCCACCGGCATGATGCGGGCGCCCAAGCTGCGCGCGCCGGGCCGGAGGAACGGGTGAGCGCCGCGTGAACACCGCCATCCGACGGGTCGCGATCGCCGCCATGGTCATGGTGGTGGCGCTGCTGTTGCAACTGACCTGGGTCCAGGTCTTCCGCGCCGACGAGCTCCGTGCCGACCCCCGCAACACGCGGATGCTCCTCGACGAGTACTCCCGCCAGCGCGGCCAGATCACCGCCGGCGGACGGGTGCTGGCCATGTCCCTGCCGTCGGAAGGACGCTTCGAGTTCCAGCGCACCTACCCCACCGACCCTGTCGTCTTCGGCCCCACCGTCGGCTACTACTCGCTGCAGTTCGCCACCGCCGGGGTCGAGCAGACCCAGGACGCCTTCCTCAACGGCTCCGACCCGAGACTGCTGTCCCAACGGATCACCGGTCTGATCTCGGGCCGCACCCCGCAGGGCGGCTCGGTGGAGCTCACCCTGGACCCCACGGGCCAGGAGGTCGCCTACGAGGCCCTGCGGCGCGGCGCGGGCCAGGGGCCGTTCGTGGGCTCCGTCGCCGCCGTCCGCCCCTCCACCGGTGAGGTGCTCGCACTGGCCTCCAGCCCGTCCTTCGACCCGGGCGCCCTGTCCAGCCTGGACCCGGAGGTCCGCGCGCAGGAGATGGCGCGCATCGAGCAGAGCTCGGACCGGCCGCTGCTCAACCACGCCACCCAGCAGTCCCTCCCGCCCGGCTCCACGATGAAGGTCATCACCACCGCCGCCGCGCTCGAGCAGGGCATGGGGCCCGAGACCCCCGTCTCCGGCGCCGACCGCACCCTGCTGCCGGGCACGTCCACCTACCTGGAGAACTACGCCGGCCAGACCTGTGGCGGCAGCACCGTCACCCTGCGCACGGCCCTCGAGAGGTCCTGCAACGTGCCCTTCGTCGAGCTGAGCCAGGAGATCGGCGCGGAGGCCTTCACCGAGATGGCGGAGAAGTTCGGCGTCGACGGCACCGCCCCGGATGACTTCGGCATCCCGGTCGCACCGTCGGGCCTGGGGCAGATGGAGGACGACGCCCAGCTGGCCATGAGTTCCATCGGGCAGAGCGACGTCCGGATGACGACCCTGCAGAACGCCATGGTGGCCGCGACCGTCTCCAACGGCGGGGTCCGCATGGAACCGCAACTCATCAAGACCCTGACGGCGCCCGATCTCTCCGTCGTCCAGGGCTTCACGCCCCGCGACGCCGCCCGCGCCCTCACCGACGAGCAGGCCGGCACACTCACCGAGATGATGGTCGCCGCCGAACAGGGCGCCGGGGGCGGCTTGCCCGGGGTCACCGTGGCCTCCAAGACCGGCACCGCCGAGCACGGCGTGGACTCCTCCGAGTCCATCCCCTACACCTGGTACATCGCGTTCGTCCCCGGCCGTGACGTGGCGGTGGCCGTGGCGATCGAGTCCGGGCCCGGGGTCGATCGCAGCACCGTCGGGTCCACCTACGCCGCACCCATCGGTCGCGAGGTCCTGGGCGCGCTGCTGGGAGGGACGCCGTGAGTCTGAACTCCGGCGCGGTCCTGTCCGGCCGCTATCGCCTCCTGCGCCTCATCGCCACCGGCGGTATGGGGCAGGTGTGGGAGGCCGACGACGGCGTCCTCGACCGCCACGTCGCCGTGAAGGTGCTCAAGGCCGAGTACTCCTCCGACCCCGAGTTCGTCGAGCGCTTCCGGTCCGAGGCCAAGGTCACCGCGAGGATCTCCCACCCCGGGATCGCCACCGTCTACGACTACGGGCAGATCGACGACCCCGCCTCCGGGAACCCGCTGTCCTACCTGGTCATGGAACTCGTGGTGGGCGAACCGCTATCGGACGTCCTGGCCCGCGAGGGCACGCTGCCGATGCGGCACACCCTCGACATGCTCGAGCAGACCGGCCGCGCCCTCAACGCCGCCCACGCCATCGGCCTGGTCCACCGCGACGTCAAGCCGGGCAACATCCTCATCACGCCCGCCGGGCAGGTGAAGCTCACCGACTTCGGGATCGCCAAGTCCATGGGCGCGTCCGCCGTCACACAGACCGGGATGGTCGTGGGCACCGCCCAGTACATCGCGCCCGAGCAGGCCATGGGGAACGACACGTCCCCGGCCGGGGACGTGTACTCGCTCGGCGTGGTGGGTTACGAGTGCCTGGCCGGTCGACGGCCGTTCGTCGCCGACTCGCCGGTCTCCGTGGCGATGATGCACGTCCGCGACACCCCGCCGCCGCTCCCGGACTCGGTGCCCGGACCGGTCCGACGCGTCCTCGCCGAGGCCATGGCCAAGGACCCCGGCCGGCGCTACCCGGACGGCGAGGCCTTCGCCGAGGCGATCGCCGACCTCCGGGCCGGTCGCGATCCCCGTCTCCCGGGCGCGTTCCTCGCCGCCGGCGCCGCGGCGGGGGCTGCCGCAGCGGCCGCCGGCGCCACCGCCGCGACCACGGTCCTGCCCGATGAGGACCCGGGCGGCGTGTACCGGGCCGGGGGTTCGCCCGACCCGACGCGCGCGTACACCCGCACCCACCCGGGCACCGCCGGACAGCCGCGCACCGACGGGCCGCGGCCGGCACGACCGGCGCACCCGTCCCGGCCCCAGCCGGCGCCCGCCGCGACCCGGCGTCAGCCCGCCCCACCGGTCACCTCACGGCCCCCCCGCCGCGGCCGCGGCGGCTCCGGCTGCGTGGGCTGGTTCCTCGTGGTGTTCGTCCTGGTGGCGGCGCTGGCGGTCGCGGCCGTCATCGCCCTGTCCAACGTCGGGGTCTTCGGCCCGGGCGGGATCTTCGGCCGGACCACCCCCACGACGCCGCCGTCCACCGCCCCGGTGACGACCACCACCACGCAGGCACCAGCCCCGGCACCCGAGCCGCCGCCGACTCCGACGCCGACCCCCGAACCCGCGCCGTCACCGACCGCGGTTCCGCCGGCCCCCGACCTGCAGGACATGCTGGACTCCCTCACCTCGGAGTTCAGCTCGCTGATCCCGCCCGAGGGGCAGCCCGGTGGGGGCCAGGGGCAAGGTCAGGACGAGGCGCAGGGCCAGGACGAGGGGCAGGGACAGGGCCGAGGCCAGGACCAGGCGCAGGGCCAGGCCCGGGGCGCGGCCGGTGACGCCGTGCCCGTTCCCGCCCGGTGGGCAGGTGTCGACGGATGACCACACCATCCGTCCTGGCCGGGCGCTACGAGATCGGTGAGCCCCTCGGATACGGCGGCATGTCCGAGGTCCGTCGCGGGCGCGACACGGTCCTCGGCCGGGACGTGGCCGTCAAGATCATGCGCCCGGAACTGGCCCGCGACGAGACCTTCTACCAGCGCTTCCGTCGGGAGGCCCAGAACTCGGCGTCGCTGAACCATCCGTCGATCGTGGCGATCTACGACCAGGGGGAGGAGCACACCGCCGACGGTTCGCTGCCCTACATCGTGATGGAGGTGGTCGAGGGCGACACCCTCCGCGACATCGTCAGAATGGACGGCCCCATGGAGGTCGAGCGTGCCCTCGGCGTGATGGCCGATGTCTGCGGTGCGCTGGACTTCTCCCACAAGAAGGGCATCGTCCACCGCGACGTCAAGCCGGCGAACATCATGATCTCGCGCGACGGCGCGGTCAAGGTCATGGACTTCGGCATCGCGCGCGCCCTCAGTGACTCCAGCTCGACCCTCACCAACACCTCGTCCGTCCTCGGCACCGCCCAGTACCTCAGCCCCGAGCAGGCGCGCGGCGAGACCGTGGACGCCCGCTCCGATCTGTACTCCGCGGGCTGCGTGCTGTACGAGATGGTCGCCGGCGTACCGCCGTTCACCGGCGAGTCCCCCGTGGCGGTGGCCTATCAGCACGTCCGCGAATCCCCCGCGCCGCCGTCCGCGGTCAACCCGGAGGTGAGCCGCTACGTCGACGCGGTGGTCATGCAGGCGATGGCCAAGAACCCCGAGAACAGGTACACCTCCGCGGGGGAGATGCGCACCGACCTGCTCACGGTGCTCACCGGCGGCCGCCCGGCGGCGCCCCTGGTGCTGACCGACGACGAGCTCGACGACGACCAGCGCCCCGACGCCCCCCACGGGTTCACCGGCGCGGGATACGGAACCGGCGCGTCCCGCTGGTCACCCGGTGATGCGCCCACCGAGGCACACGACCTGCCGGAGCTGGCCGGTCGTGCCGCCGGCGCGGGTGCTCCTGCTGGCGCAGCCGGTGCCGGTGCCGGTGCCGGTGCCGGTGCCGGTGCCGCGCGTCCCGCCTCCCATCGCGGAGACGCCCGACGCCGCGACGCCCGACCCGACGACGCTCGTCGCGGGCCACGCGGGGTGGCCATCGCGCTCGCCGCCCTGCTGGTGCTGGGAGGGATCGCGACGGTGTCGATCCTGGCGACCTCGGGCGACCGCGGCGGTGTCGCGCAGCAGCAGGAGGTCACCGTCCCCGAGGTCGCCCAGCGGCCGGTCGCCGAGGTGGTCGAGGAACTCACCTCGATCGGGCTCGAACCCGTGCAGACCCCGGCGCCGCACCCCCAGATCCCCGAGGGGCACGTCATCTCGTCCGACCCCATCGCCGGCAAGCGCCTCGCCGTGGGCTCGGAGATCAGCCTGGTGGTCTCGACCGGCAAACCCATCCTCTCGGTGCCCAACGTGATGGGGATGTCCCCCGCCGATGCCCGACTGGCCCTCGAGGAGGCCGGGTTCCAGGTGGCCCCGGAGAACGAGGCCCGGCCGTCGACACCCGAGGACCAGGACAAGGTCGTCGACACCGAGCCCGGACCGGGTGCACAGGTGCCCTCCGACCGGCCGGTCCGGCTGACGGTGGGCTCCGGCCCCGAACAGCTCGCCGTGCCCGATGTCGTGGGGCAGTCCGCAGACCCCGCGCGCGCGACCCTCGAGGCGGCGGGCTTCCGCGTGGACACCCAGCGGGTCGACGGCACCGCGCCCGAGGGCCAGGTCGTGGGCCAGTCCACGGCCGCTGGTCAGACCCAGCTCAAGGGCGCGACCATCACGCTCCAGGTCTCCGCCGGGAACCGGTTCGTGATGCCCAACCTCGTCGGCGACACCGTGGAGGAGGCCCTCGGCAAGCTCGAGCGGGCCGGCTGGCGTGGCGACCGCGGGCAGCTGGTGGAGCTCCCGCAGAACGACCCCGACCTCAGCCGGGTGGGCCAGATCTGGTCGCAGCAGCCGCCCGTGGGCGAAGCCGGCGTCAACGACCAGGTCGTCGTCCGGGTGATCCGGTTCGGGCTGGTGCCCGGCCCCGGCTGACCGGGCGAGCTGCCCGGCCCGGACTGACCGGGCGAGCTGACCGGCCGGTCAGGCCAGGGCGGCGCCGCGGGTCCGGTCGAGCTCGGATTCCAGCCGCACGACCAGCGTCTCCGAGGGCCGCTCGCCGCACATTCCCAGCCAGTTCGCGAGCATCCGGTGCCCCCCGTCGCTCATCACCGATTCGGGGTGGAACTGCACCCCGTGGACGGGCATCTCGCGGTGACGCATCGCCATGACCAGACCCGAACCGGTCCACGCGGTGGGAACCAGTTCGTGCGGGATCGTCTCCGGCAGGACCGTCAACGAGTGGTAGCGCGTCGCCGTGAACGGGCTGGGGATACCGGCGAGGACTCCCGAGTCGTCGTGCGTGACCTGACTGGTCTTCCCGTGCATGAGCTCGGCGGCCCGGTCGACCGTCGCGCCGAAGGCCTCCCCGATCGCCTGGTGGCCCAGGCACACTCCCAGCACCGGGACGCCCGCGCGTCCACAGACCCCGATCAGCGGGATCGTGGCCCCCGCCCTGTCCGGCGTTCCGGGACCCGGGCTGAGCAGGACTCCGTCGTACCCGCTGACCACGCTCTCCAGCCCGGCCACGTCATAGCGGCCGTCCGGGCCGGCGAGCCTGTGGTCGTCGTTCCGCCACACGTCGCACTCCGCGCCCAACTGGCCCAGGTACTGGACGAGGTTGTAGACGAAGCTGTCGTAGTTGTCGACGACGAGGATGCGCATAGATGCAGCGTACTGCCGTCGCACGGGTGAGCGTCGGGGGCGGGCTTGGTAGAGTGGCCCCGACATCCCCCACCAGTTCGAGGACTCCATGCCCAAGTCAAAGGTCCGGTCCAAGACCGAGTACACCGACGCGGCCGTCAGCCGCACCCCCGTCAAGGTCAAGGGGACCCCGACCGCGCGGTGGTACCTGGTGCTCATGCTCGCGCTGATGATCCTGGGCCTGCTCTGGCTGGTGACGTACTACATCGCCGGTGAGCGGATCCCGTTCATGGCCTCGCTCGAGACGTGGCAGAACTTCGCGATCGGTTTCGGTCTCGCGGTCGTGGGACTCCTCATGACCATGAACTGGCGCTAGCCGGCCCGCCCGGCCGCTCTCCCCGGGCACGTTCCGCCTGTTCCACAGGTTTATCCACAGGTCACCCCCCGCCCGACGCGGGGGGTGACCTGCATTTTCTCTGAGAACGGTGCATCTATGCAGGTCACAGGGGCGGCGGCGCCCAATGAGGGGACCCGACCGGCCTGATCCACACCCCTCACACGCTGTGGAGAACTTCCTCCACACTGGGGATAACGTCTGTGTGTTGACGATGCCGACGACGCCGCAGGTCGGGACCGCGTCGACTCGAACGGCAGTCGAACTCCACCCGTGTTATTCATCCACAGTGTGGATAACGCCTGTGGATAGGGGAGGATGTGCGGCATGAGTGGTGACACCGTGTCGGGAGCCGGGCCGCGGGCGGCGTCGTGGTCACCCGGGGCCCTGTGGCCGGGCGTGCAGATCCTGCTCGGGGTGGCCCTGGTGGTGATCGGCCTGCAGCGGCGGGATCCGCTCGCACTGCTGCTCACCGGTCCGGCGGCGCTGTTCCTCACCCTGTCGGGTGTGTCCCACCTGGTCCGGCGGCCCCGACTCGAGGTGGTGGACGGGCAGTTGGCGATCAAGAGGCTCCGCCGCGTGGACTTCGTCCCGCGGTCCGAGGTGGTGGAGGTGCGCCCGCTGGGGGTCTCCCGATGGGGGGCGCGGCAGCACCTGCTGCGACTCGAGTACACGGACGAGCGGGGTCGCGAACGACTGGACGTGTTCACCCGGCTCGATCTGGGGACGGATCCACGGGACGTGGTCGACGCGCTGCACCGTCTGGGATTCGGGGCGGTCGGCGACGGCCGGTGAGGGTCAGACCGCTCCCGGCGGCCGACGCGGGGGTCGGCCGACGCGGGGGTCAGACGCCGGTGGGAATCAGCGGGCGACGAGGAATCCGAACGTCATGGTGTCGGCCGCGAACCACCCGGCGGCACCGACCGACCCGACCACGACGAGGAAGCCGGCCCACGAGACGACCTCGCGGCCCGTGCGGCCCACACGCCGCGGCATCCGGCGTGGCACCACCACCAGAGCGAACGCGGCGACGGCGCCGGCCGCGAGCCCGCCCAGATGGGCCGCGAGCGAGATGCCGGGCACGAGGAAGCTCACGCCGACGTTGAGGACGAGCAACACCCCGATCCCCCTGACGTCGAGGCGCATCGACATCGCCACGATCGCGTACGCGCCCATCAGGCCGAAGATCGCCCCGGAGGCGCCGGCCGTGAGGGCGCCCTGGCCGTAGAACATCACGGCCACCGACCCGCCCAGCGCCGAGCCCAGGTAGAGGGCGAGGAAGCGGACGTGCCCGATGCTGCGCTCGATCCCCAGTCCGAGGATCCACAACATGTACATGTTGAGCAGCAGGTGCATCGGGCCGAAGTGCTGGAACGCCGAGGTGAGCAGACGCCACCACTCGTCCCGGGCCGCCACCAGCGGCGGGAAGAGCGCCGTGGCCTCGAACAACGGCGACGCGTTGTTGGTCAGGAAGCTGCGCGCCTGAACCACGGTCGCGGCGTAGACGGCCAGGTTGGCGGTGATGATCCACGCCGTGACCGGCTGGAGGCGGAAGAATCTCGCGACCGCGCCACCGCGTCGGGTCTGGGTGCTCATGTCTCCCGGTTATCCGTGCTGCGTCTCGTTCGTGCGGTGTCCCGTCCCCGCCTTGTCCCTGCCGCGTGCTGGCCCTGCCGCGCTGCGGACAGACCGGCGGCGCGGGTCCGGGAATCCGGAACCCGCGCCGCCGGTCGACCGGGACCGCTCGGTCAGGAGATCTCGATCGACTCGATGACGACGTCGTCGGTCGGCCGGTCCATCGCACCGGTCTTGGTGGTCGCGATGGTGTCCACGACCTTGCGCGACTCCTCGTCGGCGACCTTGCCGAAGATCGTGTGGCGGTTGTTCAGGTGCGGCGTGGCGCCGACGGTGATGAAGAACTGCGAACCGTTGGTGCCCGGGCCGGCGTTGGCCATGGCCAGCAGGTAGGGCTCGGAGAACTGCAGCTCCGGGTGGAACTCGTCCTTGAACTGGTAGCCCGGTCCGCCCCGGCCGGTGCCGGTGGGGTCGCCGCCTTGGATCATGAACCCGGAGATGACGCGGTGGAAGATCGAGCCGTCGTAGAACGGTCCGCTCTTCTCACCCTTGGCGTTGGCCTGGGAGTAGTCCTTGGAGCCGTCGGCGAGACCGACGAAGTTCGAGACCGTCTCCGGGGCGTGGTTGCCGTACAGCTCGATGACGATGTCACCACGGTTGGTGTGGATGGTTGCCTTCTGCGTTGCGATGCTCACGCCACCCATCCTGCCACGCCGCAGGGACCGATGTCGGCGAGGTGGTGGTCGGTGTCGGGCCGCTGTGCCACCATCTACCCATGAGCAAACGAAGCGATCGCGCCGACGAGCGTAAGGCCGTCAAGCAGGCGCAAAAGGACCTGGACAAGGCCGGCACCGCCGCCCGGAAGGCGTTCGACCTCAAGGACCCCCGCTTCCTGGGCGAGGCAGCAGTCGCCGCCACCCGTGGACCGGTCGGCCTGGCCCTCTTCGGTGCCAGCCGCGGCATCCAGGTGATCCGGGATCGTCGCGCCGAGCAGGCCGAGCTCCTGGGCGATCTCGCCGCGGACGCGAGGCAGCACGCCTCCGCGCTGCGCGAGCAGACGTCGGCTCTGGCCACGCCGCCCCAGAAGCGCAACCCGCTGCGCCGCTTCGCGCCGCTGTGGATCGTGGGCCTCGCCGGCGGCGCCGCCGTCGCGGGTGCCACGGCCTATTTCCTTCGTGGCCAGGGCTCGCCCACCTCGCCGTCCGCGCCCACCCCGACCCCCGCCCCGCCGCGGACCCCCACCCCGGCCGAAGCGGCCGCCGAGGGGCGCGACCAGACGACCGGCTCGGCGCCCGCAGCCACGACCGGCCCCGGCGTGACGGGTGACCCGGCGGGTTCGGAGACCGGTGCGGACCTGACGATCGAGTCCGCCGATCCCGAGGGGCCCTCGGACCAGTCCGCCGACACCTCCCCCGCCGCGGGCAGCGCCGTACCCGGCCCGGCGGCCGGGTCCGCACCGCAGCCCTCGGACGATCAGCCGGTCGGCGACGCCTCCACGGACGGGACCGCGACCGACAAGTGATCGACCGGGACCCGATCCCCGACGGCTCTGCAGTCGACGACACCGCAGCCGACGACACCGCACTCGAGGTCATCGCGTCGAGCCTGCCCGAACTGGGCCCCCTGGACGTCCACGCGCTGTACAAGCTGCGCGTGGACGTCTTCGTCGCGGAACAGGACTGCCCGTACGCCGAGATCGACGACGTCGACGCCGACCCTGGCACGACGCACCTGCTGGCCCGTACACCGGGCGGTGCGATCGTCGCGACACTGCGGGTGTTCGGATCGGACGCGGGCGACGGGGTGATGCACATCGGACGTGTCTGCACGACGCCCGCCTGGCGGGGTCGGGGCATCGCGGCGCGGCTGATCCGCCGGGGGCTCGTGCTGTGCCGGGACCGGCCTGTGGAGATCGGAGCCCAGGCCTATCTGGAGAGGTGGTACGAGCAGTTCGGATTCGCGCGGTGCGGGCCGGACTATCTCGATGGGCGGATCCCCCATCTCCCCATGCGGCGCGACCTCCTAGGATGAGACCCGGCTCACCCCCTTCGATCCCTCCCGAGGACACACATGACGTCTGACGCTCCCTCCGGCTCGCTGGTCAAGGCTCTCCTCCCGGAGAGCGAGATGCCGACGCACTGGTACAACATCCAGGCCGATCTCCCCGAGCCCATGGCACCGCACCTGCACCCGGGGACCAGGGAGCCGCTCGGTCCCGAGGACCTCGCCCCGCTGTTCCCGATGTCCCTCATCGAGCAGGAGGTCACCCCGGAGCGCTACATCGAGATCCCCGAGGCGGTGCAGGAGATCTACCGATTGTGGCGCCCGTCGCCGCTGATCCGGGCCCGCCGCCTGGAGAAGGCGCTCGGCACGTCGGCGCGGATCTACTACAAGTACGAGGGCACCAGCCCGGTCGGCTCACACAAGCCCAACACCGCGGTCGCACAGGCCTACTACAACGCCGCCGAGGGCATCACCAAGCTCACCACCGAGACCGGCGCCGGCCAGTGGGGCGCCTCTCTGGCGTTCGCCGGTCAGGCCTTCGGCATCGAGGTGGAGGTGTGGCAGGTCAAGGCTTCGTTCGAGTCCAAGCCGTACCGCCGGATGCTCATGGAGACCTTCGGCGCCTCGGTCCACCCGAGCCCGTCGGACCTGACCGAGGCGGGGCGCTCGTTCCTCGCCAAGGACCCCGACACCCCCGGTTCTCTCGGTATGGCGGTCTCCGAGGCCGTCGAGGTGGCCGCCGGCGACCCCGAGGCCCGCTACTCACTGGGGTCCGTGCTCAACCACGTGTGTCTGCACCAGACCGTCATCGGCGAGGAGGCCCTCAAGCAGCTGGGCATGTTCGGCGAGGACGCCCCCGACTACGTGTACGGCTGCGCCGGTGGCGGCTCCAACCTCGCCGGGTTGGCCTTCCCGTTCATCCGCGAGAACCTCGCCGGCGCGCGGACGCAGATCATCGCCGTCGAGCCCACGGCGTGCCCGTCGCTGACCGAGGGCGAGTTCCGGTACGACCACGGTGACGTCGCCGGCCTGACCCCGCTGATGAAGATGTACACCCTCGGTCAGGACTTCGTTCCGGACCCCATCCATTCCGGTGGCCTGCGCTACCACGGCATGGCGCCGCTGGTCAGCCACGTCAAGCACCTGGGCCTGCTCGATTCCATGGCGGTGGAGCAGAACGTGGCGTTCGCCGCGGGCGTCGAGTTCGCCAAGGCGGAGGGCATCGTCCCCGCGCCCGAGTCGACCCACGCCCTCGCCGGTGCGATGGCCAAGGCCCGCGAGCACACCGGTGAGGCCGGCACCGGACCGTCGATCGTGATCGGCCTCTCCGGTCACG
Organism: Dietzia sp. Alg238-R159; assembly: GCF_900537145.1. Taxonomy (NCBI): domain Bacteria; kingdom Bacillati; phylum Actinomycetota; class Actinomycetes; order Mycobacteriales; family Dietziaceae; genus Dietzia; species Dietzia sp. Alg238-R159. Next base: position 110,588 of record NZ_UNRI01000006.1, on the reverse strand, counting down.
GCTTCCTCGACCTCCCCGCGTACGAGTCCTTCATCCGCGGTGAGATGGGCTGACGCCTCCGAAGACCCCCCCGACCGTTCCACACCCTCGATCACAGGAGCCCCCCTATGACCAAGACCATCGACTTCACCGACCGCGTCGCGATCATCACCGGCGCCGGCGGCGGCCTCGGCCGCGCCTACGCGCTCGCGCTGGCCGAGCGTGGCGCCAAGGTCGTCGTCAACGACCTGGGCGGCGACGTCCACGGCGAAGGTGGCACCCCCTCCCTGGCGCAGCAGGTCGTCGACGAGATCACGGCCGCCGGTGGCGAGGCCATCGTCGACGGCAACGACATCACCGACGAGGCCGCCGTCGCGTCCCTCGTGTCGACGGTGATCGACAAGTGGGGCCGCATCGACGTGCTCATCAACAACGCCGGCATCCTGCGGGACAAGTCGTTCGCCAAGATGGAGATGGACGACTTCCGCAAGGTCGTCGAGGTGCACCTCATGGGATCGGTCAACTGCACCAAGGCCGTGTGGCCGCACATGGCCGAGGCGGGCTACGGACGCATCCTCATGACCGCCTCCACCTCCGGTATCTACGGCAACTTCGGCCAGGCCAACTACGGCGCCGCCAAGTCCGGGCTCGTCGGTCTGATGAACGTCCTGGCGATCGAGGGCGCCAAGAAGAACATCAAGGTCAACGCGATCGCCCCCACCGCGGCCACGCGGATGACCGAGGATCTGCTGCCGCAGCGGGTGCTCGACATCATGGGCCCGGAGACCATCGCCCCCGGCGCCCTGTTCATGGTCAGCGAGGACGCCCCGACCAAGACCATCCTCGGTGCCGGCGCCGGCGTGTTCGCCGTGTCCCAGATGGTCGAGTCGCGGGGCGTCTACCTCCCCGACGACGCGCGCACCCCCGAGGTCGTCGCCGAGCGTTGGAACGAGATCGCGGACGTCACCGACGCCAACCCCCTGGAGTCGGCTTTCGAGCAGACCTCCAAGTACGCCGCGCTCGCCGCCCGCGAGCTGGGCCTGCACCTGGAGAGCTGAGGAAGGGCCGCCGCCGCGACACCCCGCCACCCCGGCACCCGCCGGAGCCCCCGCCGTCGAGAAGAGCGCTGGGCGGCGCGGCCAGCGCGGGCATGGCGGGCGGGCCGCGCGGGCGGGGCGGGCGTGGCGGGCGGGCCGCGCGGGCGGGGCGGGCTGGGCGGCGCGGCCAGCGCGGGCGGGGCGAGCGGGGGTCACTCCTGGTCGGCGAACTGCGTCTCGTAGAGCTCCGCGTACCGACCGCCGACCGCGAGGAGCTCGGCGTGCGTGCCCGACTCCACCACCCGGCCGGCCTCGAGGACGAGGATCGTGTCGGCGGCGCGCACCGTCGACAGCCGGTGGGCGATCACCAACGAGGTGCGGTCGGCCATCGCCTCGCTCAGCGCCTCCTGGACGGCGGACTCGTTGGTGGAGTCCAGCGCGCTGGTGGCCTCGTCCAGCACCACCACCGACGGGGCGGCGATGAGCAGCCGCGCGATCGTCAGTCGCTGACGCTCACCTCCCGACAGCCGGTAGCCGCGATCACCGATGACGGTGTCGAGACCGTCCGGCAGAGACCGCACGAGATCCTCGAGCCGGGCCCGGCGCAGCGCGTCCCAGACGAGGTCATCGGAGACCTCCGGCCGCGCGAAGGTGAGGTTGGAGCGGATCGTGTCGTGGAAGAGGTGGCCGTCCTGCGTGACCATGCCCACCGTGCGCCGCAGCGACGACGAGGTGACCCGGCGCACGTCGAGTCCGGACACCCGCACCGCACCCGAGTCGACGTCGTACAGACGCGGCAGCAGGGAGGCGATGGTGGACTTGCCCGCGCCGGACGACCCGACCAGGGCGATCATCTGTCCCGGTTCGGCGCGGAAGGAGATCCCGTGCAGGACCTCCTGGCCGCCGCGGGTGTCGAGGACCGCGACCTCCTCGAGCGAGGCGAGGGAGACCTTGTCCGCCGAGGGATAGGAGAACGTGACGTCGTCGAACTCGATGGTCGCCGGGCCCTCCGGGATGGCGACGGCGTCGGGGGCGTCGGAGATGAGCGGTTCCAGGTCGAGGACCTCGAAGACCCGCTCGAAGCTGACGATGGCCGTGACGATGTCCATCGGCGCGTTGGCCAGGGAGGTCAACGGGCCGTACAGGCGGGTGAGAAGCAGCGCGAGGGCCACGACGGACCCCGCGTCGAGGGCGCCGTTGAGTGCGAACCACCCGCCGAGCCCGTAGACGAGCGCCAGCGCCAGCGTGGACACCAGGGTCAGCGAGTTCATGAACACACTCATGAGCAGCGCGGTCCGCACGCCGATGCCGCGGACCCGGCCCGCGCGGGCGGCGAACTCCGCCGACTCCGTCTCGGGGCGTCCGAAGAGCTTGACCAGGGTCGCGCCGCCGGCGTTGAACCGCTCGGTCATCTGGTCGTTCATCGACGCGTTGAGATCCGAGGCCTCGCGGCGGAGCCGCGCGAGCCGCTTGCCCACGTAGCGGGCCGGGAACAGGAAGATCGGCAGCAGCAGGACGGACAGGACGGTGAGCTGCCAGTTGATACCGGCCATCACGGCCAACGTGAGTACGAGCTGCACCAGGTTCGACACGACCCCGGACAGCGTGTCCGAGAACGCCCGCTGGGCACCCATCACGTCGTTGTTGAGGCGACTGACCAGCGCGCCGGTGCGGGTGCGCATGAAAAAGGCGACCGGCATCGTCTGGACGTGGTCGAACACCGCGCGGCGCAGGTCGAGGATGAGCCCCTCCCCGATCCGTGCGGACCACAACCGGGTGACGACCGCGACGATCGCCTCGATGATCCCGATCGCGGCGATGGCGAGCGCGAGGCCGATCACGACCCGGACCGGCGAGGCCTCGACGATCGCGGTGACCACGCGGCCGGCGAGCAGCGGTGTCGCCACGGCGAGGGTGGCCCCGAAGACGGAGAGCACCAGGAAGAAGACGATGCGCCGGGTGTGCGGGCGGGCGAACTGTCCGATCCTGCGGAAGTTCTCGCGGGTGAACACACTGCGGTCCAACGCGATGTTGTTGTTCTCGGCCCGCATCAGCGTGCGCATGGCGGCCTGCTGCATCGTCACGTAGCGGTACTCCTCCCGCGCCGGAGAGGGGCCCCGACGACCGTTCGGTACAACCCGGCACGGGGCCCACGTATTCCGGCCCGCGACCGCGGTGGCGTTCCTCGTCGTCGTCGTCCCGATCCGGTCTTTGGACAAAATCTGGGGTGATGTCTAGACACGGCGGGGGAATTTGTCTAACGTCAGGGGCAACACAGTGGCATACGCCACATCCTGTTGACCCGGAGGTCGTCTGCGATGTCCAGCACCGAGTACATCAGCCCCCCCGACGGGGCACCGCACACCCATCACGAGGGGGACGCCGCCGTCGAGCCCTACGCGTGGACCGACGCCAAGCGGTACCTGTGGCTGCTCGGACTCATCCCCGCGATGGGTCTGTTCGTGTCGATGCCGATCGTCGCCGGGTTCAACGCCCTCGGCTGGGGCGTGGCGGCCACCGTCGCCTGGTTCCTCCTCCCCTTCCTCGTCTACGTCGCGATCCCCCTCGGGGACCTCGCCGTCGGCGCCGACGGTGAGAACCCGCCCGACGAGGTCATGGACAAGCTCGAGGCCGACCCGTTCTACCGGTGGTGCACGTACCTGTACATCCCCTTCCAGTACGCGTCCCTCATCGCGGCCGCCTACCTCTGGTCCGCCGACGACCTGTCGTGGCTGGGCTACGACGGGGGACTCGGGATCGCCGCCTCGATCGGCGTCGCCTGGACCGTCGCGATCACCGGCGGGATCGGGATCAACACCGCCCACGAGCTCGGGCACAAGATCGCCGGCAGCGAGAAGTGGCTGTCCAAGGTCGCCCTGGCCACCACCGGCTACGGACACTTCTTCATCGAGCACAACCGCGGACACCACGCGCGTGTCGCCACCCCGGAGGATCCGGCCAGCTCGCGCTTCGGTGAGTCGTTCTGGGCCTTCCTCCCGCGCAGCGTGTTCGGGTCGCTGACGTCGGCCTGGCACCTGGAGTCCGAGCGGCTCCGGCGGCTGGGCAAGAGCCCGTGGACCCTGCGCAACGACAACCTCAACGCCTGGCTCATGACGGTCGTGCTCTTCGGCGGACTCATCGCCGTGTTCGGCTGGGAGATCGCGCCGTGGCTCATCGTCCAGGCGGTCTTCGGCTTCTCGCTGCTCGAGGTCGTCAACTACCTCGAGCACTACGGCCTCAAGCGCCAGAAGACCTCCGCCGGCCGCTACCAGCGCTGCCGCCCGGAGCACTCCTGGAACTCCGACCACCTGGTGACCAACATCTTCCTGTACCACCTGCAGCGCCACTCGGACCACCACGCCAACCCCATGCGTCGCTACCAGGTCCTGCGCAGCTTCGAGCAGGCCCCGCAGCTGCCCTCGGGCTACGCCACGATGATGGTCCTGGCCTACGTCCCGCCGCTGTGGCGCAAGGTCATGGACAAGCGCGTCCTGGCCCACTACGACGGCGACATCACCCGCGCCAACATCCAGCCGTCCAAGCGGGAGAAGGTCCTCGCCCGGTACGGTGCCGGGTCGACGGCGGTCGCCGAGCAGATCGTCGCGGACACCGACATCGCGACCGATCAGACCTCACCGACCGGTGAGTACGTGTGCCCCAACTGCGGGAACCACTACTCGGAGGCCGCCGGGCTGCCGCGCGAGGGTTTCCCCGCCGGGACCCCGTGGTCGGCCATCCCCGACAGCTGGCGGTGCTCGGACTGCGGCGTCCGCGACAAGGTGGACTTCCTGCCCGTGAAGTGACCCCCGCGTGCGGGGCTCCGATCGGCCCTCCGCCGCCCGGCCCACGGGATCAGGAACAATGGACACCATGCCCCGTCACCGCCCCACAAGTGACCGACGCTCCCCCGGCGACCCCCGCGGGGAGCGTCGGTCACTGCGCTCCACCGTGTTCGAGGCCATGCACGAGCTGCTGGGCTCGCACGACTGGTCGTCGGTGACCATGTCGGACGTGGCCAAGGCCGCCGGTCTCAGCCGGCAGACCCTGTACAGCACCTTCGGCAACCGTCAGGGACTGGCCCAGGCGTACGCACTCCAGCTGTCGGAGACCTTCGCCGGGGAGATCCGCGACTCGATCATCCGCCACCCGGGGCAGATCGAGACCGCGCTGAACGAGGGGATCAACGGGTTCCTCCTGTCGAGCCGGAACGACCCGCTGGTCCGCGCCCTGCTCACCGGCGACATCAAGCCGGACCTCCTGCGCCTCATCACGACCGAGGCCGGGCCGCTCATCGAACGGGCCACCGAGGTGCTCACCCCCGCCCTGTCCGACAGCTGGATGCGCATCGAGGAAGCCCAGGCACGGCTCGCGGCGTCGATCATCGCCCGGATCGGCATCAGCTTCATCTCACTGCCGCCCAACGACCCCGACCAGCTGGCGTCGGGCCTCACCGAGGTCATCGCCCCGTACCTCCAGAAGGTCATCCAGGTCGACGTCCAGGGGTGAGCCCCCGGCCCCGCGGGGCCGGGGCGCTCTACGCGCCGTCGGCGATGGTCGACCGCGCACCCGGCTGTCCCGGCACCGGGACGCTCGCCTCAAGGAACAGTCCCCGCGCCTCCACGCACAGCCGGTCGCCGGCGTGGATGGTGGCGTGCGTCCACGTCTTGCGGCCGTCGACCTCGTGCACCCAGGCCCGGAACGTCAGCGGCTGGAGCAGCGGCGTGGGCGAGCGATAGTCGATCTCGTAGTGCGCCGTCATCCCGAAGCGGCCACCCCAGTGGTTGGCGAAGCCCATCATGTGGTCGATGACGAGCGCGCTGATCCCCCCGTGGACACATCCCGGCGGGCCCTGGTAAACGGGACCGAGGGTCACCTCCGCCATCACCGACCCGTCGTCGCAGCCGTGGAACTGCACCGGCGGGGCGATCGGGTTCTCCTGCCCCCCGACCGGGTTGGAGCGACGGGTCCCGGCACCCGTCCACATGTTCTCCAGCCGACGTGAGGGCGTCGGGACTCGCGGCTCCAGCAGATCAGCGACCTCGGCCAGGCGGTCGGCGATGTCCCCGAGCTCGACCTCGGAGTGCGCCAGCGCCGCCGTCGCCTCCCGCAACCTCCGCAGTTCGGCCACCGCGCGGTCCAGCTCCGGGTCCGCCGGCGGCAGCTCGGGGACGGGGATCGGGTCGAAGGAGTCCCCGAACCGGCTCCGCGCGGCGTCGAGGGAGAACTGGTCCGGATCCAACCCCGGGAGGGGTACTCCACCGAATCCGGGACGATCGCTCTGTTTGGTCATACTCTTAGAGTATGTCGACACCTGTCAATCCGAAGCCGTTCGATCCCGTTACCTATGGCCCGTGGGCCCTCGTCGTGGGCGGAAGTGAGGGCGTGGGCGCCGAGATCGCGTTCCGCCTCGCCGATCAGGGCGTGTCCTCCGTGCTCGTCGCCCGCAAGGCCGGGCCCCTCGAGGAGACCGCCGAGGCCGTCCGCGCCAAGGGCGTCGAGTGCCGGGTCGTGTCCGTCGACCTCACCGAGCCCGGCGCCACCGAGGGCATCGCCGCGGCCTGCGAGGGCCTCGACCTGGGACTGCTCGTCCTCAACGCCGGCGCCAACACGTACGGCTCCGAGTTCGTCGAGTCCGACATGACCCAGGTTCAGAAGGTCATCGACCTCAACATCACCTCGCCGATGCAGATCATCCGGCAGTTCGGCCCCGCCCTCAAGGCCCGGGGTCGCGGCGGCATCGTGGTGATGGGCTCGATGGCCGGTTACCTCGGCCACGCCGACATGAGCGTGTACTCCGCGGCCAAGGCGTTCAGCCGGGTCTTCGTCGAGGGCCTGTGGCTCGAGATGCGCGAGCACGGGGTGGACGTCGTCGAGGTCATCCTCGGCGTCGTCCGCACCCCCGCGATGATCCGCGCCGGCCTGGACATGGACCTGCCCGGCTTCACCGTCAGCGAGCCCACCGAGGTCGCCGAGGAGGTCCTGGCGTCCATCGGCAACGGCCCGATCCACGTCTGCGGCGGCGAGAACAACCGCAAGGGCGTCGAGTTCTCCTCCGGCGTCGACCGTGGCCGGATCGTGGCCGGATCCCACAAGCGGATGAAGGCGCTGCGCGGGAATTGAAGTCCGACGCGACGCGCGCGCGTCGGTGCCCGGCCGTGGTCAGCCCTCGATGGGCCGGCCGCGGTCGGCGTCCCGGATACCCCTCGGCTCGATGAACAACGCCTCCGCCGTCGCGCAGAGGGTCTCGCCGGTGTGGAGGGTCGCGGTCGCCCAGATCTTCCGGCCCTCCACCCGTTCCTGCCGCGCCTCGAACCGCAGCGGGGCGAACAGCGGCGTCGGCGACTTGTACGAGATGCGCAGGTCCGCGGTCATGCCGACACTCTCCGCCGCGGCGTTCGCCAGCCCCAGCATCTCGTCGAAGATCAGCGCGACGATCCCGCCGTGGACGCAGCCGGGAGGCCCCTGGTACTCGATACCCAGGGTGAGGTCGGCCCGCACGGTCGCATCGGGGAACACCACCGGCTCCAGCGGCGGGGACACCGGGTTCCGGCTGCCGATCGCCGGGTTGGCCGCCAGGTGCTCCGGCACACCCCAGGTGGCGTACTCCGACGGCCGCACCACGGTGCCCACGGTCTCGAGGTGCTCGACCAACCCGCGCACGGTGGCCACGGCGTCGTGGACGTCCTCGTAGACGGACCCGGCAACCAGGCCGCGGAGTCGGCGCAGCTCGCGAGCCAGCTCGGTCGCGCCGGACGCATCGGGGTCCTGGCGGAGGAAGGGAGTGCCCTCATCGCTCGCACCGGCGGGGTCCGCGGTGCCGAGAGGGCGATCGCCCGGGGCGGTGGGGTCGGAAGGGCCGGAGTCGGTCGTCACGGCACCCGAATCTACTCTGCGCCCCGGGATCAGCCCTCGACCGCGCCCTCATCCCGGTGCTGCCGGTACGCCGCCACCCACTCCGCGGGCATGACGAACAGCCCCTCGGCGGTGGCGCAGAGGCGACCTCCCGCGTGGACCGCGCCCTGCGACCACACCTTCCGGCCGTCCACCCGGACCCGACGGGCGGTCACCACGATCGGCTCGAGGATGGGCGTGGGGCTGCGGTAGTCCAGGTCCAGGTACATCGTCATCCCGGTGGTCCCCGCGTGGTGGTTGACCCGGCCCAGCGCCGCGTCGAACAGCAGGGCCACGACACCGCCGTGAACACACCCCGGGGGGCCCTGGTACTCCAGCCCGAGCGTCATCTCGGCCCTGAGCGTCCCGTCGTCCAGCAACTCGAACTCCGCCGGCGGGGCGAGGACGTTGGACCGGCCGATGATCGGGCAGTTCGAGGCGTACCGACGCTCCCGCCAGTTGACCTCCTGCCGCTGCTCGGGGCTCGCCGACGCGGCCTCCAGCTCATCGGCCACCCTGCGGATCCGATCGGTCAGCGGGCCCAGGTCGGTGTCGAACATGCCGCCGGTGGTGAGCGCGCGGATCCGGCGCACCTGCTCCACCAGGGCGTAGAGGCCGGCCTCGTCGTCGTCGTCCCTGTCGACCGGACGGCCAGCACCGCGCGCCGGGTCCAACGGCCCCAGATCCACCGTCGGCCGGTCGCGCCGCACGACGCTCCCCGGCTCGACCGTCACCGGCTCGACGGTCACCGGGTCGGCAGTCACCGGCTCATTCATGCCGGCGCCGACCCGGTCACATCGGCGGCCGCCACCGCGTCGGTGACCCCGGCCGCACCGCGGCCCGCGCGCCGCCCGAAGAACGACCCGTCGCCCAGGGACGTGCCGGAGATGTACCCGTCGCCGTGCAGACCGTGCGTGCACCGCCCGGCCGCGAACAGGCCCGGGATCGCCTCACCCGCACGGTCGAGCACCCGCGACCCCAGATCCGTGTGGAGTCCCCCGAGCGTGAACCCCTGCGCCTTGAGCGGCAGGCCGTTGAAGGTGTCCGGCCCCCCGGCACCCGTCGGGTAGGCACCGAACGGCGGCTCGAGCGGGCGCACCCACCGGGCGTTCTTGCCGAACTGCGGGTCCTCGCCACGCTCGGCGCCGGCGTTGTAGCGGCGCAACTGGTCGGCCAGCGCATCGGCGGGCAACCCACAGTCGGCCGCGAGCTCCTCGATGGTCTCGGCGGCGTGCATGGGCTGCATACCCCACAGCTCGGACTCCGGGACGTCCTCGATGCCCTTCTCGTCGATGATCACCCACACCGGCGGGCGGCGGTGATACACGGCCGCGTGGCAGTACAGGCCCGGGTAGACCTCCTCGTTGATGAAGCGCTGCCCGTCGCCGTCGACGAGCATCGCGCCCACCACCAGGCGGGGGATGACGAGCATCGCGGTCTCGGTCTGGTGCATGCGGCGCACGGCCGCGCCGGCCTCGATGCCCATCTCGATGCCGGAGCCGTCGTCGCGGCCGTCGGAGACCTTGTCCTTGCCCAGCTGCTGCGGCGCCCACTGTTCGAGCATCCGGTCGTTGTCCACGAACCCGCCCGTCGCCAGCACGACGCCGCCGGTGGCGCGGTACTCGCGTTCCTCGGAGAACTGCGTGGCCCGGACGCCCACCACGCGTCCGTCCTCGACGATGAGCGAACGCGCCTTGACGTCGCACTGCAGGTCGACGCCGGCCTTCTGCGCCGTGGCCACGAGGGAGTCCATGAGCACGTTCCCGGCGAAGTTCGGGGCGGGCGGCCGGTGACCGCGCGCTGCCGGGGTGGCCAGGGACGCGTAGGGCTCCGCCCGCTCCCCCATCCACATCAGGCCCGAGTCGTCGCCCGGCATCCAGGTGGGGGTGTCCCACAACTTCCGGTTGAACACCGCTCCGTGCGAGACCAGCCAGTCGTGGTGCTCGACGGCCCCCGCGCAGTAGTCGGCGATCTTCGCCTCGTCGGCGTTGGGCCCGAGCGCGGCCAGGAGGAACGCGCGCATGTCCTCCTCGGTGTCGGCGATGCCCAGGGCCTGCTGGGTGGCCGTGCCGCCCCCCAGGTAGACCTCTCCGCCCGACTGCGCCGAGGAGCCGCCCGGTCCGGAGGCGCCCTCCAGCGCGATGACCGTCGACCCGGCCTCGGCGGCCTCGATCGCCGCGCAGGCGCCGGCGATTCCCATCCCCACCACGATGACGTCCGCCGTCATCACGGCGGGACGGTTGTCTGCACTCTTGTCCGTCATGGTCTGCACACTACTTGTAACGTGTTTCAGTTAGTGCATTAATGTCGGGTTCATGATTGATGGTTCCGACACCGCCCGTCTGGACGCCCTCGAGGCGAGGCTCACCTCGACCGAGACCGGTCTCGCCACCGCGCGGGCCGAGCTGGCCCGCGCGGCCGATGAGCTGGCCGTACTGCGGTTGCTCGCCTCGTACTCCCCCCGCGTCGACTCCGGCGACGCCGAGGGCGTGGCCGAACTGTGGACCGAGGACGGCGTCTACGACGTGGACACCGGCGTACTCGAGGGGCACGAGGGGCTGCGGGAGATGGTGCACGGGGACGCGCACCAGGGACTCATCGCGCACGGGTGCGGGCACGTCCCCGGTCTGCCGGTCGTGCTGCTGGACGGGGACCGCGCGGTGGCGACCGGCTACACGCAGCTCGTGGTGCGCTCGTCGCGCCCCGGGCGCTACACGGTGATGCGGGTGACGGCGAGTCGGTGGGAGCTGGAGCGGCGCGGCCGGGTGGACGCGCCGGACCGCGGGTGGCGGGTCGTGCTGCGCACCGCGCGCGCGGTGACCGACGACGGCGAGGGTCGGGCCCTCCTGGGACGGTCCCGCGAGAGGTAGCGTGGCAGCCATGTATCGCCGACGCCCCGCGGCCCCGGGCCCCACACCGGACCCGATCCTGCGCGCGGGCCGCCTCGCGCTGCTGACCACGTCCGCGGTCCACCTGGGGTTCCAGTCGATGGTCACCTCGGTGGTCTATCCCCAGCTGTTCGACGGTTCCACCCACGGCATCGCCGAGCGCCAAGCCGATCACGCCCGCCGCATCGCCCCCGTCGCCATCACGCTGTACGCGACGGGCCTCGGGGCGGCGGCCTGGGCGGCCTACGGGTCGGTCCGCTCGCGGGAGCGCAGCGGTCTGGGCGCCACGCTCCTCGCGTGCGCCACGGGCGTCGCCGTCCCGGCCATCACCGCCGGAGTGGTCCCGCTGCACATGGGGATCGCCCGGGAGCAGGTCACCGGGCCGCGCATCAGAGCGCTGATGGCCACGGACAGGCTGCGCACGGGACTGGCGGCACTGGGGCTGGCGGCGGCCGCGCAGGCGCTGAGCAGTCGGGACTAGGAGACGACTCCGCCGGCTCGCCCGGGTCCCTCGGCCGCCAGGCGGTCGAGCGCCTCCCGGAACGAGGGCGCCGATCGGTCCCGGTCCGAGATCGGGCCCACCGGCAGCGGCCAGTCCAGGCCCAGCTCGGGATCATCGTGGGCCACGGAGATGTCCTCGGTCGAGTCGTGCGGCCGGTCGATCCGGTAACACACGTCCGCATACTCGGTGAGCGCCTGGAACCCGTGCAGGAACCCCGGCGGGATGTAGAGATGGTGGAAGGTCTCATCGTCCAGCGTCACGGCGATCGATCTGCCGAAGGCATCGGAGTCGAGACGGATGTCGACGATGACGTCCAGGACCGCGCCCCGCGCGCACCGGACGAGTTTGGCCTCACCCGCGCCCCGGCGACCGTGCATCCCCCGGATGGTTCCCCGCCGGGAGCGTGACTGCGAGTCCTGCAGGAATCCGGCGGACGCTCCGGGCCTGCCGACAGCCGCGTCGAAGATCTCCGCGTCGAAGGTGCGGGTGAAAAACCCCCGCTCGTCGGTGAACGGTTCCGGAACGAGGACGAGGACGCCGGGCAGTTCGGTACTTTTGACGCGCACTCCCCTATCGTGCCGCACCCGGAGGAGGACCACCATGACTTGCCGCGGATGCGGGAGCGAACGGCTGATCACGATTCTGGACCTCGGGGACCAGCCAGCCTCCGATTTCTTCCCCCCGGTCGGGTCCCCCACCGACGATCCGACCCATCCGCTCGCGATGGCCCTGTGTCAGTCGTGTGCATTGGCGCAGTTGGCGGAGGACGACACGGTCACGCAGGAACCCCGCGGCGTGGAGCCACGCGCGCTGATCGATCAGGCCGTCGACGCGGTCGGCCGAGTGGCCGCCTCAGGATGGTTCGACGACCGATCGACCGTCCGGGAGTTCGGTAGCCCGCACGGCGGCACCTGGGTGGACCACCTGAAGTCGCGCGGTCTGCACCCCGTGAACGGGGGGCCGGCGGACGTGGTGGTCGACTGCTTCGGCATCATGCACTGCCCGGATCAACGCGCGGCCTTCGCCGACCGTCGTCGTGCGCTGGCCCCGGGGGGCGTCCTGCTCTTGCAGTTCCACTCCTTCGCCACGATCGTCGGACAGGGGCAGTGGAACGCCCTGCGCCACGGACACTTCGCGTACTACTCGACGACGTCGCTCCATGCGCTCCTGCGGGGATGCGGGTTGGCGATGCACGAGATCTGGAGCTTCGACCTCTACGGGGGCATCCACCTCGTCGCGGCGACCGCGGACCGGGACGCCGTCCTGCCGGAGCCGGTGCGGCAGATCATCGCCGAGGAGCGCCGTCTGGGCCTGCACACCGCGGAGGGCACGACCGCGCTCCAGCACTCGGCGGACAGCCACGCCACCCGCCTCCGGCGGTGGCTGGAGGACGAGCGTGCCAAGGGACACACCGTCGCCGCGTACGGTGCGGCCTCCCGGGCGGTCGCGCTCTTCGCCCGGGCGGGGATCACGCACGACCTGCTCGCCGCGGTCGCGGACGCGTCGTCGGCCAAGCACGGTAGCCGGATGCCCGGGACCGACATCCCCATCATCAGCCCGGAGACACTCCTCGCCTCAGCGCCCGACACCGTTCTTCTGACCGTCCCGGATCTGTTGCCCGAACTGCAGCGCACCCTGCCTGAACTTTCCGGCCGGTGGGTCGTCGACGGCCCGGTCAACCGGGGCTGACCCCGCGGGCGACGGGGTCGGAAAGTAGGAACTTTCTCACGAACAGGGGCCGGCTGAGCTATCGTGAAGTCTTCCGTACCGGACATGGGAGACGCCTCGCATGTCCTCTCAGCTTTCCGGGGGACAACATCGTGCAGTGTCGGCTCTGTGGGAACTCCACCCTTCTGAGCGTTCTCGACCTCGGTGCCACCCCACCGTGCGAGAGGTTCCTCACGGCCACCCAACTCGACGAGCCCGAGGTCACCTATCCGCTGCACATGCGGCTGTGCCCCGAGTGCCTCCTGCTCCAGATCCCCGCGCTCATCACGCCGGAGGACACGTTCACCGACTACGCCTACTACTCGTCGTTCTCCGACAGTTGGGTGGCGCACGCCAAGACCTTCGTCGACGACGCGGTCGGTCGCCTCGACCTGGGACCTGACTCCTTCGTCGTCGAGGTGGCCAGCAACGACGGCTACCTCCTGCAGCACGTCGTGGCCGCCGGTATCCGCTGCCTCGGTATCGAACCCTCCTCGAACGTCGGCGCCGCCGCCCGCGACCGCGGCGTCCCCACCGTCACGGAGTTCCTCGACCCGTCCTCGGCGCGGCGGATCAGGGACGAACACGGCCCCGCAGACCTCGTGGTGGCGAACAACGTGTACGCCCATATCCCCGATCTGCTCGGCTTCACCGAGGGGCTACGGATCCTGCTCGCCGACGACGGCCACCTCAGTATCGAGGTCCACCATGCGCTCCACCTGGTCGCCTCCGCGCAGTTCGACACCGTCTACCACGAACACTTCCAGTACTTCACGGTCCTCGCCGCCCGGCGGGCGCTCGTGACCGCCGGTCTCGACCTCTGCGACGTCGAGATGCTGCCGACCCACGGCGGGTCGATCCGACTCTGGGCGAGCCCCGCCGAGGCGGGCCGCGAGCCCGGCCCGTCGGTGCAGCGGGTCCTGGATCTCGAGGCGGATGCCGGTCTCCACCACACCGAGGGTTACCGCCACCTCCAGCCCGCCGCGGACGAGGCTCGTCGCCGTCTACTGGAGTTCCTGCTCGAGCAGCGACGGTCCGGAGCTCGTACCGTCGCTTACGGCGCCCCCGGCAAGGGCAACACCCTGCTCAATTACAGCGGAATCCGCACAGACCTGATCGAGTACGCCGTCGACCGCAATCCCTACAAGCACGGTCGATACACCCCCGGTACCAGGATCCCGATCCACCCACCTGAACGGATCGCCGAGGACCGCCCCGACATCGTCGTCGTCCTCCCCTGGAACCTGCGCACCGAACTGCTCGAACAGCTCCGCTACGTCGGCGGCTGGGGCGGACGGCTCGTCTTCCCGCTCCCCACCCTCGAAATCGTGGAACCTGCTCGCAGCGCGGTCGCAGGCCTCAACGACACCCCCTTCCTGGACGGAGCGAAGCGATGAAGGTTGTCCTGTTCTGCGGCGGCTACGGCATGCGTATGCGCAACGACGTCGGGGAAGGTCTGCCCAAACCGATGCAGATGGTGGGCCACCGACCTCTGCTGTGGCACGTCATGCGGTACTACGCCCACTACGGACACAACGAGTTCATCCTGTGCCTGGGCTACGGGGCCAAGTACATCAAGGAGTACTTCCTCAACTACAATGAGACGGAGTCCAACGACTTCGTCCTGTCGGGAGGGCAGGTCGATCTGCTCGCCTCCGACATCGGGGACTGGACGATCACGTTCGTCGACACGGGACTGGAGTCTCCGATCGGCGAACGTCTCCGCCGCGTTCGTCCCCACCTGGGCGGTGACGAGTACTTCCTCGCGAACTATGCCGACGTGCTCACCGACGCCCCGATGGACGACATCATCGAGAAATTCCACGACTCGGGGGCCCGGGCATCGATGATGGTCGTGCCGCCGCAGTCATCCTTCCACTGTGTGCAGCTGGGTCAGGACAGCTACGTCATGGGGATCACCCCGGTAGGTGAATTCCCCATCTGGGAGAACGCCGGCTACTTCGTGCTCTCCCAGTCGATCTTCGACCTCCTGCCGCCGGGCGGCGACCTCGTCGCCGACGTCTGCGGCTCCTTGGCCGGCACCGGAGAGCTGTTCGCCTACCAGCACCTGGGCTTCTGGAAGCCCGCCGACACGTTCAAGGAGAGGGCGGAACTCGACGAGGCCTACACCAAGGGCACCCATCCGTGGATGGTATGGGCGGCCGATCACGAGCGGACGGCCGAGGAGCGACGCCCGCACCCCGCTCCCGTGCCCTCGTCCACCCCCGAGGACTCGGCCGGGAGCATCCGCCGGTGATCCCGCTGTTCGCCGCCGTTCGCGAGGTGGCCGTCCTCGGCGCCCACTGCGACGACATCGCGATCGGGATGGGCGGGACCCTGTCCGAGCTGTGCTCGACCATCCCCGGACTACGGGTCCGCGCGCTCGTTCTCACCGGAGCGGGCACGTCGCGGGAGGACGAGGAGCGCGCCGCGCTCGCCGCCCTCCTGCCCGGGGCGGACCTCGAGATCACGGTCCTCGATTTCCGGGACGGACGGCTTCCCGCGTCCTGGGACCGGGTCAAGGACTCCGTCGCGGCGTTCGCCCGCGCAGGCGATCCGGACCTGGTGTTCGCCCCCCACCGGAACGACGCCCACCAGGACCATCGGCTCCTAGCCGAGGTGACGCCCACCGAGTTCCGCGACCACCTCATCCTCGGTTACGAGATCCTCAAGTGGGAGACCGATACCCCGTCACCCTCCGTGTTCCTGCCGTTCTCCCCGGAGACGGCGCAGCGCAAACAACAAGTCCTCCTCGCGCACTACCCTTCACAGCGCCACCACGACTGGTTCGGTGACGGCGAGTCGTTCGTCGCGTTGTCCCGGCTCCGTGGAGTGCAGTGCCGGGCGCCTCACGCCGAGGCTTTCGTACTAGAGAAGGCGACCATCTCGTTCACGAAGGAGTCGACATGCGTGTCTTGATCACCGGCAGTCAGGGGTACATCGGAACCGTGATGACGGAGGTCTTCGCCGCTGCTGGTCACGAGGTGATCGGTCTGGACATCGGCTACTTCGCCGAGTGTGTGATGGGCCCGCCCCCGCAGGATCCACCCACCATCGCCATCGACCTGCGGGACATCACCGTCGACGACCTCGCCGGCTTCGACGCGGTGGTTCATCTCGCCGCACTGTCCAACGACCCGCTGGGCGCGGTCGCCCCCGAGATCACGCACGACATCAACCATCACGCCTCGGTCGCCCTGGCCCGCGCCGCCAAGGAGGCGGGCGTCGGGCGATTCCTGTACGCGTCGACGTGTTCGGTGTACGGAGCGGCCGGGGACGAGCTCGTCACCGAGTCGGCGCCCCTGCGGCCGCTGACCCCGTACGCGGAGAGCAAGATCCGGGTGGAGGAGGACGTCGCCGCCCTCGCCGACGACTCGTTCGTCCCCGTCTTCCTTCGGAACGCGACGGCGTTCGGTTTCTCGTCGCGCCTGCGTGCCGACATCGTGCTGAACAACCTGGTGGGCTACGCGGTCTTCACCGGGCAGGTCAAGGTCCTGTCCGACGGGACCCCGTGGAGACCGCTCGTGCACATCCGCGACATCGCCGACGCCTTCCTGGCCTGCCTGGACGCCCCGGCCGACGTGGTCAGTGGCACGGCGTACAACGTGGGCAGCGAGGCCAACAACGTCACCGTCGCCCAGATCGCGCAGTCCGTGGTCGACGAGGTGCCCGGCGTCACGCTCGCGATCACCGGTGAAACGGGTTCCGACCCGCGGTCGTACCAGGTGGACTTCGGGGCGATCCGCCGCGACCTCGGTTTCGAGGCCCGGTGGCAGATCGCTGACGGGGCCTTCGAGCTACACCGCGCCTACGCCGCGTCGGACTTCACCGAGGAGCAGTTCTTCTCGCGGTTCACCCGGCTCGCCCGACTGCGCGACCTGCAGGACACCCGCGTGATCGATGAGGCGATGCGTCGGTACCCGGCCCTGTCGTGACCCGGCCCGGGGTCAGCGTCTTCGACCGCTCCAACGCGCTGCAGAGCGAGCTCCACCGGCTCGTCCCCGGAGGCGCCCATACCTACGCCCGGGGCTCCGATCAGTACCCGGACTCGATGGCCCCGGTGCTGTCTCGGGGACGCGGCGCGCGGGTGTGGGATGTCGACGGCAACGAGTACGTCGAATACGGGATGGGGTTGCGTTCGGTGACACTCGGTCACGCGTTCGCGCCCGTGGACGACGCCGTCCGGGCGGCGATCTCCGATGGCGTCAACTTCTCCCGACCGACCGACCTCGAGCTCCACGCGGCCAGGGACTTCCTCGACCTGGTGCCGGGTGCCGACATGATGAAGTTCGCCAAGAACGGCTCCGACGCCACCACCGCGGCGGTGCGGCTCGCCCGCGCTGTCACCGGACGCACCGGGGTGGCCGTCGCGCAGCAGCCCTTCTTCTCGGTGGACGACTGGTTCATCGGGACCACCGACATGCCCGCGGGGATCCCCGCGGCGACCACCAGCCGGGTGCGTCGGTTCCGGTACAACGACTTGCCCTCGCTGGAGGAGATACTGGTCGACGGGGATACGGCATGCGTCATCCTGGAAGCGGCGACCGGCCAGGCGGAGCCCGCCCCCGGGTTCCTCGAGGGGGTGCGCGAGCTGTGTACCCGACACGGAGCGCTACTCGTCTTCGACGAGATGATCACCGGGTTCCGGTGGTCGGCCCACGGTGCGCAAGGGGTGTACGGGGTGACCCCGGACCTGTCGACGTGGGGCAAGGGCATGGGTAACGGCTACGCCATCGCCGCGCTGGCCGGTCGGCGGGAGTTCATGGAGTTCGGCGGCCTGAACACCGACCGGGAACGGGTGTTCCTGTTGTCCACGACGCAGGGGCCCGAGCGCGTGGGTCTGGCCGCCTTCCGCGCGGTCGCCGCGGAGTACCGCAGAACCGATCCCGTGGCGGCGATGGAGGCTGCCGGAACCGCGCTCGCGGACGGGGTGAACTCGGCTGCCCGGGCCGCCGGACTCGGCGATCACCTCCGGGTCGTCGGCCGTGCCTCGTGTCTGGTGTTCGAGACCTGCGACGCCGAAGGCATGCCCTCGCAGGCCTTCCGGACCCTGTTTCTGCAGGAGCTCATCACGCGGGGGGTGCTCGGGCAGTCCTTCGTCACCTCCGCCGCGCACACCGCGGAGGACATCGACCGTACGGTGGACGCAGCCACCGCGGCGCTCGGGCCGTACGGAGACGCTCTCGCAGCCGGCTCGGTCGACGGGCTCCTGCGCGGACGGCCCGTCGCCCCCGCGATCCGCCCCTACGCCGCCCCACGCCGACTACGCCAGGACAGTGATGACTCATCACAGCAGCGACCCCGCTGACCCCCGCCGGTCGACTACACTCAACTGGGTGGTCTCCGTGCTCGCACCGCTGCTTATCGCCGCTGTCGTCTCCTCCGCGTGCGCGACCGGCGGCGGTCCGCAGGGTGCGGGCCGACAGCAGGCCGACGATCGCCACACCGAGGTGGAGTCGGTGGCGGTGGCCGATGACGGGACCGAGCGATCCGTGTGCAGATTCTGGTACGGGATCGGCGACTCACCCACCGACGCGGAGATCCGGGCGGATCACGATGTGGTGGTGCTCAACGCGTGGGAAACCGATCGGCTGCGTGAACTCAAGGAGATCGACCCCGACGTCGTCGTCCTGGTGTACAAGGACCTGTCGAGTACCCGCAGTTACAGCGGCGCCTACGACGACGGATCCGACGCCGAGAAGCTCGCGACGGGGATAGGTTTCGGCCGCGCCGAGACGGAGAACCCCGAGTGGTTCGCCCGGGACTCCTCGGGTCGCCGGATCGAGTGGGACCCGTTTCCGGGTCACTGGCAGATGACGGTCTGGGACGAGACGTACCAGCGCGCCTGGACCGACGCCGTGGTCGCGGAGGTCACGGCCGAGGGCTGGGACGGTGTCCTCGCCGACAACGCGCTAAACACGTTGTCGTACTACACGGACCAGGTGGTGGAAGGGACGTCGTCACAGGCGGAGACCGATGAACGTGTGCGCACCGGCATCGACGAGATGCTCCCCGTGGCCGGCACCGCGCTCAACGACGCCGGGAAGCTGCTCGTTCCGAACACCGCGGACTCGCGCATGTTCGACGGCATGTGGCTTTCCAACAGTCGCTTCGGCGGCGGGTTGGACGAGTTCTTCGCACGAAAGTCCGACGACGGGTCACTCATCACCTTCGACGGCCACCAGTGGGAGGAGATGATGGCCTCGGCGGCGGCCGGGGACCGTTGGCTGCTGCTCATCACCAACGAAGCCGGTCGGCGGGAGCAGCAGTCCGGGTTCGCGGCCGCCGCACTGTTGGCGGGCCCGCGGACCTGCTGGATGGCCACGGGCGATCCGTCCTATCGGTCACTGCCCGACAACCCCTGGCTCGACGCCGGCCTCGGGCAGGCCGTGGAGACCGCCGGACGGTCGGTGGACGGCGTGTGGACCAGGAGGTTTACTGGCGGCTGGGTCGCGCTCAACCCGACGGGACGGGCCGCCCCCGTGGTGGTGCCGGACGAGTTCCGTGACCGTGTGGACGAGGGTCTGCTCGAACCCGGCGAGAGCCTCGTGGTGATCAGATGAGCGTCTCGTAGAACCCGAGGTGGGCGGCGGCGGACCGCTCGACCGAGTACAGGCGTCGCGCCCGGTCGGCCAACGCACGTCCGAGGCGCCCCGGCTCGGGATCGGTGAGCAGTCGCACGAGCGCGACCTCGAGTGCCTCGACGTCGCCCGGTCGCGCGAGATAGGGGTAGCCGGGTACATCGAGCATCTCGGCGACGCCTCCCGTGTCGGTGGCGAGAACCGGCTTGGCGGCGCCCATCGCCTCGGCCACCACCAGCGGCTGCTGCTCCATCCGAGAGGGCAGGACGAGTGCGTCGTGAGCGGCCAGGAGTTCGGGCACGTCGGTCCGGTAGCCGAGGAACTCGACCCGGCCGGCCAGGACGGGGTGCGCTGCGAGCCGCTCGGCCTCGGGTCGGGCCGGGCCGTCTCCGGCGACGGTGAGGGTGACCCCGTCTCGGAGCACACCGGGGCGCTGCAGCGCGGTGAGCAGATCGACGAGCCCCTTGCGCTCCACGAGCAGCCCCACGAAGAGCAGGCGACGGACCGGCCCGACCGGTGGCGCGGCCTCGGGCAGAACGACCCCGTTGTCCAGATGGACGATCTGACCGAGAGGGATCCGTAGCCGGCGATGGAGAAAGTCGGCCATCGCGGTGGCGGGGACGACCGTGCGGGTCGACGCGGCGGCGGTGGCGGCGTCACCGGCGAGGACGGCGCGCGTGTACCGGGACGGTCCGATCGCACCCCGCTCACCACTGAACCACGGCTGCGTCACGTCGTCCGGTACGCCGTGGTAGGTCTGCAGTACCGCCCGGGGACCGCCGGGGATCCAGTGCATACCCGCGGCGACCAGTCCGGCGCGACGGTCCTGGGCGTGCACGATGGTCGGTCGCCAGCGCCGGAGGGCTGCCCTGGCCCGGCTCCGCGCGCGCAGGTCTCCCTTGCGGGGAACATCGATCGGATGGTGGATCTCGCGGACGGCCTCGCCGCCACGGGCGGGCGGGGGACCGAAGACGCCGACCGTGTGACCACCGAGGTCGGCGACCGCGAGGGCGAGTCGGGTGGTCACGTCGACGGGTCCACCACGGTCCTGTGTCAGTAGGTAAGCGATACGTGCCATGAGCGTCCCCTCCTCGTCGCGCGCCGACTCACCTTCGACCGACCAGTTCGGTCACCAGCGCGGCCATGTCGTCGGCGACCCGGCGCGTGTCGAACCGGGACACCGCTCGAGCTCTCCCGAGACGACCCTCCCGCGCCGCGAGTTCCCCGTCTCTGAGGCGGGCGGTGATCTCCCTGGCGAGTCCCGCGAGGTCGCCGACGTCGAGGACCGCGCCCGCATCGCCGATGCTCTCGCGCATGCCGCCACCGGCGAACGCGACGAGCGCTCGCTCGCTGGCCATCGCCTCGAGGGGCACCAGCGCCATGCCCTCGGCCCGGGACGGCGCGACGACGACGTCTGCAGCACACATGTAGAGACAGGGGTTCGGACTGTCACCGATCCAGAGCACCGACGGGTCCGACGCGATCGGATGCTCGGCGAACAGCTCCTCACGCAACGGCCCGGCGCCGACGATCGCCAGTCGCGCACCGGGCACGTCGCGCAGCACCGCGGGCCAGGCGCGCAGCAGGTAGTCGTGTCCCTTGAGCGGCGACAGGCGCGCCACGCACACCGCGAGCGGGCCGTCCGGTATCCCCACCTCGCGGCGGGCGAGGTCGCGGTCGCCGGGACGGATGCGGTCGGTGTCGACACCGTTGGGGACGACGACGAGCCGCCCGTCGATCCCGGCGCGGACGCCCTGGAGGCACTCATCCGAGCTCACGCACACGATGGCGTCAGCCCACCGGGCGGCCAGTCTCTCCCAGAGCAGCGCGGGCCGGGCGGCGGCCCCGTCGTCGGCCTCGAAGGACCACAGGTGGGGCTGGAAGATGGTGGGGACCGCGCGCCCACGGACCGCGAGCCGCCCGGCCAATCCCGCCTTCGAGCTGTGCAGGTGGACCACATCGGGACGGACAGTGCGCAGGAGTGTCGCCAGCCGGACGATCTCGCCCGGGGTGCTCCGCCCGGGCGACCGGGTGGCCTCCCAGCGGTGCACCGACACCGGGCGATCGACGAGGCGCTCCGGCAGCCGGCCGGCCGACCCGGTGGCTACGTGCACGTCCCAGCCACGGGCCGCCTGGTCGGTGGCGAGGGCCTCGACGACGGCGGCCACCCCGCCGTCCACCGGTTGCGAGACATGCACCACCGCCGGGCGGCTCGTCGACGTACCTTGTGTCACCTGTTTCCCCTTTCAAGATCGATCTACCCGCGGCGGAGCCGTCTGAGATCCCCCAGGACGGCGCGGTTGGCCGCCCACGCGAGTGTGCAGAACACCACGATCAGAACGATCGTCTGGACCGCGGTCGACGCCCAGGAGACGGTCAGACCCACTCCCGCGGCCCGCAGTCCCGCGGCGGCCGCGACGCACCCGAGCACGGGGATCGACACACCGAGCACGGCGCGGCCCACGTCGACCATCCTCGGCGCCACCCCGGCACGACGCATCACGAGGTGTGCGGGAACGAGCAGCACGCCCGCCGCCATCAGTTGCGCCCAGGCCGCTGCGGTCACGCCCCGCCCGGTGAGGGTCAGGAGAAGGGTCGCACCGATGATCAGGTGTGACACCTCCAACAGCAGGTACAGGCGGAGCCAGCCGACGGCCCGGAGCGCCTCGTACCAGATCACCAGGACGCTGAATATCGCGCCGTAACCGCAGAGCACGATCAGGACCGGTGACGACGCCGACCACTGCTCGCCGAGGAGGACAATGCTGTCCGCCAGGAGGGCGGCGAGCACGTACGGGCCCGCGACGATCAGCAGGCTCGCGTGGGTGAACCGGCCGGTGGCGGCCGCGAGCTCGTGGCGACGGTCAGCCCGGATCAGGGTGGAGAAGACGGGGAACGCGACGGCTCCGAGCACGACGGCCACCATGATGTACGGCACCCAGGCGATCCGGAAGGCCAGCGAATAGACCCCGACGGCGTCCGGGCCGAGAATCCGTGAGATGATCGGGTAATCGATGCTGACCAGCACGTACGAGACCACGGCGGCCGGGCCGACCAGCTTGATCCATCCGATCGCCTCGCGGGCCACGGCGGTGTCCCACCGGAGCCTCAACCGGCTGCCCACCACGTACCCGAACACCGGCTGGAGGACCGCGGTGACGAGCATCCCGACAGCGAGCGAGTAGGGCCCGGCTCCCGCCGCCGCGAGTCCGACGGTGACGGCCGCGCCGAGCAGGGCGCTGCCGGCGTCCGGGAGCATCCGCCGCCGGAAGTCGAGAGTGCGGTGCATCAGCGCCATCTGCACACCGCCGACCGCGGTGAACGGCAGACCCACCGCCACTATCGCAATCAGCGGGGCGGACGCGGGGGCACCGACGAGATGCGCGATGGGGACGCACAACGCCACTCCGCCGACGGCCATGGCCAGCCCGGCCGACACCGACATGACGAGGACGGTGCCCGCCATCAAATTTTCGTCGCGGCTGGTACGGGCGATGACGTCGTAAACGCCCATCATCTGGATGACCTGACCGATGTTGACCAGGGACACCGCGACCGTGACGAGGCCGAGGTCGGCCTCGGTGAGGAACAGGGCGAGGACGATTGTGACCACCATCTGGCTGCCCTTGCTGGCGACGTTGACCAGCCCCAGCCAGAGTGAGCCCCGCGCAGCCCTGGCCGCCAGCGAGTCGGTCGCGGTCGTCTCCGACATGGCCGCCCCGACTCAGCGAGCGGTAGCGGAGGCCGATTCCCCCGCCACCGGCCCGTCAGACGTCGAGAGGTCGCCCCCCGGGTCGGTCGGGACCGTCGCGGCCGACTCGTCCGGCTCGCCATCGTCTCGCGTCTCCTCCGGGTCCGCGTGCTCGTCCGAGAGGATGACGGCGACGATCTCGCGGTGATCCGGCAGGCTGCCGATAGCAGCCCGGAGGGCCGCCGAGTCCGCCGAGCTGCGGGTAACGAGTCCCACGGCAATCCGGCGCTTGTCGGTGACCGGCGCGGGCTCCAGGGCGAGTTCGTCCGCCAGGCGTGCCGCCGCGTCGGCGAGCTGCGGTTCGGTCGCGACGAGACGCAGGGGTCTGGCCACGGTCTCGCGCAACAATCTCAGTTGCTCGAGACTGTCGACGGAGCCGTCGTCGGCGACCATCACCACGGGATGACCGATACCGGCGTCCTCGAGGAGCCGGCGCAGCCGACGGGCCGGTCGTGGCCACCACAGGGTCGCTGCGCCAAGCGCCGCGACCCCTCCGATCGCCCCGGCGACGACGGCGACGCCGAACCCCAGCAGCAGGTCCGGTGACGCGCGCCTCACGGTGGGCACCGGGTCGAGCACGCGCAGGCCCGCGGTCGGGGAGAGGAGCTCCGCCTGCACGAACTCATCCGCGAGTTCGACGGCGAGACCGGCGGCGACCTCCGGATTCTCCGCGCGCACGGTGAGTCGCGCCAACCCCGAGGCGGGGACGAGCTCCACCGTGACGTCCTCGGCGATCTCGGTCGGATCCCCCGGGGCGCCCGGCACACGTTCGGCCGCGGCGGTGAGCACGGAGGCGCTGTGAGCCACCTCGATCACTGCGGGCAGCGAGTTGGCGACCACGACCCCGAAGTCCGCGGTCTCCGCTGTTGAGGGGGTCGCCTCGGGCACGGCCAGCAGGCCGATCCGGGCGTCGTACGCATCGCTCCGCACCAGCAGAGCCGCGGCCACGGCGAGAAAGACGATGAGCGCGGTCGCGAGCGCCGCCGCCACCCGCCTGGTCAGCCAGTGTGTCGTCGGTCGGTTCATGGGCAATCCCTTCCGGAGAGCAGGGACCTCAGGAGGTCGTCGTAGGAGCGCATCATGTCGTCGGGAGCGTAGGAGTTCGCGATGGTAGCGAGTCCGTGCTCCGCTGCGCGATCGCGCGCTGCGACGTCGGTAAGCAACTCGCGCAGTGCCGAGGCGGTTCGCTGCGGATCGTTCCGCGGGACGAGACGACCCCCTCCCGCTCTCAACACCTCGCGGAGACCGTCGACGTCCGACGCGACGACCGGACGTCCTGCGGCGAGCGACTCGAGTACCGAGATGGGCAGGCCCTCCCAGTCACTGGTCAGAACCGTGACATCCGTGGCCGCGAGGAGGTCCCGGACGTCGGATCGGGGCCCGAGGAAGCGTATTCGGTCGCCGAGGTCGGCGGCCCGCTCCTGCAGTTCCGCCCGCAGTGAACCGTCGCCGGCCACGAGGAGAGTGGCGTCCACGTCGAGCAGCCGCCAGGCGTCGATGAGCACGTCGTGCCGCTTCTGCGGCTCGAGGCGAGCCAGACAGAGGGCCACGGCCTGGTCGGGAGGAATGCCCAGTCCGAGGCGGGCGGCGTGACGGTCCGATCGCCCGGCCGGGGTGACCGCGTTTCGGATCACCCGCGGTACGGGGCGTCCTGCGCCGGCGGCGCTCAGACGATCGGCGATGACCTGGGCGACGGCGACTATCTGGTCGGCGCTGCACCGCAGCGCGCGCGCTGCCAGCCGGTAGTCGTCTCCCGCGACGCCGTGGAACACGGCGAGGACCGGCACACCTGGACGGGCGAGCCGCACGACCACGCTCGCCAGCACGTTGTGGGCGATCACCGCGTCGGGCCGGAACTCCTCGAGGGCGGCCCTGACCGCCCGGCGGCCACGGAGAACCGACGGTACCGACCTGGTGACCAGAGGCAGCTCATAGTGCGGGTGCCCCCGAGACGCGAGATCGTCCGCTCGCGACCCCCCGGACGAGGCGACCGCCGAGGTCCAGCCGAATCGGGCACCCCGGTCCACGAGCTCGACCACCAGGGACTCGGCCCCTCCGATACCCATCTCGTTGATGACATGCACGACGCGCATCGCTCACCCCCTCCCCGCAGCCGGATAGCGCAGGTGCAGAGCGCACGCGGCCGCGACAGCCGACCATAGGGAGATATAGTACTGCTCGGACAGGAAGATCGAAGCGACGATGACGGCCAGCAGACTCGCCTGGACCGCGACCACCGTGGTCCGGTCCGCCCCCCCGCGTAGCGCGAGCTCGGTCGAGACCAACGCGGTGACGATCACCGCGATGAACAGCAACAGGCCCAGACCTCCGAGCTCGGCTGCGACCTCCAGATACATGTTGTGGGTCACAGGGGTCTGTTCTGCTATCTCGGCGAGGCCGGACGCGGCGACGTACTCCTCACGGAACCCGCCCGGCCCGACCCCGAGCACCGGGTTCTCCGCGAGCATCCGTGCCGCCGCCTGCCATCGAATCATCCTGGAATCGACGTTGGAGCCGGCGATGTACTGCTTCTCGCCGAGCGCCGCGACGAGTGTGGAAGCAGCGACGGCGGCCGTCGCCGCAGCCGTGATCACGACCGCCGACCCCGCGAGGATCAGGGTGCGCATCGACATGGCTCCACGAGCGAGCAGCCAGATCACGGCCACAGCCGCCGCGACCGCACCGCCGCGCGAGAACGTCGCGGCCGCCCCAAGTGCGAGGATGCCGACACACCCGATCCGTACCAGGCCCCACCACCGGCCGCTCCTGCCCACCGTGACGACCAGCGGCAGGGCGGCGACCAAGACGTAGGCGAGGTCGTTGGGATCCTCGAGCGGACCCGTGGCCCGTTTCTCGCCCGACACCACGACGCTGACCAGCGCACCGCTGCCGGCGAGCACCGCTCCCACCACCGATGCCACCAGGACGGTGCGCACCCTGATCTCGCGGGCGAGAACATCGACGAGGACGGCGGTGATCGCAAGAAAGGGGATCCAGCGGACGGCGTACTGCAGGGTGAACGGTCCGGAGAGGTTGAGAGCCGTGCTGGCCAGGACCGTCGCGGTGAGCGCTGCGAGCAGGACGTGGACGGGGTGGAGGTTGCCCCGCGTTCTCGACCCCACCCTGAGCAGCAGCCAGGAGAGCAGGAGCAGGATGGCCGGGACCTTCGCGGCCTGCGGATGCACAGCGATCAGGGTCCCCTCGACCGCACCCGTGCCGACCGTCAGCACCGCCGCCACGAGGACCAGCCGCTCAACGGCTCGGAGCGCCCTAGATCGCACGCGGCCGGGGTCGCCGACCCCGGGACGTCCGCCTACCGGCGAGGGCCGGAGGACATCGACCACCGCCGGTCCCGGATCCGTGCGCGGACGCGCTGGTCGAGCCGGATGCGCACGCGGCACGGCATCGTCTCCTCGCGTCTGCGAAACGACCGTTCGGGGGTCGGGCGGTACCAGGCGACTATTGCAGACTAGGTCGCGGAGTGCACAATTCTTCGCAAACTTCGACAAGTGTTGTATTGATTGAGCGTCTGAGATCGAACGACTGAGACAGTGTCCGCGCCGGCAACGGCGGATCGGGTCCTCCGATCGCCCCGCGACCCGGTACAGAAGGGAGCATTTCCGTGGTGGCCCATCCGTCCCCAGTCCCCGTGGCGTCTCGTTCCCGGGTCTCGATCGTTATCCCGTGCTTCAACTACGCCCGGTTCCTCGGCGCCGCGATCGACAGCGCTCTGGCCCAGCCCGGGGTCGACCTGGAGGTCATCGTCGCGGACAACTGGTCGACGGACGGCAGTGTCGACCTCGCTCGGCGGCGCGCGGCCACCGATGACCGCATCCGGGTGACCACTCAGCCGTACAACAAGCCGTACCTGCAGAACTACAACGAGGCGCTGGCGTCGACCACCGGAGAGTTCGTCACCGTGCTGGATGCGGATGACCTGCTCTCACCGGGTTCCATCACACGATCCGTGGCCCTGCTGCAGGCCTGCGGCGACCTCGCCTTTGTCTACGGTTACTGCAGGCCGTTCGAGGGCGTGCCCCCGGAGCCGCGACTCGGGCGCACCCGTTGGACGGTATGGGACGGAACGGAATGGCTGGGTCGCTTCATGAGGATGGGTCGCAATGTCATCCTGAGCCCGGAGGTGCTCCTGAGACGGTCGATTCTCGAGGCCGCCGGGGGGTTCGACACCGGGTTCCCGACGGGAGCAGACATGCTGCTCTGGCTGCGCTGCGCGGCCCTCGGCGGCGTGGGGCGGATAGACGGGCCGGACCAGGCGCTGTACCGGATTCACGAGTCGAACATGCACTACGAGGAGAGCGCGGGCCAGCTCCTCGACGACCTGAGATCCCGTGTCCACGTGTTCGAGCACTTCCTCGAGCACGACGCTCCGCCCCTGCCGGAGATCGACCGGTGGCGGGCAGACTACCGACGCGCTCTCGCCGGCTACGCGATGCGTAACGCGCACGAGGCGTTCGACCGCGGGACGGAAGCCGAGAGACGGGTGGGTGCCGAGTCCGCGGCCCTCGCGAAGGAGTGTCTTCCGGGCATCGTGAACCAGCGACGCTGGAAACGACTTATGAGACGACGAGGCGGTGACCATTCCCGCTGGAACCGACGCATCGCCGTCACCGCCCGGACGATTCGCCACCGTGGCGCGACGCTGTTGCGCAGGCGACTCGAAAGATAGCACCGCCCCGACCGGTTCCCCGTACTCGCGTCAGGAACCCCCGGCCCTCACTGAACCGTGGATGCCCGGCACGCTCGACGGCTCACGAAAGCCAGGAAACCCGTGGGGTCCGAGAGATCCGGCGTCACCGGTAGCGATTCCCGAGGCAGGCCGGGGCACCACCGGACGACGGGGGCGGTTCTCAGTACCACTCGGTCGCGACCGTGGTCCTTGGCCCAGTACACACAGCGGTCGGCGTGATGGGCGAGCTCGTCGATGATCTCCGAGACGTTGGGAAGCCCCTCGTACGTCATCTCGACGCGGGCGAGCACGGCGCCCACGCTCACCGTCACCTGTCCCTGCTCCGCGACAGCGGCGCGGATCCGCGCAGCCGCCGCGCTCAGGTCTGCGATGCTGTCGACGCCGCACAGCACCACGAACTCCTCTCCGCCGAACCGACCGACCAGGCTGGAGGGCGGAGCGGAGGCCGCGATGGTGTCCGCGGACTTCACGAGTACCCTGTCGCCCGCGGCGTGGCCACGATTGTCGTTGACGGTCTTGAAGTGGTCGATATCGATGAAGAGGAAACCGATCGCCGAACCGCTTCGACGGCAGTGATCGAACACCTGGGAGTGTCGCTTTATCAGTCCCCGGCGGTTCAAGACGCCGGTCAGCGGATCGGTCTCGCCGAGGGAGGTGACCTTCTCCACGGCGGACTCCAGCGAGCTCCTCAGGACCGCCACCATGAAAACCGGCACCGATACGGTGAGGATCGAGGCTCCGGCGGCGACCATCCGGGCGGCGGTGGAGGTCGACCAGTAGAGCGAGTGCGACACCGCCAGCACGATCGCCACGAGCACGAAGAGCAGCGTCACCCGGCGGGTCGACGCCATCGCGGCGATGGCCGGAATCGCGGATAACAGTGCGACGATCGCTGGAGCCGCAGCCGGATCGGTCACCACGAAGGCGGAGATGGCGACCCCCACCATTCCCCCGAAACCGATCACCGTGAATTGCCGGTCGCTCAGGCGACCGACGCACAGGGTGAAGGCGAACGAGAAAGTCGTATAGATCCATACCGCGAACAGAGCCGGCATGGCACCGGAGCGGATGAAACCCGGGCTTCCGAATGCGAAGATAGGCAAGACGAACGCCCCACTCGTGCTCACCAATACGGCTGTGGAGCGAGCATCGAATCGTTTCCCTAGTGCCGCGCTCATGGGCCGAGTGTAGACCGGAGGCGTCCCTATGAGGATTGTCAATGCTCTGGCCGCGGTTTCGCTAGCCCAAGCGGCGGCCGACATCTGGGGCGGTGAGGTGGGTTCGCGGTAGAACTCGCGGTTGGTCAGCATGGCGTAGATGACGTTGCTTCGGCGGCGCGCGAGGCACATCACGGCGGCGTTGTGCTTCTAGCCCTCGGCGCGTTTGCGCTGGTAGTTAGCCCGAGAGGGGCCATGGCAGTTGCTGGCGATCCAGGCGCTGCGGAACATGGCGTTCTTGAGGCGAGCGGGGAACTCGCCCTTGATGGAGGTGCCACTGCGCCGGGTGACCGGTGCGATGCCGGCGTAGGCGGCCAGGTGTGAGGCGGAGGCGAAGTCGCTGCAGTCGCCTACGGCCAGCAGGATGTTGGAGGCGGTCTTGATGCCGATGCCGGGCATCGAGATCAAGACCTCGGCAAGAGGGAATTCATCGAGCATCCCCTCGACCTGGCCAGCGATGGTCTCGCGCTGTTGTCGTAAGGCTTTGATGTTTGCGGCGAGCTGCGGAATGACCAGTTCCGCGGCGTCGGTTCCGGGCACAGTGACCGTCTGTTCGGCCAGCGCCGTGAAGATCCGATCGATGAGCTCGACCGGGTCCTTCCGGGACCGATTCCGTGCCCACTTGAGCACTCGGGCCCGGCCGGCCACGGCGAGCTTGGTGGGCCCGCCATAGTGGATGAGCAGGTCCAACACGATGGCTCGTGCCAGGATCTCACCGACGAACACCCGCTCGAGCGCCGGGTGGATCTGCGTCAGGACACTGCGCAGCCGATTCTTCGCCCGAGTGCAGTCGCGGGCGATGTCATCGTCGAACCCGGCGAGCATCTTCAAGGCCGAGAGCACCTCGCTGTCGCGGTCAACAGCACGCAGCGTGTGCGGCATTCTGCGGGCTGTGTCGGCGATGATGAACGCATCCCGGGCGTCGGTTTTCGACCGCCCCGGATACAGGTCCGCCGCTTTCCGCATCGCTAATCCCGGCAGGTAGGCGACCTGGCAGCCGCAGTCTCGGGCGACCGCGATTGCCAGGGCCCCGATCGTGTTGGGCTGATCGACGATCATCAGGACCGGTCCGTACTGCTGCAGGCCGACGAACACATCCTTCAGAGCAGCTTCGTCTTGGACCAAGGGTTTGTCGTAGAGGCAGGAGCCGTCCTCGGCGAGAGCGCATGCGTGATGGGCGCTCTTGCCAACGTCCAGTCCCACGTACACGGCGTAGTTCTCGGACATGGCGATACTTCCCTTCTGAAGTATCCCTGCTGGTCACCGTCTTGACACCCGATGCCGACACCCACGCCTGCGAAGAGACCTCGCCGACCTTAGGCGGGCCGCGTCCCTATCGGCGGTCAACGCGTGCCTCTCGAGTAGGTGGCAACACCCCCCGGACCATCGATGGCAGGGCAAGAAAGCCATACCCACTCGAGCGACCAGACCTCCGACCACCGGAGGTCCAATAACGATCACGGGCGTCGCCGGTGCTAACGTCCCGCCAACTTGCTATCACCGACAACATCGAATGTTATAAGACAGCGGCTTCTGGACTTACTGTCCAACAGAAATCCTCGGTAGTAACGTCGGGTACGTCATACCCCCACTATGACAGGCGAGGCCCATTCCCTCAGGGTCCTTTTGTCACCTCGCCTAACCGGCCTAACCAAGGAGCCCTCATGAGCGCATCGCCGCTTCTCTCGACAACCCGTCCACTGACACCAATTTCGCAGCCGGTAATGCATCGGGGTGGTGTGACACTTGTTCTGGCCACCCCCGCTGCGGCGCCAGTCCTCTGGGAAGAGTACTTGAACGGGGCTCGTGCCACCTATGCGGGTCACGGAGTGTCGGCGGCCCTATCGTACGACGAGGTGATCGGCGGTGATACCACGGCATTGTTCTACGCGGCCCTGGATCACACCGGCACGGTGGTCGGCGGAGTTCGAGCCCAAGGGCCCTATATCAGTTACCACCAGTCGCACGCGCTGTTGGAATGGGCGGGGCAACCGGGCCTGGACCTGGTCGCCGACTCGATCGGTCGCCGTCTGCCGGAAGGCGTGGTGGAAATGAAGACGGCGTGGACGGCACCGGGCTCGACGGCCGCGACCGTCGCCTCCCTTCTGCCCCGCACCGCCCTGCCCACCATGCACTTCACGGGGGCGCGGTTCATCCTGGCCACCGC
This sequence comes from Dietzia sp. Alg238-R159, assembly GCF_900537145.1. Lineage (NCBI taxonomy): Bacteria > Bacillati > Actinomycetota > Actinomycetes > Mycobacteriales > Dietziaceae > Dietzia > Dietzia sp. Alg238-R159. Next base: position 79,160 of record NZ_UNRI01000006.1, on the reverse strand, counting down.
AGCCGACCACGTGCTGCGAAGATGGGAGATGTCCGGCGGACGCGTGGCCGAGCACATCCCGCCGTCGCCCTACCCGAACGACAAGTACCGGACGAGTCTGATGTGGTGGGACCGCGCGCGACTCCACCTGGACGCGGAGCCGGAGGTGTACCGGAAAATGCTCCGGGACACCGCCGCGGTCGCGGACTCGGTGTCGGTCGGTGACTGACCTAGTGGACGTGTCACACGGCATCGAGCCCCACCGGGCGGAGATCATCGACCAACGCGATCCGGACCAAGCCGATCGTCTCGCGTACCTCAACTCGATGTGCGCGACCGTGGTGGATCACACGGCGGGCCAGATCGAGGCGCTCGCCGCACTCGCGGGGTCGTCCGACAACGACTGTCACGACACCCGATGGGTGTACTACCCGTGGAGGTCACACCTGGTCAGGGTGCTGGCGCCGGCCGGCTTCCACCGCCTGCGGCTCGACCGGAACCGTAACAAGATCACCTCGGAGGAGCAGGTGCGGGCGCGGGCTCTCAGTATCGGCGTGGTGGGCCTGAGCGTGGGCCACGCCGTCGCCCACACGCTGGCCCTCGAGGGCCTGTGCGGACGGCTACGACTCGCCGACTTCGACCGGATGGAGTTGTCCAACCTCAATCGCGTGCCGGCGACGGTCCTCGACATCGGGGTGAACAAGGCGGTGGTCGCGGCCCGGAGGATCGCCGAGCTGGACCCGTACCTCGAGATCGAGGTGGAGCCGGACGGGATCACCGAGGACAATTTCGACTCGTTCCTCGACGGTCTGGACCTGGTGGCAGAGGAATGCGATTCCTTCGACGCGAAGGTGCTGATCCGGGATCGGGCTCGAGCCAGGGGCATTCCCGTTCTCATGGAGACCAGCGACGGCGGGGTACTCGATGTGGAACGGTTTGATCTGGAGCCCGGGCGGCCACTGTTCCACGGACGCGTGGGGGAACTCGACCGCGATTCGCTGGCCTCGTTGACCACCGAGCAGAAAGTCCCGCTGGCGCTGGAGATCCTGGACGGATCCCGGATCACGCCCAGGATGGCCGCGTCAGCTCTGGAAGTGGGCCGGTCCCTGACCACCTGGCCACAGACGGGCGGGGACGTGGCACTGGGCGGTGCGAGCGTCGCCGCCGCCGTCCGGCGGATGGTGCGCGGACAACCGCTGTACTCCGGCCGTATCCGGGTGGATCTCGACACGGCGCTCGACGGGCTCCGACCGGAGACCGACGCTCCCGCCACCCCTACGGCCGACGGCGTCGCCCCGCGAGAGACGGCCATCCGCCCGAGGGATCCTCGCGAAGTCGCACGAGACGAGGATACGCTCGGGACCGTGCTCTACGCCGCTTCGCGGGCTCCGTCATACGCCAACTCGCAGCCCTGGCGCTTCGGCCTAGCGGACGGAACCCTCGAGATCCGCGACGCCGCCGGTGCCGGCGCGCCGGTCGACCTGGCGGGCCGTTCGACGTCGGTCGGACTCGGGGCTGCGTGGTTCTCCGCCGCGACCGCGGCCCGCGCGGTCGGTCTACGCGGGACGGCGACGTTTCGAGGCGTGTCCGACGACCCACGCCTCGTCGTCGACCTGACTCCCGCGCTGGACCCTCGGCCCGAGGAACCCGATGGGCGGGGCGGGCTGGAGTCCCTGCTGGCCCGGCACACCTGCAGGATCCCGGGCGACGGCTCCTCGCTCACCCGCGAGGAGGTGGCCGCCGCTCTGGACCGTCCGACCGCCGACGCGCCGGGGGACGAGGCGCCACCGCGTGTACTGCTGCTCGACGATCCCGCTGAACGCTCGCAGTTGGCGGCGCTGCTGGGCGGAGCCGAACGCCTCCGCTTTCTCACGCCCCAGCTGCACGCGGACTGGGTCGCGCGGCACCCCCGCCACCCGGAACCCACCGGCGTCCCCGAGTCGGAGCTCGCCCTGGCCCCCGGGCAGGTCCCGATGCAGACCATCCTGCGTCGACCCGAGGTGATGGCGTGCCTGCGCGAATGGGATGCGGGCTCCGCTCTGGGCGCCGACGTCGCCGCGCGGGTGGGCTCGGCGTCCGCCGCAGCGGTGGTCTTCGCGACCGATCAGTCACCACGCGCCCATATCCGTGCCGGCTGGGTCGGAACGGACCTGTGGGTGCAGGCGACCGCGGCAGGACTGGCGGTGCACCCATTGACGCCGATCTTCCTGCACGCGGTGTCCCAGACCGATCACGCCGTTCTGGCCCCGCACCATGCGGATGAGCTGGGCGAGCTCGCCGAGCAGTTCCGACAGCTCGCCCGTCCGATCGACTGCGAGGTCCCCGCGATGCTCCTCTTGTTGTCCCACGCCCCGGCCACCGGACCGGTGAGCCGTCGCCGAGGCGTGGCGGATCTTCTCGACTGAAGACGAACCGCGTCAGGCTCCTGTTCTGGCGACCACGGCCCGGACGGTGAGCAACAGGACCTTGATGTCGAGCCAGATCGACCAGTTCTGGATATAGAAGTTGTCGTAGAGAGCCCGGTCGGTGATGCTCGTGTCTCCTCGGAGCCCGTTTACGGCGGCCCACCCGGTGAGTCCGGCCGTCACCCGGTGGCGGTCACCGTAGGACGGCACGGTCTGGGCGAACTGCTCGACGAAGTGCGGACGCTCCGGCCTGGGCCCCACTAGGGACATGTCCCCGCGAACGACGTTCCACAGTTGTGGTAGCTCGTCGATCGAGGTGGTGCGGAGGAATCGCCCGAGTGGGCTGATCCTGTCCTCGGGATGCCAGGCGGTGTCGGACGCCTCGGCGTCGACCGGGCGCATCGTCCGGAACTTGTAGAGCAGGAACTCGCGTTCGTCGCCGCCCACCCGGACCTGGCGGAACAACACTGGTTCTCCGGGGCTGGTCAGCTTCACGGCCAGCGCGGTGACGGCAAGAAGTGGGGCCAGCAGTATCAGGGAGGTACCGGCGACCGTCACGTCGAAGACCCGCTTGGCATGCCAGTACCAGGTGCGATGAATGTGTCGCCGTACCCGGATGAGGGGGATGGTGTGGATCCGGTCCATGTCGGAGTTGAGGTGAACGAACTCGAACAGGCGAGGGACCAGAAAAATCTCGCAATCCAGCTGGTCGCACTGGCGCAACGGTGAGACCAGCAACGAGTCCGGCGCATTGCGGAACGCCACGATCACGGTCTGCACGTCCAGTTCCCTCACCACCTCGTGGAGTGGTCTGTCGAGGATGGGGACCGGCAACTGATCGGCGCCCAGCAGGGGATCGGAGTCGACGACTGCCACCGGCGTCAGGCCCAACTCGGGGAATCGATAAATGCTCTCGAGTAACTCCAAGGCGACCAGACCGCCGCCGACGATGACGGTCCGTCGCCGAGCGCCCACGGAACGCCGACGAAGGTGACGAAGCGCCGAGTAGTACAGGGCACGGATGACGAACAGCGACAGGAACACGCAGCCGATCTTGAGCAGAAGTGCACGTATGGAGTCGTCGCCCCCGAGCGCGAACTCCACCACCAGTGACCCGACCAGTGCGCTCCCGGCGAGCCTGGGCGCATCATTGAGCACGGACAGGGTAATGAGCGATCGGTAGTTCCCCGTGAGCTCCACGGCCAGGGCCACCGCGAAGGTGGCCGCGACGGCTTCGAGTACGGTTCCAACGAAGGCGGCCATCACCACGGCGAGGACCATAGTATCGAGCGCCAAGAGAACGAAGTCGGTCCGTGTCCGCGTGAGGCGCACACGTTCGATCGGTTCCGCCATGGCGGCAGTGCGGTTCGAGCTCACGGCATCTTCTCCACTCGCCGGGCCTGGACGTCGATCTCACCTGTGCTGCGTATCCGGCGCAGCTGACTCTCGCGGCAGAACCTCGAGTTGAGGTCGTCGGCGGGAACACCGGCATGCGCGTAGAGACGGTGTATCTCGGCGACACCATCAGCGATTCCCCTTGTGGCCCTGAAGCCGAGGATTCGATGAACAGCCCCGAAGTCGGTCGGACAGGCCACCGGGTCTGACGTGACCGGGCCCGTGGAATTCACAGTGGCACCGGGTATCTCGTCACGCACCGCCGACGCGATATCGGCCTGCGAGACGGTGGTGGTTTTACTTCCGACGTCGAGGACGGTACCGCGTATGAACTCGGCAGTTGCGGCGAGACACCGGAGAAGCGCGTCAGCGACATCGAGGACATGCACCATCGACCGCCGGGCATTACCATTCTCCGCGACCGAGATCTCGCCCCTGGCCACGGTGACACCCACCATCCGATTGAGAAGCGTGTCGGAGCGATATTTGGGTGAGGCACCGAAGATGTCAGCTAGACGGAGAAGCACGGGAACAAACGACGAATCCGCGAGTGCTACCACCTGCTTCTCGACCCCGGCGCCGGCCGGGGCGCACGAGGAGAGCGGATGATCGGGGGCTGATTCGCCCACCCGTGTTCGGTCCGCCCTGGCGTGGGGCGGACAGGCGGAAGCAACGATGAGGCGCGCCACTCCCGCCTCTCTGGCCGCTTTAGCCAGGCGGATCGCAGCGAGATAATTGATCTGATGCGCGACCCGTGAAACATCAAGGTTGTCCGGCAGGGGGGACAACGTAGCCAGATGGATCACCGCGTCGAATCCCGTGAGGTCCGCGGTGGTGACGTCGCGGATATTGGACGCGAGTCTCGGGGGGTCCGGCGTTCCCGACCCCAGGACACACCCCGCGAAGAGGCCCTGTCGAAGCCGGTGACCTCGTGACCCGCCGCGGACAGTTCCTGGGCGACCACGGTGCCCACGTAGCCCTGGCTACAGGTGATCATGACCTGCATTCAACCCTCCGACCCGTGAGGGCGAGACGAGGACCTTCATCGTACCTGGGATGCGGGTGGGTGGTGACCCGGGCCCGCTACGCGAGTGCTCCGCCGCTCGCTCCCCGGATGGTCTCTTCCTCGTGACGCTCATTGCCATCGAGATGACCTTATCCTGATCTGATTGGTCGTTCCACGTGAAACGAACTTCGAGTGGCAGGTCCGTCGACTGGTCACAACGTCGACACGGCGGCCACCCGCTTCCCGGGCGAACGTGAACGGATGTGACTTCGCGACGGCGCCGCCGGGCGGCGAGCCACGCCGACGCGGGCTCCCTGTCAGGCGAGAGCGATATCGGGCGCAGCCGCCGGTCGGCCGAAGTAGTAGCCCTGCGCATGGGTGAAACCCAAGTCCTTCAGCAGCGGAAGCTGATCCTCGCTCTCGACCCCCTCCGCCACGGTGTCGATCCCCAGGGCACGCGAGATGTCACAGATGGCCTCGACTATGCTCCGCAGGGACTTCTGATCCATGAGTGAGGAGATCAGCGATCGATCGATCTTCACGACGCTGATCGGCAGGTCGGCGAGGTACCGCAACGCAGCGAACCCGGTGCCGAGATCATCCACGCAGATCGTGCATCCCAACTCGGCGAGCGCCTCGATGGTCCGGACCGCGGGCGAGGCGAACTTGATGAGATCCTGCTCGGTGATCTCGACCCAGATGGCGGAGGGATCGATTTCGAATTCGGCCAACAGGCGTTCGATATGGGGAAGCAGTACGGGATCAGACAATTGTCGGGCGGAGAAGTTGACCGCCACGAAGAACGACTTGGAGGACGTGCACTCGTTCCATCGGTCGAGCTGCTTCAACGCAGCCGAGGTCCCCGCCTTGCCGATGGGAAGGATCAGCGACGTCTCCTCCGCCGCCTCGAGGAACTCGCCCGGCGCGAGAAGCCGGTCGCCCGCCCGCCACCGCAACAGGGATTCGTAGCCCAGCACCTCTTTCGAATCCAGGCTGACGATGGGCTGGTAGTGCATCTCGAAGTCTGTGTCGACCGCCTTGGCTATCGCGGTCCGGAGCTCTACTTCTCGCCGGAGTTCTGAGAGAAGCGCGCTGTCGGCCTCATGGCAGTGCACGCCGGTATTGATCGCGATGTGAGCCGCCCCCAGGGCGGCCTCGGACAGAATTTTCGGGTCTGAATCACCGAATCTCGCTGCGGTGGCGAGCCCAACCCGGGATTGGACGAAGAACTCTCGGCCGTCGACGCTGACCGGCCGGCTGAGGCGGTCGATCGTCGCCGCCGTCATATCTTCGGCGGCCACGACGGCGGCATCGAACAGCACCACCAGAACCTGGTCGAGCGGGCCGGAGGACACCCTGGCCCGGTCGCCGAGTTCGCTCCGCACCGCGTCCAGCGCGGCCGAATAGACCGCTCGGGCGGTGGCGAAGCCGAGGGAGGGGATCAGCACGCCCGAGTGATCCAGCGAGATCGCGATGACACCGGGCTCAGTGGGACGAGAGCGGGCGCCAGTACCGGTGACGGCGGTAAGATCGTCCATCAAAAGCTCCCGTCAGTTCTCTTCCGGACACGCTCACCCTGCAGGTTGAAGGCTCACCACTCGTGAAGCCCAGACCGACCGCCGCTCCTTGACGAGCGGACAGCTCCGGCAGAATCTAGCTCATGCGGTCAGATCCTACTAACGCAGCTCGTCCGAAAAGAGAACTTTAGTGTGCCAGCCGTCGGTCGCGTGTCGCCCGGGCGCCTCACGAACTGGCCTCACCGCAGGCTGTGAGTGGAGCCTAGGGGATTCGAACCCCTGACATCTGCCTTGCAAAGGCAGCGCTCTACCAACTGAGCTAAGGCCCCTTACCTCCAAGCATAAACGCCGGACCGCATCGAGCGGATCCGGCGTCTGCCTGGCGGAGTGGGCCTAGGAGGACTTGAACCTCCGACCTCCAAATTATCAGTTTGGCGCTCTAACCACCTGAGCTATAGGCCCTCGTACCGAGAGGTCAATCTACCCGACGTGCGCGTCACCGCCCAAATCGGCGCCCTCCGCCGGGCGCTGCGGGCACCGTCAGTACCGGGGATCGGCGAGCGTGACCTGCACGCCGCCGCTGGTCAGGCCGGCCGCGAGGTTGTAGATGAACACCGCGAGCGTGGCCAGGATCGACAGCAGGAGGACGTTGAGCAGTCCCACTCCCCCGCTGTAGAGGAAGATCGTCGACGGCCCGATCACGGCTGCCGACTCGTCGCCCGCCACGCCGGACAACAGGCCCCCGAGCCGGTCCCACACGCCCATACCGGACAGCAGCAGGTACGTCACCCCGATGGCCACCATCCACACCAGGTAGAGGGCGAACATCAGGCCCAGCACGGTGGTGAAGGCCGACCACGGGTCGATCCGGCGCAGCACCAGGACCGACTCCATGGGCCCCCGGCGCTCGGTGGGCGGGACGATCGGTGCGGCGCGCCCGGCCGCGCCCCCCGAGTACGCCTTGGAAACACCCCCGTTCGCGCCCTCGGCGCGGTGCTGGGTGGCCGCCGGGAAGGCGGTGGTGGCCGACGTGCCGGAGTCGTCGGTGCCGGCCCCCGACCCTCCGTAACCGGGAGCCGGGGACGACCCCCCGTGCGCGGGGCCGTCGGTGACCGAGTCGGACGTCTCGGTCGGGTCGGTTCGGTCGGCTGGATCGGTCGGCTCGGTCATCGCCTACTCCTCCTTGGCGGACTCGGCAGCGGACCGGTCCTCGTCGTCGGGCTCGTCGGCGTTGCGGGCGATGGCCAGTAGCGAGTCACCCTCGGCGAGGTTCATCAGCCGCACGCCCTTGGTCTGCCGGCCCGCCTTGCGGACCTGCTTGGCGAACGTGCGGATGACGCCACCGCTGGAGGTGATGGCGTAGAGCTCGTCCTGCAACTCCACGATCGTCGCACCGACGAGCTTCCCGCGCTTGGGGTCGAACATGAGCGTGAGCACGCCCTTGCCGCCCCGCCCCTGGGCCGTGTACTCGCTCAGGGCGGTGCGCTTGGAGTAGCCGCGTTCGGTGGCCACCAGGAGGAAGTACTTCTCCTGGTCCGAGGACTCTGCTCGCACGACGGACATGCTCAGCAGGGCGTCGCCGTCGTTGAACCGCATGCCCATCACGCCGGAGGTCGCGCGGCCCATCGGGCGGAGCGTGTCGTCGTTGGCGTGGAACCGGATCGACTGGCCCTTCTCCGAGACCAGCAGCAGGTCGTCGTCGGGTCCGGCCAGTGCCGCCCCGACCAGCTCGTCCCCGTCACGCAGGTTCACGGCGATCAGGCCGCCGGAGCGCGGCGAGTCGTAATCCTCGAGCCGGGACTTCTTGACCAGTCCGTTGCGGGTGGCCAGTACCAGGTACGGCGCGTCCTGGTAGGCCTTGATCCGAATGACGCCGGCGATGCGCTCCTCAGGCTGGAACGCCAGCAGGTTGGCCACGTGCTGACCTCTGGCGGTGCGGTTCGCCTCGGGCAGCTCGTAGGCCTTGATCCGGTAGACGCGGCCCTTGGTGGTGAAGAACAGCAGCCAGTCATGGGTGGAGGAGACGAAGAAGTGCCGGACGATGTCGTCCTGCTTGAGCTCGGCGCCGCGCACACCCTTGCCGCCGCGCTTCTGGGCGCGGTACAGATCGGTGCGGGTCCGCTTGGCGTAACCGGTCTCGGTGATGGTGACGACGACGTCCTCGCGGGCGATCAGATCCTCGTCCGTGACGTCCCCGTCCGCCGGGATGATCCTGGTCCGGCGGTCGTCCCCGTACTTCTCGGCGATCTCGCGGAGCTCGTCGGCGACGATCGCACGCTGCCGATCGGGCTTGGCGAGGATGTCCTTGTAATCTGCGATCTCCTCCTCGATCGCGGCGAGCTGATCGATGATCTTCTGCCGCTCGAGCGCCGCGAGGCGCCGCAGCTGCATGTCGAGGATGGCCTGCGCCTGGTCGTCGTCGATGTCCAGCAGGTCCTTGAGGCCCTGCCGCGCGATGTCCACGGTCTCCGAGGCGCGGATCAGAGCGATGACCTCGTCCAGCGCGTCGAGCGCCTTGACCAAGCCGCGCAGGATGTGGGCCCGCTTCTCCGCCTCGTCCAGCAGGTACTGGGTCCGCCGGACGATGACCTCGATCTGGTGCGTGACGTACAACCGCACGAGGTGGTTGATGGCGAGGGTCCGGGGAACACCGTCCACGATCGACAACATGTTCGCGCCGAAGGACGTCTGCAGCTGCGAGTGCTTGTAGAGGTTGTTGAGCACGACCTTGGCCACTGCGTCACGCTTGAGTGTGACCACGATGCGCAGGCCGACCCGGTCCGAGGACTCGTCGTCGATCTTCGAGATGCCGGCTATCTTGCCGTCACGCAGCTGCTCGGCGATCGACAGGATCATGTTGTCCGGGTTGACCTCGTAGGGCAGCTCCGTGATGACGATGACCGTCCGGTTGCCCTCCTCCTCGATGGAGGTCTTGCCCCGCATGCGGATCGAACCGCGGCCGGTCGTGTAGGCGTCCCTGATCCCCTGCTCGCCCACGATGAAGCCGTGGGTGGGGAAGTCGGGACCCTTGATCCGATCCATGCACGCCGCGAGGGTCTCGTCCTCGTCGGCGTCAGGGTTGTCCAGACACCAGTAGATCGCCTCGGCGACCTCGCGCAGGTTGTGCGGCGGCATCTTGGTGGCCATTCCGACCGCGATGCCGCTGGAGCCGTTGACCAGCAGATTGGGGATGCGCGACGGGAGGACGACCGGTTCGGACGTCTTGCCGTCGTAGTTGGGCTGGAAATCGACCGTGTTCTTGTCGATGTCCCGGACCATCTCCATGGCCAACGGGGTCATCTTGCACTCGGTGTAGCGCATGGCGGCGGCGCCGTCGTTGCCGCGCGAGCCGAAGTTCCCCTGGCCGTCGACCATCGGGTAACGCATCGCCCACGGCTGGGCGAGGCGCACCAGGGTGTCGTAGATCGCCGAGTCGCCGTGGGGGTGATAGTTACCCATGGTGTCGGCGACGGGCTTGGCCGACTTCACGTAGCTGCGCTCGGGCCGGTAGCCGTTGTCCCACATCGCGTAGAGGATCCGGCGGTGGACGGGCTTGAGCCCGTCCCGGACGTCAGGTAGCGCTCGTCCGACGATGACGCTCATCGAATAGTCGATGTAGCTTTTCTGCATCTCCGCCTGGATGTCGACCGGCTCGATCCGGTCGTGACCCCCGGCTTCGGGCGGCAACGTCGTGTCCGTCATGGGCTCCTCTTCTGTCGCGCTCGAAACGGCACCACGAGGGCACGCTCCGACCTCGCCAGTCTATAGGTCCAGCGAAAACACGGGCACGGGCGCGCGGGGGGGTCGGCGACTCGGAGGCCTCCCGGGGGACGAGTGACCCGATCGGGGGACGCCAGGCCCGGCGCGTTCGCCCCCGTCCCGTAGGCCGCTAGCGACTTGGTCTCAATGGTCACGCGTCCAGCGCTCTACCTCGCACTGCTTCGATTTCTGTTGATGAGAGCTTACGACGCCGGGCCTCGCCCAAAACGCCGTGAACATCGTGCTAGCACTGGTTGCCTGCTCATCATTGGACATAGCTAAGTCCACTGTTCCAGCGCCTTCTCAGCCTCGCCAGTGCCGTCTGATAAAGATCGCTGTACTTTGGTGAACGGGTTATTCAGGTGAGTTTTCCATCCTATGCGGACGGCGCGCGCTCCAGTCGGACGCCTCGTCGGGCTGGACCTGGAAGGCATCGACCTGACTGATTGAGTTGATGCCCTCGCAGGCTGCGCTGGGTAATCGCGAATCACCACGTCGACTTCCGTCGCCGGGGGTAGGCACCGCCTGACAAATCAGCCGTATTCTCCGTGTACCACCAGCCGTGGCTGGTGCGCTCAGGGTGCGGACGTGCATCTCCGCTACGAGACCACGTCGTTCGGGCCACCCGGGACACGAAGGGGGGCGTCCGCCGAGTTCGGCGGACGCCCCCCCTTTCTTCCCGTGTCTGTCCGGCACCGCCGTCAGACGTCGAGGAACCGCACATCTCGTGCGTTGCGGGTGATGAAGTTGCGACGCGCGTCCACGTCCTCGCCCATGAGGATCGAGAACAGCTCGTCGGCCGCGGCGGCGTCCTCGAGCGTGACCTGACGCAGTGTGCGGACCGTGGGGTCCATCGTGGTCTCCCACAGCTCCTTGGGGTTCATCTCGCCGAGACCCTTGTAGCGCTGGATGCCGTCGTCGACGTTGATCTTGCGCTTGTTCTCGAGGCCGATCTTGAGCAGTTCGTCCCGCTCGCGGTCCGTGTAGGCGAAGTCCGGCTCGCCCTTGCCCCACTTGAGCTTGTAGAGCGGCGGCTGCGCCAGGTAGACGTACCCGTTCTCCACCAGCGGCTTCATGAACCGGAAGATGAGCGTCAGCAGCAGCGTGGAGATATGCTGACCATCGACGTCGGCATCCGCCATCAGCACGATCTTGTGATAGCGCAGCTTGTCGATGTCGAACTCTTCGTGGATGCCGGTTCCCAGGGCCGTGATGATGGCCTGGACCTCGGCGTTCTTGAGGACCTTGTCGATCCGTGACTTCTCGACGTTGATGATCTTTCCGCGCAGCGGCAGGATCGCCTGGAACATCGAGTCCCGACCGGACTTGGCCGAGCCGCCGGCGGAATCGCCCTCCACGATGTACAGCTCGGACTTCGCCGGATCCTTGGAGCGGCAATCGGCGAGCTTGCCGGGCAGCCCGCCGATGTCGGTGGCCGACTTGCGCCGCACCATCTCGCGGGCCTTGCGGGCGGCGACGCGGGCCTGGCTCGAGGCGATCGCCTTGTTGACGATGACCTTGGCCTCGGCGGGGTTGGCCTCGAACCAGTGTCCGACGTGCTCCGACACCTGCCGCTGGACGAAGCCCTTGACCTCGGTGTTGCCGAGCTTGGTCTTGGTCTGCCCCTCGAACTGCGGGTCCGCGATCTTGGCGGAGATGACGGCCGCGAGACCCTCGCGGATGTCGTCACCCGTGAGGTTGGGGTCCTTCTCCTTGACGAGCTTCTTCTCGCGCGCGTACTTGTTGACCAGGGAGGTCAGCGCGGCGCGGAAGCCCTCCTCGTGGGTGCCGCCCTCATGGGTGTTGATGGTGTTGGCGAAGGTGTGGACGGACTCGGAGTAACCGGAGTTCCACTGCATCGCGACCTCGACCTCGTGGCCGGGTCCCTTGCCCTCGAAGTAGAGGATCGTCGGGTGGATCGAGGTCTTGGACTTGTTGATCGCGGCGACGTAGTCCTTGAGACCGTCCGGGTAGTGGAAGGTGCGCTTGCGCTCGTGAACCTTGACCGGCTCGGCGGGCGTCACCTCGACGGCTTCGGTCTCCTGCGCGCCCTCGACGAATGCCTGCTCGGCGTCCACCGCGTGCGTGAGATCCGAACCCTCGTCGGAACCGGGGGCCGCCTCCGCGCCACTGCCCTCGCTGTCCGCGATCGCGTCCAGCTCGGCGGCCTTCTCGGCACGCGGTCGCCGGTCCGTCAGCGTGATGGTGAGTCCCTTGTTGAGGAATGCCATCTCCTGGAGGCGGCGTGCCACCACGTCGAACTCGTACTCGGTGCTCTCGAAGATCGTCGGATCCGCCCAGAAGCGGACCCTGGTCCCGGTTCCCTCGGCGGGGCCGGCGTCGACCAGTTCGGCCGGGACCGCCATGTCGAAGTCCTGCTTCCACAGGCGCCCGTCGCGCTTGATCTGGACCTCGACCCGGGTGGACAGGGCGTTGACCACGGAGATGCCGACACCGTGCAGACCACCGGAGACCGCGTAGGAGTCCGAGTCGAACTTGCCGCCCGCGTGCAGCTGGGTCATGACGACCTGGACGGTGGGCATGCCCTGCTCGTGCATCTCCACGGGGATGCCCCGGCCGTCGTCGATGACCTCGACGCCGCCGTCCTCCAGCAACGTCACCTTGACGCCGGTCGCGTGACCCGCCATCGCTTCGTCGATGGAGTTGTCGACGACCTCCCAGATCAGGTGGTGCAGTCCCCGCGGTCCGGTGGAGCCGATGTACATACCCGGCCGCATCCGGACGGCCTCGAGTCCTTCGAGAACGGTGATCGATGATGCACCGTATTCCTTGGGCCCGCTGTTGTTGGCCTTGCTCTTGGCGTCCGCCACGTGCGAACTCCTCGCGTCTCGGGGGTCTGGGACCGGCCCAGTCTACCTGCGATAACCGTCACGGGGGCCACGGGCACGCCTGGTACTCACCCGTATGTGTCACGGGGGCCACGACCGGACACGTGCAGGGGCCCCTTGCGCCAGCTCGGTTTCTCGGGCCCCTCCACCTTGAGACGACGCACGTGACCCGGCCCCATGGCGGCCGCGATCTTGCGGAGGATGTCGGCGGACATGAGCCGCAGCTGAGTCGCCCATGCGGTACTCGCCGCACGGACGTACAGGATTCCCTCCTCGAGGCGCTCCGGGGTGGCGTGCGCCGAGACGTCCTCCCCGACGATCCGGTCCCACTCCGCGAACAGACGCCCGGTGGTGACCTTGTCGTCCCAACCCCGTTTCTTGGCGACCTGGCCCACGAGTTTGCCGAGGGGCTGTGGGTCCCACGGGTCGGCACCGGATCCGGTCCACCCGCGCTTGCGCAGCCGCTTGCCCGCCCCCACCGGGCCGGTCCGTCCCCGGCCGACCTGCTTGCCCTCCGACCGGGCTCGGGCGCGGGCCTCCTCGAGGGCCTGCTTGGCGATGTCATAACCGCGTTGTGGCGGGTCAGACGGTGTTACGGAATCCTTGCCGGTTCGGTCCGTCACGGTGTTGCCCTGCTTCCGGTATCGGTGTTGTCGTCGTCGTCCCCACCACTGTCCGCGTCGCTGACCCCATCATCCCCGCCGGCGTGCTCGCCCGCGTCAGCACCGTCATGCTGACGTCGTGACACCGTCATCGCCGAGTGACGATCCGCTCCCTCGCCCGTCATCACGACGTCATGACGGACCCCGCGCAGCGTGGCCGGGACGTCCTCGCCCACTGCGGCCGTGATGAGCACCTGTTCGACACCGGCCGCGACATCGGCCAGGGCGGCCCGGCGGTGCCGGTCGAGTTCGGCGAAGACGTCGTCCAGGAGAAGGACCGGTTCCGCCCCGTCGGCACGGAACAGCTCGAGCGATCCCAGTCGCAGCGCCAGGGCGAACGACCACGTCTCACCGTGACTCGCGAACCCCTTCGCCGGCTCGTCGCCGAGTCTCAGGATCAGGTCGTCGCGGTGCGGTCCGACGAGTGACATCCCGCGGTCGATCTCGTCGCGACGGCGCCGCCCGAGCTCGGCGAGCAACACCGCCTCGACGAGTTCCGGTTCGGTCAGCTCCGACTCGTCGGGCGCGTCCGCGACGCGGAACCGGTAGGTGAGATCGGCCGGGCGGGACTCCGGGGCCAGGCCCCGATAGGCGTCGACGACGAGGGGCCGCAACTGACGGAGGAGGTCGATCCGACCGGCGACCAATCGTGCTCCGAGTCCGGCCAACCGCCCGTCCCACACGTCGAGGGTGTCCAGCACGGCCGCGGAATCCTCCGGCCCGCCACGCCGCAGTGCACCGGAGGCCGATTTGAGCAGGGCGGTCCGCTGGCGCAGCACCGAGGAGTACTCGCTGAGGTCACCACCCAGTGCGGGGCGCCGCTGAACCATGAGCTCATCGAGAAGCCGGCGACGTTCGGCCGGCTCGCCACGAACGAGCGCCAGGTCCTCCGGCGCGAACAGCACGGACTGAACCACCCCGAGGACGTCGGACAGTCGTCGGCAGGGGGAGGTGTTCAGTCGCGCCCGGTTGGCCTTGCCGGAGTTGAGCGCCAGTTCGACGGTCAACTCACGTCCTGCGTTGTGTGCGAGTGCGCCCACCAGTGCGGTTCCGGCACCGGTCCTGATCATCGGCGCGTCGGTCGCCACGCGGTGGGACCGCAGGCTGGCGAGGACCCCGACCGCCTCGAGGACGTTGGTCTTACCGTGCCCGTTGCGCCCGACCAGGGTGGTGACCCCGGGCTCGAGCTCGAGTTCGAGCAGGGGCCAGGAGCGGAAATCGAGGAGCCTGAGGTGACGCAGGTGCATACCGGATCGGTTCCGGGGCGGTGCCTCAGCCCGGCAGGCGCACGGGCATGAGCAGGTAGGTGTGGTCGGAATCCACCGGCTGGATCGCGCCGTCCGCGCCGGGCTCCGGGAGGGTCTCGGGTGCCGGACGCAGCACGGCCGGGCGGCTGGGCTGGGTGAAACCGAAGGCGACGCGGCTTGCGTGGACACTGCCGAGACCGTCGAGCAGGTAACCAGGGTTGAACGCGATGGTCAGCGGCTCGCCGACGAAGTCCGCCGGGAGGGTCTCGTTGGCCTGGGCGGCGTCATCGCCTCCGGCCGACAGTGCGAGCTCACCATCCGAGAACGCCATGCGCACCTGCACGCCGCGGTCAGCGACGAGCGCGACCCGCTTGATCGCCTGGACGAGCGAGTCCACCTCGACGATCGCGAGTGAGGTGTGCTGTGGCGGGAGCAGCTGGCGGACCTTGGGGAACTCCGCGTCGAGAAGGCGGGTGGTGGTGCGCTGACCGGACACCAGCACACCCAGGATGCCCTCGGCGCCCACATCGGAGCCGGCTCCCAGGCTCAGATCCACGCGGCCGCCGTGGCCGGCCGAACGGGTGACCTCGGACAGCGCCTTGGCCGGGATGAGCACCTCGACCGCGACATCATCGCGGGCCGGCTCCCAGTCGAACTCCCGGATGGCCAGACGGAAGCGGTCGGTCGCGATGAGCGTGACGCGGGTGCCCTCGATCTCCATCCGGATGCCGGTGAGCATCGGCAGGGTGTCGTCCTTGCCCGCCGCGACGACGACCTGGGACACGGCCTCGGAGAACGCGTCGACCTCGGCGGAACCGGTGATCTCCGGCATCGCCGGCAGCTGCGGGTAATCCTCGACCGGCATGGTCGGGAGCGTGAACTTCGCAGTACCGCAGGAGATGTACATCTTCTGGGCGGTGACGACGACCTCGACCGGACGATCCGGCAGGGCGCGGGCGATGTCCGCCAGGAGTCGGCCGGACACCAGCGTGCTGCCCGGCTCGGAGACCTCGGCCGGCACGGACACCTGGGCCGAGGTCTCGTAGTCGAACCCGGAGATCGTCAGTCCCGAATCGGCCTCGAGCAGCACCCCGCCGAGGATCGGGACCGAGGGACGCGAGGGCAGCGTGCGTGCCACCCAGGCCACGGAATCCGCGAAGTCCTCGCGGGTGACGCGGAACGTCGGATCCGTGATCTCCATCGATGACCTCTTTCAGGCGGGGGCGGATACCGGGATCCGGTATCTGGACGATTGGTCGGTTCAAGCTCGTGCTGCACGCTTCCGCCGCCGGGGGCGGAACGTCTCCATGAGAGTAACCGCTAGGACCGACAGCGGACACACGGACTCGGCGTAACCCGGTCAAGCAGGCTCGCCGGTCCACATCCCTACTTCTAACAAGAACTATCTAGAGAGATAAGAAGTAGTAGTAGGTCCTGTGAAATTGTGAGCCGAGGCCTGTAATCACAGGTCTGTGCCGATTTCGTCGTGTGGACGCAGGCGTGCGATTTTGTGATTGGCCTCCCGACCCCGGTGGAATCACAAGAGTCCGTCCACCGTCTGTCCACCGTCGGTCCACAAGACTCCACAGGGTTGTCCACAGCTGTGAAGGGTGTGACAAAGGGTGTGTGGGAGTCCCGGATGTGTCGCACGGCGAGTCCTGATGCGTGTGGAATGACCCGTGATGAGGCCCCCGAATCGGGGCGGGTATCCGTTCAGGGCGGAACGTCGCACTCGGCAGGAGGCCGCAGAGGCCCGTTACGACCTCTCGCAGCGGTCCTGGGTCCGCGCACCAGGGCGTGCGGACGCCATCGGGTGCCGATATGTTGCTGTCGCCGACGCGGACCGTCATCTTCGGCGCGTGCGGGGTCGGCAGGGGGCCGGCCGGAGACGCGGGGCGTCGGTGGACGTCCGCGGGAGCGGGCACGTGCGGGGGCGCGGGTCTCGCAGCGAGGATGAGCTCGGCGCGGAGATCAGAGGGACCGCGAACGCTCCTTGATCCGGGCCGTCAGCTCCTGGATCTGGTCGTACGTGCGCCGGTCGTCCTTGATCTCCTTGAGGATCTTGCGCTGGGCGTACATGACCGTCGTGTGGTCCTTGCCGCCGAAGGTGACGCCGATCTTGGGGAGCGACAGGTCGGTCAGCTCGCGACACAGGTACATGGCGATCTGGCGGGCCCGCGACAACGACCTGGTCTTGGAGGTGCCGCACAGTTCGTCGATGCTCGTGGAGAAGAACTCCGCGGTCACCGCCATGATGGTCGCCGCCGAGATCTGTAGGGAGTCATCGTCCGAGACGACGTCACGGAGCACGACCTCCGCGAGCGGCACATCGATCTCGTGGCCGTTGAGGGAGGCGAACGCCACCACCCGGATGAGAGCACCTTCGAGCTCACGGATGTTGCGCTGGACCCGCGTCGCGATCAGCTCGAGGACGTCCCTCGGGACCACGTAGTTCTCGGACTTGGCCTTCTTGTCGATGATCGCGATACGGGTCTCCAGCTCGGGCGGCTGGATGTCGGTGATCAGACCCCACTCGAACCGGGTGCGCAGGCGGTCCTCCAGTGGCTGCAGTTGCTTGGGCGGCCGGTCGGACGAGATGACGATCTGCTTCTGCGCGTTGTGGATCGTGTTGAAGGTGTGGAAGAACTCTTCCTGGACCTGTTCCTTGCCGATGAGGAACTGGATGTCGTCCACCAGGAGGATGTCCGCCTCGCGGTACCGCTTCTTGAACATGTTCTGGCGGCCGTCGCGGACGGAGTTGATGAAGTCGTTGGTGAACTCCTCTGTCGAGACGTACTTGACCTTCTGCTCGGAGTACATCCGCAGGGAGTAATGCCCGATCGCGTGGAGCAGGTGGGTCTTGCCCAGACCGGACTCGCCCCAGATGAACAGCGGGTTGTAGGCACGGGCCGGTGCCTCGGCGACCGCGAGCGCGGCGGCCCGGGCGAAGCGGTTCGAGTTGCCCTGGACGAAGGCGCTGAACGTGTAGCGCTCGTTCAATCCGGGCGCGGTCGCGGCGGACAGCGCCTCGTCGCGGTCGCTGCCGTGGAGGAGGCGCTCGGCGGCGATCTGCTCCTCGGTCATCCGCCGGGGGCGGGTCGTCGCGGGCGGATGCTCGTCCTCCGCGCCGGGACCGTGGATGTCGTCCGCGTCGGTGGCCGGGTGGTCGGTGTCGTCCGTCGGTAATTGAGCCCCGGCGAGTGACGTGTCCACCTTGACGGCCAGATCGATCGGCTCTCCGAGCTGCGAGCTCAGTGCGCGCGTGATGGGACCGCGGAGGATGGACTCGATGTTATCGCGTGCGAATGCCGACGGGGCGGCGAGCATCGCGAAACCATTGACCACGGCGATCGGCTGGACGAGCCGAAGCCACGCCTGCTGCTGGCGAGACAGGGCCGGATTGTCGTCACTGGCCAGCTCCGGATCGGTCAGCTTGTCGAGGACGGCACTCCACACGTGTTCGAGTTCAGGAGACACGGTGGGCGGTCTCCTCTCGTCGTGTGTCGGGCGTTGCTGGTGGTCCGGGTGGCCGGCGGCGCCGGGAACCACACTCTATCCACAGGCTCCGACCCAGGTCCACCGAGGTATCCACATGGTTGTCCACAGCTGTGGGGAGACAGACCTCCCCCGTCGGTTCACGGGTGGGTCGTCGGTGGAGAGGGGTCGAAGGTGCATGTTCGAGTTCACGTCGCGTCTTGCAGCCCTGGTGGGGCTCGCCTGAGGAATGACGGTAACAACATGGTGATCCGGGGGGCAACCCTCAAGATAGACTGGAGTGCGGATGTCAAGCATCGCGGCCGTGGGCGTGTCGTTGTGGTCTGGAAACTGGTATCAGTGAGACGAATGGGATCACACGGTTTGGCGGCCGCCGCCTCGGGCGCGTAATCTTGAGCAATCTGTCGTGCGCTCGTGGGCGCTCGGCGCGTCGTGGTGCCGCCGTCCTTCGGTGATTCGACGACGTCTCGAACTCGATCGGGCGCTGGACACGGCGCCGACTTCACGTGAGGAGCCAACCATGGCCAAGGGCAAGCGGACTTTCCAGCCGAACAACCGTCGTCGCGCCAAGGTGCACGGCTTCCGTCTGCGCATGCGCACCCGCGCCGGTCGCGGCATCGTCGGCGCCCGCCGGCGTAAGGGCCGCGCGTCGCTGACGGCCTGATTCCGGCCGGGGTGGCGGGTGCTCCCCAGGTCGCACCGGCTCCACCGTTCCGCTGACTTCGCGACGGTGGTGCGAAAAGGTGCCAGGAAGGGCCGCCGCACCATGGTCGTACACGCCCACGTGGACTCTTCGGATGTCCGCGTGGGCGGCCCGCGTTTCGGCCTGGTTGTCAGCAAAGCCGTCGGGGACTCGGTGACTCGTCACCGCGTCAGCCGACGGCTTCGTCATATCGCGCGCGGCCTGTTGGACGAGGCTGGCGACGATCTGATGGTGGTGATCCGGGCGAACCCGGCCTCCGCGGGTGCGTCGCACGACGACCTCGTGCGGGATATGCGCGCGGGGCTCGCCGCTGCCGTTGCTCGCGCCGGGGGCTCGTCGTGAGCACGGGGCACCCGGGTCCCATCGCGCGGATCCTGTTGTGGATGCTCGACTTCTACCAGAAGGGCATCTCCCCCTGGACTCCACCGAGCTGCCGATTCGAACCCACGTGCAGTAGCTACGCCGTCGAGGCGGTTCGCGTCCACGGAGCCTGGTACGGCACCTGGCTCTCGGTGTGGCGTCTACTGCGCTGTGGGCCGTGGACACCAGGCGGTTGGGATCCGGTTCCCCGGCCCCGTGCGCCTGATCCACCGGGCCACGCGCCCCCCGAGTACACCGACAATTCTCGAACGTAGCTAGGACTCCACCACCCATGTCGTTCATCACCAACCCGTTGGTCTACTACCCGATCTCCGGCATCCTCTGGTTCTGGCACAAGATCTTCGCGTTCCTCGGCGGTCTGCTCCCCTGGGTCGAGGCGCCGGATTCCAACGGGGTCATCTGGGCCTTGTCGGTGATCTTCCTCGTCTTCACCCTCCGTGCGATGCTGTTCTGGCCGGCGGCCAAACAGATCCGGTTCTCCCGCAAGATGCAGGAGATGCAGCCCAAGATGAAGGAGCTGCAGAAGCGGTACAAGAACGACCGCGAGAAACTCGCGGTGGAGACGCGGAAGCTGCAGAAGCAGGAAGGGTTCAATCCCCTCCTGGGTTGCCTGCCGATGCTGATCCAGATCCCGGTCTTCCTGGGTCTGTTCCACGTGCTGCGGTCGTTCAACCGGATGGGTTCGCAGTTCGGCGCCCTCGGGATGAGCGCCGAGGAGACGCGCAACACGGGCAACTACGTGTTCAACGCGGACGAGGTGCAGAGCTTCCTCGACGCCCGCCTGTTCGGTGCGCCGCTCTCGTCCTTCATCTCCCAGCCGGTCGAGCAGTTCCAGGCGTTCGTGGAGCCGGGCGCGATGCTCGACTTCTCCCGGTGGAACATCATTCTCGTCGCCATTCCGCTGATGATCGTCTCGGCGGTCACGACTCACTTCAACGCGCGGATCTCCCTGTCCCGCCAGTCGCCTGAGGCCGCGGCGAACCCGCAGGCCAAGATCATGAACCAGCTCATGCTGTGGGCCTTCCCCATCGGCATCCTCGTGACCGGCGCCTTCTGGCCGATGGCGATTCTCGTGTACATGGTCACGAATAACCTCTGGACCCTGGGTCAGCAGTACTTCCTGTACGAGAAGATGGCCAAGGAGGACGACGCCGCGGCCCTCCTGCGGCGCGAGGAGCAGAAGGCGCTCGCTCCGCGGGTGGGTGTGAAGCCCACCAAGCCCAAGAGGAATCGGGCCGCCGCGACGGGAACGGGCGTGGTGACGGATCCGGCCGGGGAGGTGGGTACCGCGACGGTGGACGACGACGAGGTGATCGACCCCGACGCGGGGCCTGCGGTCGCTCCGGCATCCGCTCCACGCCCGGGTCAACGGCCTCAGGCTCCCGGCGGGCAGCGCAGTAGACCAGCCCAGAAGGGATCGGGTTCGCGTCCCAAGAACAAGAAGAAGAAAAAGAAGCGTTGACCCGCTAGGGAAACGTGAGTAAACAAGGTCCCCGATGCTCCGGCGTCGGGGACCTTGTCCCATACTTGGGGTAGATATTCGTCGTACTCTCGGGGTTCGGCGATCGGCGGTCACGACGGAGGCAGGTCCATGTCCAAGAGGAACATCGAGGTGTCCGAGGAACGATTGGTCGAGGAGGGCGAGGTCGCTGGCGACTATCTCGAGCAGTTCCTCGACATCCTCGACTTCGACGGGGACATCGATCTGGACGTCGAGGGTGATCGAGCCGTGGTGAGCATCGTGGGTGGCGACGACCTGGATACGTTGGTCGGCTCGGACGGGTCGGTGTTGGACGCTATCCAGGAGTTGACCCGTCTCGCGGTTCAACAGGAACTCGGCGATCGGAGTCGGTTGATGCTCGACATCGCCGGCTGGCGTGAGGCGAAGCGCGAGGCTCTGACCGAGTCCGGTCGCGTGGCAGCGCAGCGGGTTCTCGAGTCAGGTGAGTCGGAGGAGCTCGAGCCCATGACGCCGTTCGAACGCAAGATCATCCACGATGCGATCGCGGAGATCGAGGGTGTCACCTCGGACTCGACCGGCGTCGAGCCCAACCGCCGGGTGGTCGTCCTGCCCGGGTGACGGGCGGTTCGGGGCAGGGGTGCGAGTCGTCTGGCTCGCACCCCTTCCCTGTGTCCGAGGATCTAACGACATCGATGTGATTCACCGCTGGTGTTTCACGTGAAACAGTGGCTTTGCGGCCGCGAGAAGGAGCGCGAGACCATGAACGGACACACGGGCCACGCAGCGTCACGTGACAGCGAGGGGGCCAATAGGGCTGCGGGTGAGACGCCGGCCGAGCCGGGCTCGACATCTGACTCCGGTGAGCTTCCCTCTGCGCCGCCCGCTTCAGCCGAGGTGTTCGGGGATCGACTGGGTCTCGCGTACCGGTACGTCGATTTCCTCGCGACGGCCGGGCTCGAGCGTGGGCTGATGGGTCCGCGTGAGCGGCCTCGGATGTGGGATCGGCACGTGCTCAACAGTGCGGCTGCTGAATCGCAGTTGGCGGAGGGCGAGTCCGTCGTCGATATCGGGAGCGGCGCAGGCCTCCCTGGTATCCCACTGGCGCTCGCGCGTCCTGATCTGACGATCACCTTGGTCGAGCCACTTCTCCGCCGGGTCACCTTTCTCGAGGAGATCATCGGCGAGCTCGGCATCGATGTCCGGGTCATTCGGGGTCGCGCCGAGGAGAAGCCCATCATCATCGAGGCGGGGGAGGCGGATGTCGTGACGTCCCGGGCAGTGGCCCCGCTGGCGAAACTCGCCGGGTGGTCTGCTCCGCTGCTGAGGGTGGGTGGCCGTATGGTCGCCCTCAAGGGCGAGTCGGCAGTCGACGAGGTGGAGCGTGATCGTGCGGCGCTCCGCAAACTGGGGTTCGATGACGTTCGCGTCGAGACTGTCGCTGCGCCGGATGCCGAACCGACGAGGCTGGTGATCGGCACCCTGGCGACTAGGATGGGGGGCCGTGGCTCCCGATCCCGCGGACGCGGGCGTCGGTCTCACTGAGGCCTGACGGGGACGTGTCCAGTGTCGGTTTCACGTGAAACAATGGCACCGACACGGCGGCAGGCTCGCCGCGCTCACGATGCAACTCGAAAGGTGACGGATGTCCTACGACGAGACCCCGATCTTCGCGGCCGCGCGGCAAGCGAACGAGGTCCTCCACGGGGATGCACCGGCACTCCCCCGTCCCGAGTCTCCGCGGATCGTCACGATCGCCAACCAGAAGGGCGGGGTGGGCAAGACCACGTCCACCGTCAACGTTGCCGCCGCTCTCGCCCTGGGTGGGCTCGGGGTGCTCGTGATCGACATGGATCCGCAGGGCAACGCGAGCACAGCGCTCGGTGTCGATCACCGCGAGGGCACACCGTCGAGCTACGACCTTCTGATGTGGGAGGCGTCCGTCGACGAGCTGATGCAGAAGAGTCCCCATGCCGAGCGGTTGTTCTGCGTGCCGGCGACCATCGACCTGGCGGGATCGGAGATCGAGCTGGTCGGGCTCCCCCAGCGGGAACGACGTCTCGCCGAGGTCCTCCTGCCGGAGGACCTGCAATCGCTTGGTATCGACTATGTCTTTCTCGACTGTCCGCCCTCGCTCGGCCTGCTCACCGTCAATGCGATGGTCGCTGCTCGCGAGGTCCTTATTCCGATCCAGTGTGAGTACTACGCCCTCGAGGGAGTGGGTCAGCTTCTCCGTAACGTCGAGCTCATCCAGCAGCATCTCAATACGGATCTGGAGATCTCGACCATCATGCTGACGATGTACGACGGGCGCACGAAGCTCGCCGAGCAGGTCGCCGGTGAGGTGCGGAAGCACTTCGGTGACACCGTGTTGCGGACGGTGATTCCGCGAAGCGTGAAGGTGTCCGAGGCACCGGGGTACGGGATGACCATCCTCCAGTACGACGCCGGGTCGCGCGGGGCGCTGGCCTACCTGGACGCCGCCCGCGAGATCAATGCACGGGGAGGGCCGGCCGGTCCGGGAGACCTCGTATCCACGCCCACCGCGAGTGAAGTTGAGGGCGTCGACCGCCCGGAGGAGAACTGATGAGCCAGCAGCGTAAGGGTGGTCTCGGGCGGGGTCTCGCCGCCCTCATCCCCACCGGCCCCGACGAAGGGCCTCGGCTCGGTAACGACGCCGCCGACCTGATCCTGGGGCCGCGTGGTGGCGGTCCGCGCACCACTCCCCCACGTCCGCGCTCGTCCGGGGCTGGGAATCGGGGTCCGGCGGATATGGAGCTCGCCGGTGCTGCGTCATCGACGGCTCGCGGGGCCGACGCTGGCTCGCATGCCGACGATGGCGCGCCGGTTTCACGTGAAACAACCGAGTTGGTGGACCCCGGCGCCGTCTACCGGGAGATCTCCCCGGCCGAGATCGACCCCAACCCGAAACAGCCCCGCACCCACTTCGACGAGGAGGCGTTGGCCGAGCTCGCTCATTCCGTCAAGGAATTCGGACTCCTCCAGCCCATTGTCGTTCGTGAGATGTCCGGTGGGCGCTATCAGCTCATCATGGGTGAGCGACGCTGGCGGGCGAGCCAGCGCGCGAAGCTCGAGACGATTCCGGCGATCGTTCGGCAGACCGACGACGAGGATCTGCTGCGGGACGCTCTGCTCGAGAACATCCACCGGGTACAGCTCAACCCTCTCGAAGAAGCCGCCGCCTACCAGCAGCTGCTGGAAGAGTTCGACGTGACCCAGTCAGAACTCGCGACCCGCATCGGCCGATCCCGCCCCGCGATCACCAACAGCATCCGCCTGCTCCAGCTGCCGACCGCCGTACAGCGGCGGGTCGCGGCTGGTGTCCTGTCAGCGGGACATGCGCGCGCACTCCTGGGCCTCGAGGCGGGGGCGCCGGCACAGGACGAGCTCGCCGCCCGGATCGTCGCCGAGGGCCTGTCGGTGCGGGCGACCGAGGAGCTCGTCACCCTCGCCAACCGCGATCCCGGGGACACCACGGACAAGCCAAAGCCCCCGCCCCGCGGACGCCAGCGCAACCCGGAGCTGGAGGCGGTGGCGGGTCGGCTGTCAGACCGCTTCGAGACCTCCGTGTCGGTCACGATGGGGCGCCGTAAGGGACGTATCACCATCGACGTCGGCGACACCGATGATCTGGCCCGGGTACTCGCACTTCTCGAGGGCGGGTCGACCGCAGCGCCGCGATGATCTCCCTCCGCCCGCTGGACCTGTCGGCGGTGGACCAGCTGGGTCCTCGCGCCCGGCGTTGCGTCTATTGGCAAACCGACGGTGAGCAGTCCCCGGGAGATCCGGAGTTCGAGAAGGAAGCGTGGATCTCACACGTATCCCTGGAATGGGGTGTCTGCGGCCAGCTCGCCACCTACGGGGACCGATCGACGGCTGCCGCCTTCTACGCCCCCCCGGGGATGGTGCCGCGGGCAACGTGCTTCCCGACCTCGCCCGTCGGCGCTGACGCTGTGCTGCTCGCCGGCATGAGTGTCGAGCACGGCGCACCGGCAGGGGTACTGACCGCGTTGCTCGACGCCGTCGTCGTCAATGTTCGAAGCCGCGGAATCAAGGCCATCGAGGCCTTCGGGGTCACGTCCGAGGACCCCGGGCATGTTACGTCACGTGACGGGTGCGGCGCGGACTCGTGCGTGCCGGGGATGAGCTTTCTGGTCGAGCACGGTTTCACGGTGGTGGCACCCCACGAGACCCATCCCCGCCTCCGGCTCGATATCGAGAGCGAGCACTTGTGGAAGGCGGATGTGGAGCGCGCCCTCGATCAGCTCTTCGCCGAACACGGATTCGCCACCCGGCGGCTCGGGGTGCTGTCGGGCGCGTCGGCGAGCGCCGTCGCCCGGGGGCTCTGACACCCCGGGAATCACGACACCCCGGTCCCGACTCCCCCGGGGTGGCCGGAGCCGCGATCAGTCGCGCTGGCGCTGCTCGTAGTCGATGAGGTCGTCGACGGACATCGACCCGGTGGGATGATCGTCCTCGTCGAGGAGGTACAGACGTTTCACGCCCACGAGGATCGAGTCGATGATGGTGTCCTGGGCGGCACGATCGCCGAGGATCTCGAGATCCTGCGGGTTGTACGCGTAGCCCAGGTAGATCTGCACGGACGGCATGCGGGTCATTCGCAGCAACGGCCAGCTCCGGCCATGGGTCCGGCAGTCGCGAAGAGTGGTGCGGCTGACGATCTCCCGCTGGATGAAGCCGGATAGGGCCTCACCGAGCATGGACTCCGCGCCGAGCGAGTTTCCGAAGTAGAACGTCGCGACCCCGTTGCCCACCGGATTCGGGTGGCGGTCCAGGCGGAGCGAGATGATGAGATCGGCGTTGAACGCGTTGGCTATCTCGGCGCGCTCGGGATCGGTCGGGATCATCGCCTCGGGCCGGGAGAGGAAGACCTCCACGCCGGCCTGGTTCATCCGCTCGGAGAGCCGCCGGGTGATGTCCCAGAGCAGTTCCGCGTCGGTGATGGTCCCGTAGGGGGTGTCGATCCGGATTGGATTCTCGGACCCACTGGGGCCGGGATCGAGGACGATCCGTTTACCGGCGAGCATGGGACCGGAGGTGCGGGCCCGCTCCTTCTCGACGAGAGAGGCGACGTCCCCGCCCTTGAACAGGGTCGAGAAGCGGCTCAGGGTGTCCAGGGTCTCGGCACCGACCACACCGTCCGCGGGGAGCGCGCAGTCGCGCTGGAAGTCGGTGACGGCCGCGTGCGTGAGGGGGCCGAAAGTCCCGTCCACCAGGCCGGCGTAGAACCCGAGCTCGCCGAGTCGTCGCTGCAGTTGGGCGATATCGTCCCCCGCCATCGGCCTGGAGACGATATAGCTCAGGTCCCGGGTCCCCAGCACGTGGCTGGCGTCGTGGAGCGCGGCCTGGGTGGCCGGACCCACGATACCGTCGGAGATCAGCGCACGCGCCTGCTGGAAGGCCAGAACGGCCTTCTCCAGGTCGGCGTCGAAGACGGCGTCGGTACGCGCGAGCACTGACCCGGTCTCGGGCTCGGTGACCCCGACCGACTCGATGTTGTGCAGCAGACCCATGCCCGCGAGGGTGGCCCGGATGGCGGCCACCTCGGGCCCACGGTCACCACGCCTCCACGCCATGGGTCTCCTCCCGCTCTCCTAGTGTTGGGTACCCGGATGAACTTACCGCCTCACACGCGGACATGCCCCGTCCGCGCCGGGCGGTGAGGGAACGCCACGGGGGAGCGCCACAGCGTAGCGACACAGGGTAGCGACCCGGTGCCGCCGGCGTGTGTGTCAGGCGCCGAGAACGTCGCCCAGCTCGGCTCGGAGCGCCGACTTGGACTTGGCGCCCGTGATGCGCTTGACCGGCTGTCCCTCCGAGAACAACAGCATCGCGGGGATCGCGGTGATCTGGTACTCGGCGGCGAGTTCCTGGTTGGCTTCGACGTCGACCTTGGCCACGGTCAGCTTGTCCGCCTCCGAGCCCGCCAGCTCGTCGAGGACCGGCGCCATCATGGTGCACGGGCGGCACCATGTGGCCCAGAAGTCCACGAGAACGGGCTTGGAGCCGCTGGCGGTGAGCACGGCGTCGGCGAAGTCGGCCTCGGTGACGTCGATGATGTTGGGGGTGTCGGCCATGAGGTGGTCCTTTCGGGTGGGTGGACGGGGCCCGGTTGTTCCGGGCCCGGTGCGGGCTCAGGCCTGCTCTGCGAGCCAGCGCTCGGCGTCGATCGAGGCGGCGCACCCCGAACCGGCGGCGGTGATGGCCTGGCGGTAGCGCTTGTCGACGAGGTCGCCACAGGCGAACACCCCGGGAAGGGAGGTGGCGGTGGTCTGACCGGTGAGGACGTAGCCGTCCTCGTCGACCTCGACCTGGTCGCGGGCCAGTTCGGAACGGGGATCGTGGCCGATCGCGACGAACATGGCGGCGGTCTCGAGCTCACTGGTCTCACCGGTGACGGTGTCGCGCAGACGGAGTTTCTCGACCGAGCCGGTCGCGCCGGCCAGCACCTCGTCCACGGCCGTGTTGAGGACGAACGAGATCTTCTCGTTCTCCCGTGCCCGCTCGAGCATGATCTTGGAGGCGCGGAACTCCTCACGGCGGTGCACGATCGTCACGGAGGAACCGAACTTGGTGAGGAAGGTGGCCTCCTCCATGGCGGAGTCGCCGCCGCCGACCACGACGATCGGCTTGTCGCGGAAGAAGAATCCGTCACACGTGGCGCACGAGCTCACGCCCCGGCCGAGGAACTCCTGCTCCCCCGGGACCCCGAGGTAGCGTGCCGCGGCACCCATCGCGAGGATCACGGCGCGGGCGCGGTGTTCCTCTTCCCCGACCCGGACGGTCTTGATGTCCCCGGCGAGGTCCATGGACGTCACGTCCTCCATCCGGAGGTCGGCGCCGAACCGCTCGGCCTGCTCGCGCATCTGCATCATGAGATCGGGGCCCATCATGCCCTCGGCGAAGCCGGGGAAGTTCTCGACCTCGGTCGTGGTCATGAGCGCGCCACCGAACTGGGAGCCCTCGAAGACGACGGGCTTGAGCTCGGCCCGCGCGGAGTAGATGGCGGCGGTGTACCCGGCCGGACCGGATCCGACGATGATGACGTCGTGGACGGTGTCGCTCATGAGTTCTCGGGGCTCCTCGGGCGGTTGGTGGCTCGTGAGTCGGAACCGGCATCAGGTGCCGGGTCTTCTAGAGGCCACAACACCCCGGGGGGCTGCCTTGTTCCCGCGCCCGCCCACCGGGTGACGGGAGGAACACCCTCACACGGTGAGGGTGACCCCCTCGAGCAGGGCCGCGAGTTTCGCGCGGCCACGGGAGCACCGGCTCTTCACGGTGCCCGGGGGGATGTTGAGCAGGTGGCTCGCCTCGGCGACGGTGCACCGCAGCATGTCGACGACGACGACGGCGTCCCGCTGATCGTCGGGCAGTTCCGCCAACGCCTCGGCCACGATGATCGCGTACGCCGGGTCCTGGTGGAAGTGGTCACGCAGCGTGACCTGTTCGTGTAGGGAGGGGGTGAGCTGGGTGTGGGTGCGCAGGCGCTGGGCCCGCATCTTGTCCAGGCAGGCGTTGACCACGATGCGGTAGAGCCACCCCTGGACCGGGCAGGCGTGGCGGAAGGTATCCGCCTTCCGGTACGCCGAGACGAGAGCCTCCTGCAGGGCCTCGGCGGCGTCGTCGCGGTTGAACGACGTGCGGATGGCCAACCGCCAGAGGTAGTCGTAGTGCCGCCGGACGAGGGCGGAGAAGGCGTCGGGGTCGCCGGCGACGTGCGCGTCCAACAGTTCGGCGTCGGACAGCGGGGACTCGGCTGTCAATGCGGGCCGGGCCCTGAGAACGGACTCTGCCCTGAGAACGGACTCTGCCCTGGGAGCGGACGGGGCGCTGAGCGGGGATTCCGCGCCTGCGGGCGGGGCAGGGGAACCCGCCGCGGTCGGGACGGCGGTACCGGTGTTCACGGCCGTCACCGTAACCCGGCCGGGCCGCCCGTGGGGACGTCTCCCGGCCGGTCAGCGGGTCAGTTCGACCTCGCTGATCGTGGCCTCGTAGGACTGGGCACCGGAGGTACCCAGGCGGGTGATCCACACCAGGACGTACCCGGACTCCCGCGGGTCATCGATCGTCACGGTGGCCGACCCGTCGCGGACGGTGCCCGCTCCGAGACGGGTGGTCTCGTCGAGTGACTCCGGAGAGGCACCGGGCGCGGACCGCACCTCGAAGCGCACGCCGTCATCCCCCGAGCGGAGCACCACCCGTCGGACCTCCTGCTCACCGTCCAGTGTGAGCAGCAACCCGATACCCGGCTTGTAGGCCGACGGGCCGTCGCCGATCTGGGATCGGTAGGCGTCGCTGGACCACGAGGTGGACCGGTCACCGTCGACCACGTTGGGGGCATCCGCCGAGTTCTCCGCGACGCCGTTCGAGGACGAGGGCTGCCAGGTGGTGACGGTCGACACGGAGACCGGGGTGGTCGGGGTGGCCTCCTCCGCCTCGTCCCCGGTGTCGCCTGCGGCGGGGTCATCGGCCGCGGGCTCGGCGGTCTGGGAGGCGCGACTGGCCTGGGCGGCTCGTTCGATCGCGTCGAGCTGCTGTGAGAGCGGGGTGTCGTTGCGGGTGCCGCCGAACCCCCCGAGCATCCACGTGAACAACAGGGCGATCACCACGACCGCGGCCGCGCCGGTCCCGGCCATGATCTGCCAGCGGCGCTTCTGGACCTCCGGGTCCGGCTCGCTGTACGGCGCGGGTTCGGGACCCGCCTCAGCCGAGGACCACTCCGCCGGCGATCCCTCCGCCGACGACCACTCCCCCGGTGCCCACTCCGTCGCGGTGGCGGTCGCCGGGTAGGCGACCCGGGAGGAGGCCCCGGAGGAGGCGCGCCGCGGCCCGCCGACGCGATCGGTCACCATCGCTCTCACGGTGGCCGCCGAGCTGACCGACGACCCGTCGAGAGACCGCATGGCCAGGACCGCGGATTCCGGCGCCACCCCGGAACCGGCCACCGTGGGGTCGAGGAGCTCGTCGTCGTCGTCCCTCCGGGCGGGGCCGGGCCGACCGTCGGTCGGTTCGTACAGATCGGAACCCTCGGGCAGCGGGAGCGGCCACGCTCCGGTGAGCAGCGCGTAGAGGGTGCCGCCCAGGCCCCGCACGTCGGACCGGGCGTCGTCCCCGTCGCGGACCCCGGGGAAGGCCAGGACGGCGCGCCCGTCCTCGGTCAGACGGATCCGGTCGGGCGAGTCGAGGCCCAGGGTCAGGCCCACCTCCTCGGCACGGGTCGCGGCGTCCGCCAGACCCCACACCGCGCCCACGGCGGAGTCGGGGTCCGGCTCGGTCACGGCCGCGGCGAGACTGCGTCCGGGGATCCACTCCGAGACCACGATGCCGCCCGCGCGGCCGCGGATGACGTCGAGCACGCGCGCCAACCCGTCCGCGTAGACCGTGGTGAGCGCGACGGTACGGTCGAGCACCCCCGTCGCCGAACCCGGGGGCTGCTCGCCGGGGAGCGGGTCGACGAAGGTCAGGGCGACGAACCTCCCCAGGCGCCGGTCGCGGGCCTTCCAGAAGGACTGGCCGGCGACACCACCGCACGGTTCGAGGAGTTCGTACCTGCCGCCGGAGACCAGGCCTCCGACGGTCAGACGCGGTGGCGACGAGGCGGTGTCCGGTGCCGGGGCTCCAGTCTGTTCACCCACCCGTTGACCCTCCTCGCCTGGTGCGGCAGCCCGTCGGGAGGCGCCGCTCGTGATCCCTGAGTGTACGTACCGGCCCCGCGTGGATTCGACTATCTCCTCAGACGCCCCACGAGTCCGCGGAGAACGGGGGTGATCGAGTCGAGTTCCGGCAACCGGGACCGCGACAGGATCAGACCGGTCACCGCGAGGGTGATGACGGCGGCGACACCGGCACGCAGGACGAACCCGATGCTTCCGACGGCGTCGGTGAGGGCGTCCATCGGCAGGATCGTGTCCACCGCGAGTGCGACCAGGGCGCCGACGATCGACGCGCCGAGGGTCCACGAGGCCGACCGGAGGGTCTCGCGACCACGCAGGGACCCCAGTTTCGACCGCAGCAGGACGAACCCGGCGACCGCGCCGACGACCCAGCCGATGCCGTTGGCCAGGGCCAGGCCGATCACCACGTGGGACCGCTGGTCGGCGACCACGGGGACGAGGAGCGACAGGATCACGCGGACGACCGTGATCGCGAGGATCATCGCCGTCGGCGTCCAGTAGTCCTCGCGGGCGTAGAACACCCGCTGCTGCAGCAGGACCACGGCGTAGGGCACCAGCGTGAACGCGCCGAAGGTCAGGGTCAGGCCGAGCACCTGGGCGCTCTCGGCGTCGAAGTTCCCGTAGCGGAACAGGCCGGTGGCGATCGTCGGGCCGAACGCGGTCATGAACGCGATGATCGGCAGCAGCCCGAACAGGGACAGCCGCGTCCCCAGCGAGATGTCCCGCACCACCGCGTCGTTGCGGCCGGCCACCCCGTTGTCCGCCAGGCGGGGGTTGATGGCGGTGAGCAGGGTGACGCCGATGATCCCGTACGGGACCTGCAACAGCAGCCAGTAGGTCTGGTAGATAGCGATGGCGGCCTCGTCCGCAGCCGACCCGATGCGGTTGGTCATGACCAGACCGACCTGCGAGATCAGGACGTAGGTCACACCGGCGACGGCGTGCCCGCCGAACTGCGTGATGCGGGGGTCCAGACCCCACTGGGGGCGCAGGTCCACGCCCGCGCGACGCAGGGCCGGCACCAATACCGCCGCCTGCAGCACCACGCCCAGGGTGGTGCCCAGGCCCAACAACAGGATGGGCGCGCTGAGCAGGTTGACCGGCGCGGCCGGGTCGATGCCGCTGCCGACCACCGCGAACAGCACCAGTGTCGCGATGGCCACCAGGTTGTTCCACACCGGCGCCCACGCCCCGGGACGGAAGACACCGTTGTAGTTGAGGATCGCGAGCATCACCGAGAACACGCCGTAGAAGAAGATCTGCGGCAGCAGCAGGAACGCGAACGCGGTGGCCAGGTTCGTGTTGACCTCGCCGTCGCCCAGGTTGAGCTCGGTGAGCAGCGGCGCGCACGCCACCGCCACGACGGTCGCCCCCAGTGCCAGGACCGAGGTCACGGTGAGCAGGCGACGGATGAAGGACACGCCCCCGTCCTCGTCCTCCTGCGCGGCCTTGGCCAGCAGCGGCATGAACATCGCGGTGAGCACCGAACCCAGGACGAGCTCGGTGATCATGTTGGGCAGCGTGTTGGCGGTGTTGAAGGCCGACGCCACGGCGGGGCCGAGCACGGTGAGGATGAGGATCATCCGGACGAACCCGGTGATGCGGCTCGCGAGGTTGGCCACGGCCATCGATCCCGTCGAGCGCATCACCGACGCGTCGGAGGAGTCGCGGTTCCGTGCCCCGGTCCCCCCGCCGGGCGTCGCCGGCCGCGCTGCGGACCGCTCCGGGGTCGGGGCGATCGGCCGCGCGATCGACGGCGCGGGCGCGGCGTCCGGGATGAACGAGTCGGCGACCGGCGGCGGGGAGGCCGGGCCCGGCAGCACGCAACTGCCCGGCTCACGGCGTCGGCCGCGGAGTCCGGGATCCGGTCTGCGCAGTTCGGGTCCGGGGGACCCCTGCTCGTCGTTCACGGTCGGTGCCCTTCGTCCGCGGGGTCGAGGATGCCCCGACGGTAGCGCAGGTACCGCCGGCCCCCGAGGACGAGGGCGAGGGCGGCCGCGGCCAACGCGAACGCCTGGGCGACCGGGTAGCCACCGGTCTGGACGGACAGCTCCACCGGCTCCGACAGCGGGCGCCCGTCGGGACCCTCGAGGACGAACGCCACGGTGTGGCGTACGCCGCCCTCGGCATCGGACTGGGTGGGCACCTGCAGGGTCCGCGAGCCCGAGGCCGGGATCTGGACGACCCCCACCGGCTCCACCGTGATGTCGTCCGGCGCGGTGACGGTGACGCCGACCCGCACCGGGAAGGGCAACGCGTTCCGGGTCACCAGCAGCAGTGGGCTGTTGGGGCTGGCCATGGTGAACACGCTGCCGGGCGGCAGCAGGTCCACCCTGCCGAGCGAGCGGGAGACCGTCTGCTCGAGGCGGTCGAGACGCTCGGCGGTGGCGGCGCGGGCGTCCGCCCCGGTACCGGACCCGGGCGACGTGCCGTCTCCCCCCGCCCGCCGGCCGGTCTCCGACAGGGCCCGGAGGGCCTCGGTCACCATCGGGTCGAGGTGGCCCTCGGCGTCCGCCGAGGTGGGATCGGCGGCGTCGACCAGTGACCGCAGCGTGCCGATCCCCCGCAGGGCGTCGGAGACGCGACGGTCCACCCCGGCCAGGTCCACGGCCCCCGGGTCGACGGCGCCCGTGGGGTCGTCCGCCAGGGACCCGTCCGGGACGGTGACCGGTCCGGCCAGGCGCTCGGTGAGCGGCACCGCGCGCATCCTCCCCGCCGCCAGTTGGGCGCCGAGGGTCTCCAGCAGCGAGCCGGCGGCCTCGCCGTCGACGCTCCACACCTGCGGCGGCACGGCCAGGACCCCCTGATCGTCGGACGGGCCCGAGGGCCCGGTGTCGGCAGCGGGACCGGTGCCCGCGGAAGGCCCGGCGCCGGCCGCGAGCGGGGCGATGGGGGCGGGCCCGGCGTCGATGGCGTCCACGACCGGCGCGAGGAGCGCGGCCCTCGCGTTCTGGAGTCGGGCCGCCGCGGAGTCGGCGGTCAGCCAGTACCGGGTGTCGGGGTCGGAATAGCGCGGGTTCTCCGGCGCGGACCCGGTCGCGGCGAGGGCCGCCCCGATCGGCGCCGAATACGTCAGTGCGCGTCCGCCGTCGGTGCCGGCCAACCCCACCATCCCGGGGGGCGGGACGATACCGGTGTCGGTCCGCGTCGACGGGGCCGCAACCACGGCGGTGGCGCCGGGCTCCCCCAGTGCCTCGGCGGTGCCGGGCAGCAGGGTCCCGGACGCGGGGACCAACACGTCGGGGATCGGGGACACCCCGAGGATCCGCTCCACGGAATCGTCGCTGTCCAGCGCGGCCCGGGTGAGCTCGGTGGACCCCACCGCGCCGACCGCCTCGAGGCCGGCCTGGGCGGCCGGCAGCGTCACCACGCAGGTGCCCTCGGCCAGCGCCCGCAGCTCGTCCAGCCAGCGTTCGGCGTCGGCTTCCACCGCCCCGGGATCGGCGGGGGCGGACCGCTCCGGGTCCTCCCGGCCGCCGCGGTTCCGCCCGGAGGAACCCCCGTCGTCGCCGCCGGTGCCGTTCCCGATGAGCACGGCGCGGCCGTCGGCGATCTCGGACACGGTCCCCAGCAGCTCCGGGTCCACGCCCAGGCACACCGCCTGTCGCAGGTCCTGCCCGCCGGGTCCGTCGAACGCGTCGTCGGCCGCCCGGACCAGCCCGGTGAGCCGACCGCCCTCGGACAGCTCGCGCAGGAGCGAGTCGTCGGTCAACGCGACCACCGGGTCCGGGCCTTCCGCTCCGGGCACCGTCGCGATCCGCGTGGGTGCCGCCGCCAGCGGCCACATCATGGTCAGCGGGACCGGCGCCGGGCCCCGCCCGTCCGCCGGCCCGGGTGCGACCACCTCGTCGTCGTCGTCGACCCCCGGTAGCGCCGCCGGTCGCGGCGCCTCGAGCACGGGCAACTGGGTGCGGGCGTCGTCGAGTCGCGCGGGCGACCCGCCCTCCGGGGTGCCGTTGACGTTGACGAGGAGCGGATAGATGCCGGGTTCGGTCAGCTGCAGGTCGGGGGCCGGGTCGCCGGGGATCTCCCGGGCCGGCATGGACACGCGGTACGGCACGGACTGCCCCGGCGCCACGGTCTCGGCCACCCGCAGGAACTCGCCGCGGACCGCGAACGACGGCTCGGACCACACCAGCGGTTCGCGCACCGCCTCCGCGTCGGCGGCGCGGGGCCCGCGCTGGAGCCGGACGTCGACCGACTCGAGGGGGATGTCGCCGACGTTGGTGATGGTGCCGGACACCGTGACGACCGGGACCCCGGACTCGGTGCCGACCGCGACCCGGCCCCCGCCACCCGCCCCGCCCGGCCCACCCGCCCCGTCGAGGACGGTCGGGGAGATCTCGTCGATGGTGATCCGGGCCAGTGTCGGCGCCGGATTGGGGATGTACCCGGCCGCCGCGGCCTCCGCGGGGGTGATGGCCCCGGCCGGCTGGACACCCCACAGCGGGCCGAGGGCCAGCGCCGCACACAGTGCCGTCGGGACGACCGCCCGGACTGCGCGCCCAACCGGCCGCCCGGTCACGGCCCGGACTCCTCCGGCGCGTGGTCGCGAGGGGTGACGCCGTGCGCCCCGGTGCGGCGGACCGGCTCGGGGCCGTCCGCCCGGCGGGACGGGTCCACCATCTGCGCGTCGGCGGGCGGGGGATTGTCGCCGGCCAGTTCGGCGCGCGCGAAGTCCGGGAGCAGGGTGCGGGCGGACTCGACCAGTCGCCGCTCGTCCGGGTACGCGAGGCGCCGGGGCAGGTCGTCGAACGCGAACCAGGCGACCTCGGTGATCTCCGGGTCCTCGTCGCACAACTCGCCGTGGTCGTAGCGGACGAGGTGGTGGTGGACGGTCTTGTGGATGCGCCGGCCCTCGGCGACGAACCAGTAGTCGATGGTGCCGAGCGGAGCCAGGACGGTGCCGTCGACACCGGTCTCCTCGAGTACCTCGCGCCGGGCCGTCTCCGCGACGGTCTCCCCCGGCTCGATGTGCCCCTTCGGCATGGACCACAGCATGCGGCCTCGGCGGTCCAGCCGACCGATGAGGGCGACCTCCAGCCGGGACAGGTCGGGCTCGGGCCCCTCCCCCGCCTGCGCGAGGTTCCGGACCACCAGGCCGCCGGCCGAGGTCTCCAGCACCGTCTTGAGGCGCTGGCCACCGCGGGGATGCCGCGCGCCCCCGCGACCGCCGCGGGCGTTCTTGGCGCCGGCCTTGCCGCCCTGGTGGGTGCCGGGCTTGGTGGTCTTGGCCGCGGCCTTGGACCCGCCCTTGCCACCGGCCTTGGAGCCGGTCTTGGACCCGGTGCCGCCGCCGGCCTTCGCGGGCGCGGACGTGCGGGTGGTGTTGGTGGAGCTCGCCTGGCCACCGCCGCCCGACTTGGACCGGCCGGGCTGACGCGGGTGACGGGGGGCCTGGCGGGAGGTGGCGCCGGCGGTGCCGTCGCCGGTCTTCACCGTGTGGGTGGCGTCGGGGCTCGACGGCTGGTTCTGGTTCTCGGGTGCGCGGCCCTGTCCCCGGCCGCCCCGCCGACCGCGTCCGCCGCGGCGGCGACGCCGCCCCTGCCGGGACTGACCGTCGCCGGAGGGACCGGAGGACCCGGTGGGCCCGGACTGGCCCCCCTGGCCGGACTTCTGACCTGGCTTCTGGCCGCCGCCCCCGGTGTCCCGGGGCGTCGACTTCTGCTTGTCGCCCTGCGCGCCGCGCTGGCCGTCGGACCCCTTCGCGGCAGCGCTGTCCCGCTTCTGACCTGCGGCGTCGCGTCCCGCGGCGCCGGGTCCGGCGGGCCGACGCGCACGACGACGCCGCGGCGCGTTGGCGCGCGGTTCGGCGGGACGATCGGCTTCGGACACCCATCGATGCTACCGGCCGGGGGTGAGTGGACCGGAATCCACGGCGCGCCGCGGCCCGGCCGCGTGCGGGTCAGGCCCCGAGCGCCGGACCGACGACCCGCCAGGAATCCCGCAACTCGCGGGTGAACAGGGCGAAGGTGTGGGCGCCGCTCGGGTAGCGGTCATAGGTGAAGGGCACGCCGCCGTCCCGCAGCGCGCGGGCCATGTGGCGGGTGCCCAGGTCGGCGGCGAGCTCCGTCGGCGCCCCGATGGCGAAGGTCGCCGACCCGATCTCCGGCGAGTCGTGCGGGCCGGGGTTGCCGGGGGCGGACGCGAGGTAAAGGGCGGTGCCGCGGAGGCGCTCGACATGGTGGGAGGGGTCGTGTGCGAGCCAGGCCGGGTCGTCCGGCGGGCCGAACGCGTTGTGGACGTTGCCGCCGCCGCGCGCGACCATGGCGGTCATGGCGGCGCGACCGAACAGAGTGGAGACCTCGGGGAATCCGGACAGGGACGCGGCGGCGGCGTAGTGGTGTCGGCTCCGCGCGGCGAGGGTCAGCGCCGGGCCGCCGGACATGGACACGCCGATCACGCCGCGGGTGCCGTTCAGGGCGTGGGCGCCGGCGAGCGCGGCGGGTAGTTCGGAGTCGAGGAAGGTGTGCCAGCGGTTGACGCCGAGGACGGGGTCCTCGCGCTGCCAGTCGGTGTAGAGGCTGAACCGGCCGCCCTCCGGGCTGGCGACCAGGACGTGTTTGTCGGCGAAGAAGTCCTCGTAGTCGGTGTGATAGGCCCAGCCGACGTGGTCTTCTCCCCCGCCCACGCCGTTGAGCAGGAGCAACAGCGGTGCCGGCGACGGGCTCGCGGGGAGGAGGAGGAACGTGGGGACGGCCTTGGCCATGGACGGGGACCACACGTCGGCGAGCACCTTGCGGCCCTCGACCGGTTGGACGCGCAGGATCTGTGGCCGCGAGGTGTCGGCCGGGGGCGGCGCGGTGGGGCGGGGCGAGGTGGTGAATCCGAGGGCCGTGGAGGTGTCGACGCCGCCGGCGGACTGCGCGCCTGCGAGCGGGTGGACCGCGCCGGTCAGCGCCACCGCGGCCGTGAGCGCGACGGCCGTCGGTGCGATGCGCCGACGGGTGGGTGACGGGCGTGGGTATATACGACGACGACGAGACACACCCGTCACTCTAGATCGCTTCTGTATCACGGGACAGAATGTCGGTCTCGTGGCGGCCGGGGACGGTCCCGCGGCGGCGGGCGCGGCTAGAGTCCGCGGTATGAGCTCTGGCCCGTCCACCCACGCCCTGGTCCTGCGACACCGGGCCAAGCCGGGCCGTCGCGACCAGTTGATCGAGGTGTGGCGCCGGCACATGCCCGAGGCCGTCCAGGCCAACGACGGGCACCGGGCCTATGTGCTGTGCGCGTCCCACGTGGATCCGGACGTGATGGTGGTGTTCCAGCACTACCGGGACGCCGCGGCCGCCCAGGAGTTCCTCGGTAACCCCGCCTACCTGCGATACCTGGAGGAGTCGAGCCCGCTGCTGAGCGGCCCGCCCGAGGTGGAGGCCGTGGACCCGCTGTGGTCGAAGGTCGTCGCGGCGGGTGGGTGAGGCGGCGCGCCGGGCATTCCGGCAGCGCATCCGGCCCGGATGCGCTGCCTTGTCGACTTGCGCGCCCCGAATGGTCCATTCCCGCAGCAT
Source organism: Dietzia sp. Alg238-R159 (assembly GCF_900537145.1). Taxonomy (NCBI): domain Bacteria; kingdom Bacillati; phylum Actinomycetota; class Actinomycetes; order Mycobacteriales; family Dietziaceae; genus Dietzia; species Dietzia sp. Alg238-R159. The sequence goes on along the minus strand of NZ_UNRI01000006.1, from coordinate 41,076 downwards.
GACCCGGTGATCGGCGTACATTCCGGCAGCAGAGGTCGGCGAGGCGGTGTACCCGGGACTGCGTGTGCCGGCGGTGCCCCCGCCCGGCCGCCGGCGCGGCCCTGCCCACTCGTGGACCCGGCTCACACCGGGCCCATCCGGCCCACGGGGCTGATCCCGCCCGGCCCCGAGCGCGCGGGTCAGGGATTGTCGGGCCCACTCGGTAAAGTCGGGCCCGTGACAGCCCGCAGACCGACCCCCGACCGCAGTGCCGCCGACAGCAGCGCCGCCGCCGATCGATCCGCCTCCGATCGACACGACGCCGCGGTGTTCTCGGCGTTGCAGGACGGACCGGGTTCCCGGCCCGACCCGGCGGAGGTCGAGGCGCGCCGGGTCCGGTTGCTCGCGGGCGCCCAGACCACGATGAACGACCTGGCCGACGTGCTGGCCCCACTCGCGACGGCGTTCGGTGACGCCGGGCACGAGCTCTACCTGGTGGGTGGCAGTGTCCGCGACGCCGTGCTCGGCCGACTGGGCACCGACCTGGACTTCACCACGGACGCCCGGCCCGAGACGGTGCGGGCCATCCTCGACGACTACGCGGACGCGGTGTGGGACACCGGGATCGAGTTCGGCACGCTCTCGGCCGTCAAGCGGGACGGTGGCGGGATCGAGCAGCAGATCGAGATCACCACGTTCCGTGCCGACTCCTATGACGGGGTGACCCGGAACCCCGAGGTCGTCTTCGGTGACACCCTCGACGGTGACCTGATCCGGCGCGACTTCACGGTCAACGCCATGGCGGTGCGTCTGCACCCGGACGGGCGCCAGGAGTTCGTCGACCCCCTGAACGGGATGGACGCCCTGCTCGCCGGCGTCCTGGACACCCCGGCCGCACCGGAGCAGTCGTTCTCCGACGACCCGCTGCGCATGCTGCGGGCCTGCCGGTTCGTCTCCCAGCTGGGGTTCACCCTCGCGCCGCGGGTGTTCCGTGCGATGGCGGAGATGACCGGGGAGATCGACCGCATCACCGTCGAACGGGTGCGGACCGAACTCGACAAGACCATTCTCGGCGACTACCCGATCGACGGCATCAACATGCTGTGCGAGGCCGGGTTGGCGGACCGGGTGTTGCCGGAGGTGCCCGGCATGAAGCTCGAGCGCGACGAGCACATGCAGCACAAGGACGTGTACTGGCACTCGCTCACGGTGCTCAAGCAGGCCATCGACCTCGAACCCGAGGGGCCCGACCTGGTGCTCCGCTGGGCGGCGTTGCTGCACGACGTGGGCAAGCCCGCCACGCGGGCGCCCAAGCCCGGCGGCGGCGTGACCTTCCACCACCACGAGGTGGTCGGCGCGAAGATGGTGCGCAAGCGCATGCGTGCGCTCAAGTACTCCAAACAGATGATCGAGGACGTCTCCGGCCTGGTGTTCCTCCACCTGCGCTTCCACGGGTACGGCGAGGGTCAGTGGACGGACTCCGCGGTGCGCCGCTACGTCTCCGACGCCGGACACCTGCTCCCGCGCCTGCACCGGCTGGTCCGGGCGGACTGCACGACCCGCAACAAGCGGCGGGCGGCCAAGCTGCAGGCCAACTACGACTCGCTGGAACGGCGGATCGCCGAGATCGAGGAGAAGGAGGACCTCGCCCGGGTCCGCCCCGACCTCGACGGCAACGAGATCATGACGCTGCTCGACCTCAAGCCGGGGCCCGATGTCGGTCGCGCGTGGGCGTATCTCAAGGAACTGCGCCTCGACCGCGGCCCGCTCGACCGGGATGAGGCCGAGGCCGCGCTCCTGAGCTGGTGGGCGGGACAGAACGAACCGCAGCAGAACGGCGGGTCCGGGGGCTCCGCCGAGCAGAACGGCGACCCGGCATGATCGGCGGAGCGGTCGACCGCTACCTCGGTTCGGCCGCTGCGCGGGTCGTCGTCGTCGTCCTCGCCGTCGTCGGCACGCTGCTGCACACCGTCGGAATCCCGGGGCTGCAGCAGACCCCGCCGTACCGCATCGACCTCGACGTCTACCGCGTCGGCGGGCAGGTGTTCCGCGACGGTGGCGACCTCTACGGCGAGCTGCCCCAGCTCGCCCAGGGCGCCCACCTGCCGTTCACCTATCCCCCGCTGTCGGCGCAGCTCTTCTCGCTGCTCACGCTGGTGCCGTTGGCGGTCGCGTCCGCGCTGATCACCCTGGCGACCATCGCGGTCCTGGCCTACGTCGTGCAGCTGGTGCTCACGCGCACGTGCGAACGCCCGCAGCGGGAGTTGTGGTGGCTCACCGCCGCCGTGGTGGCGGTGGCACTGTGGTTCGGCCCGGTGCGCGAGACGATCGGGTTCGGGCAGGTCAACGTCTTCCTCATGGCGCTGGTGCTGGTCGACGTGATCCGCGGCCGCGGCCGCTGGTGGGGAGGCACCCTCACCGGGTTGGCGATGGCCATCAAGCTCACCCCGGCGGTGTTCCTGCTGTACTTCGTGCTGCGGCGCGACTGGCGTGGGCTGGCCACGGCGGTCGTCTCGGCGCTGGCGTTCACCGGGATCGGGCACCTGCTCACCCCGGACGACTCCGTCCGCTACTGGACCTTCGCCATCCGTGACCCGGCCCGGATCGGTGGTCTGGCGTTCACGTCCAACCAGTCGGTGAACGGGTTCGTGCACCGACTGGGCTTCGAGGACACCACCGCGTCGGTCGCGTGGTTCGTGGTGTCCGCGGCGATCGGCCTGGGGATCGCGTGGGTGGCGTGGCGGTTGCTGCGGTCCGGCCACGAGGTGGCCGCCGCGGTCGCGGTGGGTCACGTGGCCCTGTTCTGCTCGCCCGTGTCATGGGGACACCACTGGGTGTGGGCGGTGCCCGCGGTCGTGCTCACCCTGGTGTGGGCCGACCGCGCGGGACGAGACGGCGACGACGACGAGCGCGGCTGGCTCGCCCTGGCCGGCAGCGGCGTGGTGATCTTTCTGGGCACGCCGCAGTGGTGGGTGCCGCACAGCGAGGGCCGCGAGCTCGGCTGGGGCCCGCTGGAGCACCTCGTCGGCAACGCCTACCTGATCTGGGCGGCGGTCTTCCTCGTCGTCGTGGGTGTGCGGGCTTCCCGCCTCGGCCGCCCCGACCTGGGCGGCGATCCCGAACAACCCGCGCTGCTCGTCAGGGCCACCGCGAGCAGCTGAGCGCCCGCCGTCAAGGCGGAATGGGGATCTGTGGAATGCGGTTCATCGCTCCACAGATCGCGGATCGGGGCTGGTCCGATCAGGGCTCCCGGGACACGATTCTGGCCATGGACTACTTCTTCGGAGACGGCGTCGGGGACCCGACGCAGTGGCAGGGCGAGCCCGACCTCACCCTCGGAACCGGTGCCGCGGACGCGCTGTGGCTGGACTTCGACGGCGACGGATACGCCGACGACGCCCTGTGGGACTCGGACCTCGACGGCGCCGCCGACCGCGTGGTGACCGACGTGGGTACCGGCGCCCAGGCCGCCTACGCCGATGACGGCGGACGCGGAGTGTGGAACGTCTACGCCGGGGGAGCCGGCGCGCTCGCCGCGGGGTCCGTGGGCGGCGGGTCTGTCGGGGGCGGGTCTGTGGGCGGTGGCTCGGTGGGTGGTGGATCAGTTGCCGCCGGTTCGGCGGGCGGTGGGTCCGTCGGGGCGGGGTCGGTGGGGGGCGGCTCGCTCGGCATGGGGGCCGTCGGGGCCGGCTCCCTGGCGTCCGGATCGGTGCTGGCAGGAGCCGAGGGTGCGGGCGCGCTGACGGGCGGTTCGCTGGCCGCGGGGGCGGACGGGCTGGCCGCCGGGTCGGAGGCGATGGGCGGGCTGCCGGACTGGGGCGCCCTGCTGTCGGATGCCATCGGCGCGATCCACCACGGGTCGGCCGCTGCAGCGGATTCGGCCAGGTGGTCCACTCCCCCGGTCACGGAACCCGATCCGGTGCCGCCGCCCCCGCCGGTCGTGCACACCCCGGCCCCGGAACCCGCGCCGGTGCAGGGCGGGACCGTTCCCGAACCCGCGGAACCGGTCGTCGAGGACGACGGCTCCATCACCGTCGACACGGGCAGCGGGATGCTGTCCGTGGCGGACATGAACGGCGACGGGCGGCTCGACGCCGCGCTGCCCTTCGAGCCGCCTCACCTGGAGCTCCCGCACATCGACGCGGGCTCGGCTGCCGGATCGCTCGACGTGGGGGTCATCGACGCCGGCGCGCTCGGCGGTGGCTCGGTTGGTGGTGGCTCGGCCGGTGGGGACGCCGGAGCTGTCGGTTCCGCCGCGGCGGGCTCGGCTGCGGCGGGTTCCGCTGCCGCCGGGTCGATGGGCGCGGGTTCGGTCGGGGCGGGTTCGGTCGGCGCAGGTTCGGTCGGTGGCGGCTCGGTGGGTGCAGGCTCGGTGGGTGGCGGTTCGGTCGCCGCGGGCTCTGTGGGCGGTGGTTCTGTGGGCGGAGGGTCAGTCGGTGGTGGCTCGGTCGGTGGTGGCTCGGTCGGTGGCGGTTCGATCGCCGCGGGTTCGCTCGGGCTCGGCTCCTGACCGCCTGCGCGCGGCGACGAACGCCGCGATCACCGCGGCGGCGGCGTACAGCGCGGCCGGGACCAGCATCAACGACACCGACCGTCCGTCGGCGGGCACCAACGGCACGACCGCGACCATCCCCACCACGAACGCCGAGTTGAACAGCGCGTCCTGCAGTGCGAAGACCCCGCCGCGGCGGGCGTCGGGGACGTCGGTCTGCATGGCGTTGTCCGCGACGAGCTTGACCACCTGGGCGCCCAGACCGATCGCCACCGCGCCCACGACCAGCGCCGTCGGCTCGAGGGTCGGGCCGACCGCGAGCTGCGCGACCCCCGACAGCACCGCGCCCGATGCCACGACGACGATCCGCCGCCGACGGGCGATGGCCCAGGGGGTGACGACGGCGGCCAGGCCCATGCCTGCGGCCACCGCCGCCGACATCAGTCCGAATCCACCCATCCCGGCCACGACAGGGCCGCCCACGCCGCCGGACTCGGCGTCGCGCAGTAGCAGGATCGCCAGCATCGTGGTGATCCCGAACGCCGCCCGGCCGAGCGTCACGCCGGTCAGCGACACCCACACGAGGGCCGTGGACCGGGCGGCCCGGACGCCCTCGGCCAATCCACCGGCGAACAGGGACAGCGCATCGAGTGCCACGCCCCGGCCGGGATCAGCGCTGAGCTCGTCGTCGTCGGGTCCCAGGTGCCGGCGCGGCAGCGCCAGGATCGCCCACACCCCCACCAGCGCGGCGACCACGGACGGCACGAGGGTCCACGACACCGCGGCGTCCCCGGCGCCGAGGACGGCCAGGACGGCGAACGCCGCGACCGCGCCGACGGCCGTGATGATCGACCCCACGGTGACCAGAACCGAGTTGGCGGCGGCGAGGATCCGATCGGGCACCACCTTTGGCATGGCCGCGGTCATGCCGGTGTTGATGAGGCGGCCGAGACCGATGGCCACGAGCGAGAGCGCGAACAACATCGCCAGGCCCGCCCCCGTGTGCACGGCGCCGGCGGCGACCAGCGCGATGGTCGCGACAATGGCCACCGTCCTGACCAGCGCCGCGACCGCGACGACGACCCGACGATCCCACCGGTCGAGCGCGGCGGCGGCGAAGGGGCCGACGACCGAGTACGGCAGCAGCATGACGGCGAACCCGCCGACGATGGCGGCGGGCGTCGTCGCGGACTCGGGGCTGAACAACACGATCCCGCCCAGCGCGGCCTGGTGGATCCCCTCACTGAGCAGGGCGGCCAGGCGCGCCGTGGACAACCGGCCGAGGCCGTCCGACTCCCGCAGCGCGGCCGCCAGTCGTCCGCGCGGGGGGCCGACCGGATCGGCGGACAGTGAGGTCACGCGAATCACCGTAGCGCTCGCCGCACGAGCGGTGACCACCGCGGCGGGACCCGATCGAGGGGACGCGCGTGTGGGTCGTCGGCCACGGGGGCATCATGGGGACATGGACACGGGACCGGACGATCTGGGCGGCGGCGGCCTGTTCGGCGACCGCCTCTACTCCGCAATGGACAAGCGTGATCCCGTCGCCGGGTCGCTGCTCATCGCGGCGCCCGACATGCCCGATCCCAACTTCCAGCGCGCGATCATCTACATGATCGAGCACGACCCTTCGGGCTCCCTGGGCGTCGTCATCACCCGCCCGAGCGAGACCGAGGTGGAGTCGATCCTGCCCGCCTGGGCCGAGATCTGCGCTCCCCCGTCCGTCTTCCACATCGGCGGTCCCGTCAAACCCGACACCGGGATCGCACTGGTGGTGCTCGGCTCCGGCGTGGACGGTGACCGGTTCGTCGGGCTCCAGCAGATCGAGGGCCGGGTGCACGTGGTGGACCTGGACAGCGACCCCGATCTGCTGCGCGACCACGTCGAAGGGATGAGGGTGTTCGTCGGATACACCGGTTGGGCCCCCGGGCAGCTGCAGGACGAACTCGACCGCGGCGACTGGTACGTCGCCCCCAGCCTGCCCAGCGACCTGCTCGCCCCCGCCCGCGTCGACGTGTGGGGTGCGGTACTGCGGCGTCAGGAGATGCCGCTGCCGCTGTACGCCACCTTCCTGCAGGACGGGGACGTCAACTGACGGCCGGCGCCCCGGATGAGTCCCATTATATGGGAGACAGTTTCTAGTTTGTGGGATCGAGTCTAGGCTCGTGCAGGTGGAGACGGTGAAGCATGAGTCGACCGCGGTGACCCCGCGGCACTGGCTGGTGCTGGCGGTCGCCACGTTCGTCGCGGCGTCGGGCTCGGCGTTCGTCGTCGGCGTGGGCTTCCTGCTCCCCCACCTCACGACCGTCGAAGGGCTGTCACTCTCGCGGGCCGGGGTGCTGGTCGCGATGCCGCTGGTGGGCATGGCCACGGCGCTGATCGCCTGGGGCTGGCTCGTCGACCGGACGAGCGAGAAGCTGGTCCTGGTCTCCGGCTCGGTCGGTGCCGCGCTCGCCCTGGCAGCCGCACTGTTCGTCGACTCGTTCACGTTGCTGGCGATCCTGTTGCTGGCCACCGGCGCCTTCACCGCCTCGGGGAACTCCGCGAGCGGGCGGCTGGTCGTCAGCTGGTTCCCGGCCCACCGCCGCGGGCTCGCCATGGGAGTCCGGCAGATGTCGCAGCCTGCCGGATCCGCGGTCGCGGCCATGACCTTGCCTCTCCTCGCGCAGTCGTACGGATTGGCCGCGGCCTTCGCGGTACCCCTGGTCATGGCCGTGGTCTCGGCGGTCGCGGCCCTCGTCGTCGTCACCGACCCGCCTGGCCACCTGGCTGCTCCCCCGTCGGCGCCGAGCGCCGCGGTTCCCACGGTGACCGGCACGGCGTCAGCGACCCGTCCCCCGGCGGACGGGTCGCCGTACCGCGGCTCGGACTACCTGGCCCGGGTGCACGGCGCGTCGGTGCTCCTCGTCCTGCCGCAGGGCATGCTGCAGGCGTTCCTGCTGGCGTGGCTCGTGCTGGGGCACGGCTGGTCGGCGGTCTCCGCGGGAATCGTGGTGACGGCGAGTCAGGTGCTCGGGGCGGTCGCCAGGATCGTGGCCGGCGCGGTGTCTGACCGCGTCGGGTCGCGGATGAGACCCCTTCGCGCTGTGGCGATCTCGGTCACCGGCGGCCTGGCAGCCCTCGCTGTGGCCGAGGCGCTGGGAGCCCCCGGGGTGGTGGCCGTGACGCTCGGCGTGGTCGCGACCGTGCTCTCGGTGTCCGACAACGGCCTGGCGTTCACCGCCGTCGCCGAATACGCCGGCCCGCGGTGGAGCGGGCGCGCGCTGGGCGTGCAGAACACCGCGCAGTTCGTGGCGATCGCGGCGTCCACTCCCCTGGTCGCTGCCGTGATCGAGGCGGTCGGCTACTGGCCGGTGTTCGCGGGCGCGGCGGTGGTCGCCGCGGTGGCGATCCCGCTGGTGCCGCGCGCAGACGTCGTGCGGGTCTGACGAGGGGCTGGCCGCGGGCCGGGCCTGCCCCGACGGCCGCTGAGTCAGGACGTCCCGGCCGGCAGGGGTTCGCCTCGGTACTGCCCCACCGACCACACGTTGCCCTCCGGGTCGCGGGCGGAGAAGGTGTGATCCCCGTAGTCGGTGTCGTGGAGCTCCATGACGATCTCGGCGCCCGCCGCCCGGGCGCGCTCGTAGACGACATCCGCGTCGGCGGTGACCACGTAGGCCAACCCGGTTCCCGGCGGCATCGCATGGGGATCATCCGGCCCCGGCCGTTGGTCACCGAGCATGATGCCGCCACCCTCGGGCCACAGCAGTTCGGCGTGCACGATGCGGCCGTCCTCGGCATGGGAGACGGTCTCGACGAAACCCAGTGCCTCGACCAACCAGTCGATGACGGCGTGGGCGTCCGAGCACCGGAAGCAGTGCCACACGGTGGGAGCGGGCTGGGTCCCGGGCTGGTGTGCGCTCATGCCCCGAGTCTGCGCCGACCGGCGCGAGCGCGGAAGGGCTCCGACGGGGGTGATTCCAGATCGTGGCTGGCTAGACTGCCCGGCGTGCCGCACGCCCCCTCCACCAGCGCAGAGATCCGCAAGGGTCTTGCCGACTGCTCGACCGTCGGGCTGGGACTCGTCCCGCTCGGTCTGGCGTTCGGGGTGCTGATGACGCAGGCCGGGTTCGACTGGTGGTGGGCACCGGTGTTCTCCATCGTCATCTACGCCGGCTCCATGGAGTTCCTCGCGATCGGCCTGCTCACCGCGGTCACTCCCCTGTACTCGCTGGCCGCCGCGGCGTTCCTGGTGAACTTCCGGCACGTCTTCTACGGGCTGAGCTTCCCGATCGAATCCATCCGCTCTCGGCTCGGCCGACTCTATGCCGTCTACGCCCTCACCGACGAGGTGTACGCGATCACCGCCACCAAGCGGCGCGTGGAGATGACCGGCGCCCGGACGCTGACCATCGCGATCACCTGCCAGTCGCTGTGGGTGGTGCCGGGCATCCTCGGTGCGCTCGTGGGATCCGCGCTGCCGGAAGGACTGGACGGGCTGCAGTTCGCGCTGACCGCCCTGTTCGCCGTGCTTGCGGTGGACGCGTGGCGGTCCTCGGGAGACCTGCCGGCGCCGGTGATCGGCCTGGTCTGCGGCCTGGTCGCGGCGGTGGTCGCGCCCGGTCAGATGCTCATCGTGGGCCTGTGCGCGTTCGTCGTAGTGCTGTTGCTGCGCTACGTCTGGGCCGCGCGCACCGAGCGGGCCGCGACGTGACCGCCGCGGTGCCCGGGACCGCCTACCTGCTCGCCGGGCTGGGCGTGATGTTCCTCGTGACCCTCGCGCTGCGGGCCGCCCCGTTCCTGGCGCTGACCCGGCTGCGCGATTCCGGCGTCGTCCGCTATCTGGGCCGCACGATGCCCGCTGGCGTGATGGTCGTGCTGGTGGTCTACACCCTGCGGGACACGACCACCGAGCTCGGCTCGTGGGTGCCGGCGGCCGTCGCGTTGGGGCTCACTCTGGCTGTGCACCTGGCGTTTCGACGGGCCGCGGCGAGCATCGTGCTGGGGACCGCGACCTACATGCTGCTGCAGACCCTGCTGGTGTGAGCCTGCCAGCCCCGCCTGCCGCTCAGTGGACCACCGGGCACTTACCCAGGTCGACCTTCCACTCGGTCAGGCCGTTGAGCCACCCCGACCGGAGCCGCGTGGGGTCGCCGAGCGCGGTCAGATCCGGGAAGTAGTCGGCGACGGCGTTGAAGATCAGCTCGAGCTGCATCTTCGCGAGGTTGGCGCCGAGGCAGTAGTGCGGGCCCTGGCCGCCGAAGGTGACGTGGGGGTTCGGATCGCGCAGGATGTTGAAGCTGAAGGGGTCGTCGAAGACCTCCTCGTCGAAGTTCGCGGAGCCGTAGCAGATCAGGACGCGGTCGCCCTTCGCGATCGACACGCCTCCGATCTCGGTGTCCTCCATGGCGGTGCGCTGGAACTGGGTGATCGGCGAGGCCCACCGCAGGATCTCGTCGTAGGCGGTCTCGGGCCGCTCGCGCTTGAACAGTTCCCACTGCTCGGGGTGCTCGAGCATGGCGACCATGCCGTGGGTGGTGGCGTTGCGGGTGGTCTCGTTGCCGGCCACGGCCAGGAGGGTGACGAACCAACCGAACTCCTCGGCGGAGAGATGTTCGCCGTCGACGTCGGCCTGGACGAGCTTGGTCACGATGTCGTCGCGCGGGTTGGCGGCGCGGTCCTCGGCCATGGCGTTCGCGTACCCGATGAGCTCCATGGACGCGATGGCGGGAGCGTCGGGGTCGCCGCCGGCGTCGTAGCTGGTCATGATGTTGGACCACTCGAAGATCTTGTGGCGGTCCTCCTGCGGCACACCCAGCAGGTCGGCGATCGCCTGGAGCGGCAACTCGGAGGCGATGGCGGTGACGAAGTCGTCGGCGTTCGACTCGGCGGCGGCGGTGACGATCTTGCGTGCCCGGTCGGCGAGCTCGTCGCGCATCCCGGCCACGCCCCGGGGGGTGAACCCGCGGGAGATGATCCGCCGGTGCTTCTTGTGGATCTCGCCGTCCTCGTTGACGAGCATCGACCGCTGGGCCTCGATGATCGATCGGTCGGTTCCCTCGGCGAACCGCGGGATCATGGTGTTCTCGCCGGCGGAGAACACCTCCCCGGTCAGGCGCGAGATCTCTTTGACGTCGGCGTGTTTGGTGACCAGCCAGTAGTGGTCGTCGTCGAACCCGTCGGAGCCCGCGCGCTTGTCGACGCGGTGGATCGGTTCGGACTGCCGGAGCTGGCGCCACTCGTCGTGGGGGAGCCGCTTCTCGAACAGGTCAGGGTCGGTGAAGTCGAAGCCTGCCGGGATGGTGACGTCCATGGTGTCTCCTGGGGCTGGTCGCCCGCCGGGTCTGGCGGGGATGAAACCGTGAATAGTGGTAACTATATACACGTGGCACTATCTTCGAGTGAGATTCTCGACCGCGCTCTGATGTTGGCGGAGCAGATGTCGGGATCGATCGCGCGCGCGGCGGCGAACTACGACCTGACGGTGCCGCGGCTCGAGCTGTTGTTCGTCCTGGGTCTGCAGGGCGAGTGCAAGCAGGTGGAACTCGCCACGTATCTCGACTGCTCGCCGCGCCAGGTGACCGCGCTGGTGGACGGCCTCGTGGCCAGCGGGCACGTCGAGCGCACGATGCCGCCGGACGACCGGCGGGTGCGGCTGGTCAACCTGACGGAGAAGTCACGCCGGATCGTGGATGAGGTGGTGACGGCGCGCGTCGGACTCGCCGACTGGTTGTTCGAAGGATTCGGCGACGACGAGCTGCAGGCGTTCGGCGCGGTGTCCGAGAAGTTGGTCTCCCGGATGAGCGGGCGGGCGCTGAGTCGGCTCCCCGAGCAGTGAGTCGAGCTCGGCCGTTGGGTCACGCCGGCCGTTGAATCAGGCCGAGCAGGTAGCGCACCCGGTGTCCGCGCGGGCGTATTCGACAAACCCGCGGGAGAGGTAGTTGGGGACGGCGGCGGGGGAGTCGTCGTCGCAGGTGTGTAGCCATACCCGACGGCACCCGGGGACGTTCCAGGCGATGCGGCAGACCTCGGAGAGGAACCAACCGCCCAGGCCGCGGCCGGCGAATTGGGGGAGCAGGCCGAAGTAGACGATCTCCACGTCGACGCCGTCGTCCCCGGCACCGTCGGAGTTGTTGAAGGCTGGACCGGTGGTCTCGTCGCAGGGGCTCATGCGAAGTTCGGCGAACCCGACGACCTCGCCTCCCCGGGTCGCGCGCAGCGTGCTGACGCACGGGTCGGAGCAGTACGAGGCCCAGTCTCCGTCTGCCCACTCCAGCCGATCGATCCAGTTCCAGTCGCCGCCGATCTCGCGGTACATCCGCGAGTTGAACGACGGCTCGGCGGGGAAGACGCGGGAGATGGTCAGCTCCGCACGGCCAGCGGGACGCAGGTGGTCGGCGTCGGTCTGCTGGAAGTAGGTCACGCTGGTCATCGGGTTATTGAAGCACCGCCGCCCTCCCAGACCCAACATTCGCGGGGGGAGGGCGGCGAGATGATCAGCCACGCGGGGTGCGGAGCCTGCGCTATTCGGCTGACCGCTTGTCGTACCGACTCAGTTGAACGAGATGTGCGGAACGCCCGGGAGGTTCAGGTTGTTGACGGACCCGGCAGCGGCGTCCTTCGCCTGGTTGAGCGCATCGGTGACTCCGTTCTGCACTCCGACTGCTGCGTGGGGACTGGCTCCGATGGCGCCCGCACCTGCACCCAGGGCGGCTGAACCGCCTGCTGCAGCGCCAGTGCCGGCGATGCCAGCGATTGCGGTGCCAGCGGTCGCGACTGGGCCGGCTGCCAACGCGGCGCCAACCACAGGTGCTGCGATGGGGCCGAGAGACGCCAGGGCGGAAATGATCAGTCCGGAGATGGCGGTGGCTGCTGCGAGCATGAGTGATCCTCTTTCTCTTGGTGGGATGGGCCTGACTGGTTCTGCGTCAGGGGATATTGAGTTGTCTGGGCGCGATCGGTGGTTGGGGGATGATCTCCCCGCGTCCGCCGAGGTCGATGGTGATGGTTTCGGGGACCGGTGGCGCTGGTGCAGGCGCTGGCGCGGGCGCCGGAGCGGGCCGGTACGGGGCCGGAGCGGCCGGCTGCGCGGGGAACACCGGCACCCGGACGGCCGGCGGCCGGGCTGGCGCGACCGGCGCGTGCGCGGCGGCCGGGCGGGCCGGCGACGACTCGCGTTTCGGCGAAGGCAGTCGTTCGCTACTTGCCGGCGCGGTCGAGGTCGAGGAGGTGGAGGACGAAGGTTGCGTCGAGGTAGTGGAGGGTGCGGCTGATGTGAGGCCGGACTGCTGCACCGAGGACGCCACCGGCCCAGCCGCTGTGGCTGTCGCCGTCCCCCCGGAGAGCCAGGCCGCTCCCGCTCCTGCCGAGAACCCGAGCAGGACCAATCCGGCGAGAACCATGAGCGACATGGAGCGAGCGAGTGGCGGGCTTGTCGAACGCATGGGCACCCCTCCTTGAGTCATATGCCCGTGCGCCATTCGTCCGGGCGGATGCTGAACCCCTCAGCACATGCGGCGTGAACATTAAGACTGTGTCGGCGGTGCCTCAACGTTTTCCTCACTAACGAGACCGGCCGGCGAATAATCCTGTGACCTGCTGATATGTCGCCAAAACCGGAGAATGAAGCGAACCCGCAGGTAACGGCGATCAGCAAGTGAATCGCGGTGACATAGCGAATCTGTGAGAAGACACTGATTCGTGATCGGGATCACAGTTGAATGCGACCCGCACTGATGTGGAGCGACCAGTTGCGAGTTGTCCCGAGAGCCGTACTGTCGCGGTATGGCTAACGTTCTGATGATCATGTCCGCAGCCGACCACTGGACCCTCAAGGACGGGTCGGAGCATCCCACCGGTTTCTGGGCCGAGGAGTTCGTGGCCCCGTACGAGGTGTTCACCGACGCCGGCTGGTCCGTCACCGTCGCGACCCCGGGTGGGCGTGCTCCCACCGTCGACCAGGCCAGCCTCGGCGAAGGCGCCGGCGACCCCGAGACCCTGGACAAGGTGAAGGCCTCGCTCGACCGGCTCGCGCCCGTCCTGAACTCCCCGGCCGACCTGGCCTCCGTCGATCACAACGAGTTCGACGTCGTGTTCTACCCGGGCGGTCACGGTCCCCTGCAGGACCTCGCCGTGGACAAGACCTCCGGTGCGATTCTCGCCGAGCGGGTGACCGCGGAGAAGCCGCTGGCCATGCTGTGCCACGCCCCCGCGGCCGTGCTCGCGGCCTCGGAGGACGCGTCGTCCTCGCCGTTCGCCGGGTACAAGATGACCGGGTTCTCCAACGTCGAGGAGGAGCAGGTCGGGTTGGCCGAGGGTGCGCCCTGGCTGCTCGAGGACAAACTCGTCGAGCTGGGCGCCGACTACTCCTCGGCCGCCGAGCCGTGGGCCTCGCACGTGGTGGTGGACCGCAACCTGTACACGGGTCAGAACCCCCAGTCCTCGGAGGAGCTCGCCAAGCGGATCGTCTCCGACCTCGGCTGACTCCGTGCCGGTGAGCCACATCGTCGACCGGCACGCCGTCGTCGACGGCCACCGGATCTCGTTCGGCGTGCACGGCGAGGGCGAGCCCGTCGTCCTTCTCCACGGAACGCCCTCGTCGTCGTACATCTGGCGCGACGTGGTGCCCGTCCTCACCGAGGCCGGGTACCGCGTCCACGTCTTCGACCTCCTCGGATACGGGCTGTCGGAGCGGCCGCGGAACCCCGACGTCGACACGTCGATCGCCGGTCAGGTCGCCGTCCTCGAGGGGCTGTTGGGGGAGTGGGGACTCGACACGTTCCACCTGGTGGCCCACGACATCGGCGGCGGGATCGCGCAACGCTTCGGCGTGCAGTCGACCGGGCGCCTGCGGTCCCTGACCCTCATCGACGTGGTGAGTTTCGACAGCTACCCCTCCGAGCGGACCCGGGAATAGATGGCCGACGGGCTTGACGAGCTGGCCCGCACGCCGGACGCCGAGCACCGGGCCCACTTCCGGGACTGGCTGCTGTCGACGCACAGCGACCCGGCGAACTTCGACCCCGCCGCGCTCGACGTGTATGTCGACCTCATCAGCGGGCCGATCGGCCAACCGAGCTTCTTCCGGCACCAGGTCGCGCACTACGACCCGCGCCACACGCTGGAGATCTCCGACCAGCTGGACAGGCTCGGTCGGATCCCGGTGCAGCTGGTCTGGGGCGCCGACGACACCTGGCAGGTCACCGACTGGGCGCACCGCCTCCACGCCGCGATCCCCGGCAGCGAACTGCATCTGATCGAGAACTGTGGCCACTTCGCGCCGGAGGAACGCCCGGCCGAGGTCGCCGCGGCACTCCGGGCATTCCTCGATGCCCACCGGGGCTGACGGGGCCCACGGCGCTCCGGGCCCGAGATCCCGGCCGGACCCGGGACCGCCTCCGCTGCCGGGGCCCGTGTGAGGATTGTGCCCGTGACGCAACCGTCAGAGTCGAAGGTCCGAGGCTGGGCCGCGCTCGCCGTGGTCGCCTACGGCGCCGTGGTGGTGGCGCTGACCATGCTCAAGGCCTTCTTCGTGATCGGGCTACTGTGGCGACCGGAATCCCAGCGCGGCCGCTCGGTCGAATGGGTACCGTTCGCTCAGTTCAGGGGCGCCCAGACCTGGTTCGGCCCACTGTTCGACGCACTCGGCAACCTGGCCTTCTTCGTGCCGCTCGGGGTGCTCCTGTACATCCTGCTGGAGGGCCGGGCCAGGGCGGTCCTCGTCGTCGTCGTCACCGGAGCGGCGATCAGCGCGACGGTCGAGGTCCTCCAGTACGTCCTCGCCCTGGGACACTCCGACGTCACGGACCTGCTGTTCAACACAGCCGGGGCGCTGGTCGGCGCCCTCATAGCGCGCGCCTGCGGCCCGCGCCTCCACTCACTGTGGATCGGTCTCGCGCTCACCACCGCTGCGGTGTTCGCCGTCCTTGTCGTCCTCGGTCCGCGCCTGGGCGACCCCGCCGCAGTGGTGGAGCTGGGGACGGACAGGCCGCCGGCGCGGTGACCCGCGGCGGGCTCGTCACGCCCCCGGAGCCTCCTACGCTCCCGCGCCGCGGTCGGTGTCGGCGTCGGTGCCAGTGTCTGCGGCCCGCCCGTACCGGCCGGCCAGCCACGCGCACACGATCAACTGGATCTGGTGGAACAGCATCAGCGGCAGGACCAGGAGCCCGATCGGCTGGCCGACGAACAGCACGGCCGCCATCGGCAACCCCGTGGCCAGCGACTTCTTGGACCCGCAGAACTGCACGACGCGCTTGTCCCGGTCCTCGAAACCCAGGGCCCGGGAGGCGAGTTCGGTCAGACCCAGCACCACCGCGAGCAGCACGCAGCACGCGACGATCAGCCAGGCCAACTCGCCGACGCCGATCGTCGACCAGATCCCGTCGGCGACCCCGTCGGAGAACGCCGCGTAGACCACCAGCACGATGACGGTCTTGTCGAACAGGGCGATCCGCTTGATCCTGCGGATGACCGGCAGGACCCAGGTCCGCAGGAGCTGGCCCACCACGAACGGCAGGAGCAGCTGCAGGGCGATCGTGCCGACCGAGTTCCACGTGATGACCACGGACCCGTCGGTGGTCATCAGGGCGAAGACCAGCAGGGGAGTGATCACCACACCCAGCAGGTTGGACACCGACGCCGACACCACCGCCGCGCTGACGTGCCCGCGGGCGATCGCCACGAAGGTGATGGACGACTGGACGGTCGACGGGACCAGCGTGAGGAACAGGAACCCGGCGGCCAGGGAGGCGCCGAGCACGGGCGTGAGGAGCCACTGGCCGAGCAGGCCAAGGAGGGGGAACAGGAGATACGTCGAGGCGAGCACGACCGAGTGGAGCCGCCAGTGCGTGAGGCCGACCACCAGCTCCCGGGGCTCGAGGCGCGCGCCGTAGAGGAAGAACAGCACGGCGATGCCGATCGTCGTCACCCAGTCGAGCGCGTCGGCCGCGCCACCGGTGGCGGGCAGGAACGCGGCGACCACCACCGCCGCCAGGATCGCCAGGATGAACGGCTCGATCCGGAGACGACGCAGAATGCCCATCCGCCTATTCCACCACCAGGGCGGCGGGGGGCGACCGATAGGCTCGGCACCATGACGGAGCGCAGGCGATGACCGGACAGGCCGGACAGGCCGGCCAGGCCCCGGAGGGGTGGCGGCCCAGGGCGTTGCGGGACGGCGAGGAACCGGACCCGCGGTTCACGCTCGCCAACGAGCGCACCTTCCTGGCCTGGATCCGCACCAGCCTCGGGTTGACGGCGGGCGCGGTGGCGATGGAGGCCTTCGCGGGGGACGAGATCCCGGAGATCGTCCGCACGCCGCTGGCCTGCATCCTGTTGGTGCTGGCGGCGGTCCTCGCGATCGTGGCGTTCCGGCGGTGGATCCGGATCGAGGCCTCGATGCGTCACCAGCGGCCGCTGCCCATGCCGCAGGCATCCATCCTGTTGGTGTTGGGGATCTCGATCGGCGCGGTCCTGCTCATCGTGGCGATCCTGGGCGGCACCTTCGCATGAGCACGCCCCGGCAGCGGCGGATCGGGGTGGAACCGCGGGCGGTGCCGCCCGACGCGGGACTGGCCGCCGAGCGCACCAGCCTGTCGTGGGCGCGGACGTGGGCCGTGGTGGGCGTGAACATCATCCTCATCGCCAAGCTGGTGGCGGAGACGTCGGTGTTCTGGGCGTCGGTGTTCTCGTTGCTCACCGTGGTCCCGCTGCTGGCGCTGCTCCGGGTGCAGCGTCACCACGAGCGGCGAGTCGGGCGCTTCGTCCGCGGGGCCGAGGTGCCGCAGACTCGGGCGGACCACAACGTCGGTCTGGTGGTGTTGGTCGTCGTGATGGCCACCTGCGGCCTGGTCGCCGTGCTGGTCAGCCTGTCGAACTAGCAGCTGAGAGCGCGCGGCCCGGCCCCGCGCGGGTGGTCGCCGGGGCCGGGAGCGGAGGTGTCAGGTGTTCTTGGCCCGCCCGCTCAGGGCGTCGCGGAGGCGGTCGACCATGCCGACGCCGGGTCCCAGGGTCATGTGGAACAGCTCGGAGTGCGGTGAGCCGGGGTGCGGCCGGGTGGGGGCGATCTTCTTGGCGGCCTCGACCTTGCGGCCCAGGTCGACCAGGTCCTCGGCGGAGATGTGCTTCCGCATCTTGGGGAACTGGTCCGCCTCCTCGTCGTCGGCGTGGTGGTCGAGGAGTTCCTTGAACCGCTTCACGGTGGCGATGAACTCGGCGCTCCCGGCGTCCAGGCCCTCGAGCTCCTTCATCACCTCTTCGAGTTCCTGGTGCTCTTCCTTGTCGTGCTCGACCTCGTCCGCGCCGTCCGGGACCTCGCGCTCGTAGACGGGGTAGACGAACAGTTCCTCGGCCACGGAGTGGCGCACGACCTCGGCGATGGCGGAGTCGGCCAGCGAGCGGCGTTCCTCGGCGTCGGCGGTGTTCTCGATCATCTCGAGCAGGCCGACCATCTCGCGGTGGTCGGCGGTGAGGATGTCGACGACGTCCCCGGCGGTGGTGGGATCGGCCATGGTGATCTCCTTCGCGGTGTGAGACGGGTGGACCTCTCGACCGTAGAGGCGACCGTGCGCGTCGGCCACCGGACCGACGGCCACCGGAGGAGCCGGGGACCTGCTCGGTGGCCGGTTCAGGGGCGCGTGCTTTCCGTCTCGCACATGCCCTGCAGGACGCAGGTGCCGCAGCCGCCGGTCACGCCGCAGTCCGCGGCGGGGTCGCCGGGAGTGGAGCCGGCGGGGGAGCAGGAGGCGGCGCCGTCGGTGGAGGAGCCCGCGTCACCGCAGGTGGAGGCGTCGGAGGCGGCGGGGTCGGGTGCGCCGGCGGAGTGGCCGCCGCAGCCGTCGGGGCCGCAGCCACAGCCGCCCTGGTCGCCGGATGTGGCGTCCCATCTGGCCGCCGCGCGTGCCCCGGCGAGGCCGGCGACGCTGAGCAGGGCGAGGGAGGCGACGAGGGAGACGACGACGACGAGGCCGCCGACCCATCCGCCGATCAGTCCCAGGGCGAGCGCACCGAGCAGCAGGACGAGACCGGAGCCGAGGAACGAGGGTGCGGCGGCGCGGTTGGCGAGCTCCCAGGCCTCGGGGGAGCGGCGGGTCTCCGGGGTGCGTACGCCCAGGACGCCGTTGCCGGGCAGTCTGCCGACGAGCGCCGCGACACCCGTGCCCGCGAGCACGAGGGCGAGCCCCACGAGGAGCACCATGACCACCACGAGCACTGCGTTCACGCCACCGAGGGTACGCCCGCGACGTCGGATCTCCGATTCGCCTCAGCCCCGCCGGGACCCCGGACCAGGGCGAGCAGCCGGGCGAGTTCGCGCTTGTCCTTCGCGCTGAGGCGGTCGAGGAACTCCCGCCGCACCGTGGCGACGTGATCGGGCGCGGCCTTCTCGATCTCGGCCATGCCCTCGTCGGTGGTGGACACGAACGCCCCGCGGCCGTCGTCGGGGCAGCTGGTGCGCTCCACGAGTCCGCGCTTGACCATCCGGGTGACCTGGTGGGACAGGCGGCTGCGTTCCCACTGCAACGCGTCGGCGAGCGCGGTCATCCGCATCGGGCCGTCGGCCTCGCTGAGGTAGACCAGCACCTCGAATTCGGGCTCCGTGAGGCTCGACGAGGTCTTGAGGTCGCGTTGGATCTCCAGGTGCAGGCGCCCCTGGATCGCGAGGTAGTCACGCCACAGCGCCTTCTCCTCGTCGTCCAACCATCGCACGTCCTGACCCGGAACCTGTTCAGCCATGCGCCCAGCGTACCCGGTTAGTTGACACAACACATAGGGCCTGGCAAGGAATGTGTGTCACATCATCTACTGAGGGAGTCGCATGCCGACCACGACCGCCACCACTCACCCAGGCGGTGGCCGTCCTCGTCGTCGTCGTCATGGTCGGTGCCTACGCCTACGTCCACAAGGCCGCCGGCATCTACGCCGCCGACGGTGGCTGGGAGCTCGTCGCCGTGATCGGCCTGGCCGTCGCCGTGTTCGGTCTGGTCGGCACCGGGCGCTACAGCCTCGACGCCCTCATCGCCGGGCGTCGCGCCGCCAGGGGCTGATCAACCCCGCCCTCGGCCGACGGGGCGGTGCCCACACGCTGACGCGGCCCGACCCGCCCCAGGGTTTAGGCTGGACACCGCCTGCGTGTGGGCACCGGCGATACCAGGGAGAGCAGACAACCGTGAGCAGCAGCGACCAGACCGTCACCGGCGTGCAGTCCGAGACCGGACCGCAGTCCGACACCGGACCGGCCCACCGCTACGGAGCCGGGTTGGCCGGGGAGATCGAGTCGCGCTGGCAGACCGAATGGGCCGAGCGCGGCACATTCGAGGCCCCGAACCCCGTCGGCCCCCTCGCCGACCCGGACGGCGCCGCCCCGCCCGAGGACAAGCTCTTCGTCCAGGACATGTTTCCCTACCCGTCGGGCGCCGGGCTGCACGTCGGCCACCCGCTCGGCTACATCGCCACCGACGTCTTCGCCCGCTACAACCGCATGCTCGGCACCAACGTCCTGCACACCCTGGGCTACGACGCCTTCGGCCTGCCCGCCGAGCAGTACGCCGTCCAGACCGGCCAGCACCCGCGCGTGACCACCGAGGCCAACATCGCCAACATGGAGCGCCAGCTCGGCCGCCTCGGCCTGGGCCACGACCGCCGCCGCGTGTTCGCCACCACCGACACCGACTTCTACCGCTGGACCCAGTGGATCTTCCTGCAGATCCACGGCTCCTGGTACGACCCCGAGGCCCCCGCCCGCGCGATCGACGGCGGCGAGCACCCCACCCGCACCGGCCGCGCCCGGCCCATCGCCGAGCTGGTCGAGCAGTTCGTCTCCGGTGCCCGCCCCCTGCCGGGCGAGCACGCCGGCCGCGACTGGGCCGAGCTCTCACGCGCCGAGCAGGAGAAGGTCCTCGACGCCCACCGGCTGGTGTACCTCTCCGACTCCACGGTCAACTGGTGCCCCGGGCTGGGCACCGTCCTGGCCAACGAGGAGGTCACCGCCGAGGGCCGCTCCGAGCGCGGCAACTTCCCCGTCTTCCGCAAGAACCTGAGCCAGTGGATGATGCGGATCACCGCGTACGCCGACCGGCTGGTCGACGATCTCGACCGCCTCGACTGGACCGACAAGGTCAAATCCATGCAGCGCAACTGGATCGGCCGCTCCCAGGGGGCCCGCGTCCGCTTCGCCGTGGCGGACCAGTCCATCGAGGTGTTCACCACCCGCCCCGATACCCTCTTCGGCGCCACCTACATGGTCCTGTCGCCCGAGCACCCGCTGGTCGACGAGCTGGCCGGCCCGTTCTGGCCGGAGACCGGCGCGGCCGGCGCGGCCGGTGCGGGCGGTGCGGGCGCCGGGGGCGGGCTCGACGAGCGCTGGACCGGCGGCCACTCCTCGCCCGCCGAGGCCGTGATGGAGTACCGCCGGCGCGCAGCGCAGAAGACCGACCTGGAACGCCAGGAGAACAAGGAGAAGACCGGCGTCTTCCTCGGCGCCCACGCCATCAACCCGGTCAACGGCGAGCAGATCCCCGTGTTCGTCGCCGACTACGTGCTCATGGGCTACGGCACCGGCGCGATCATGGCCGTGCCCGGCCACGACGCCCGCGACCACGAGTTCGCAGGAGCCTTCGGCCTGCCCATCGTGCAGGTCGTGGCGCCGGCGGACGGTGCCGGGATCGACGTGCAGGCCGAGGCCTTCACCGGCGACGGCGTCGCCGTGAACTCCACCAACTCCGGCGGGCTGGTGCTCGACGGGCTGGCCGTGGACGAGGCAAAGGCCGCCACCATCGACTGGCTCGAGGGCCAGGGCACCGGCGAGGGCACCATCCAGTACAAGCTGCGCGACTGGCTGTTCGCCCGCCAGCGCTACTGGGGCGAGCCGTTCCCGGTGGTCTACGACTCCGACGGCGTGCCCCACGCCCTGCCCGACGAGATGCTGCCCGTCGAGCTGCCCGAGGTCGAGGACTACAAGCCCGTCTCGTTCGACCCCGACGACGCCGACTCCGTGCCCTCCCCGCCGCTGGCCAAGGCCACCGACTGGATGACCGTCGAACTCGACCTGGGCGACGGCCTGCAGACCTACACCCGCGACGCCAACGTCATGCCCAACTGGGCCGGCTCGAGCTGGTACCAGCTGCGCTACATCGACCCCACCAACTCCGAGCAGCTGTGCGCACTGGAGAACGAGCGCTACTGGACCGGGCCCCGGCCCGAGACCCACGGCGCGGACGACCCGGGCGGCGTCGACCTCTACGTGGGCGGCGTCGAGCACGCCGTGCTGCACCTGCTCTACTCCCGCTTCTGGCACAAGGTGCTGTTCGACCTGGGCCACGTCACCAGCGAGGAGCCCTACCGACGCCTGTACAACCAGGGCTACATCCAGGCCTTCGCCTACACCGACGCCCGTGGCGTCTACGTGCCGGCGGCCGAGGTGACCGAGCGCGACGGGAAGTTCTACTGGACCGACACCTCCGCAGGTGCCGACGCCGCCGAGATCGAGGTCACCCAGGAGTACGGGAAAATGGGCAAGTCGCTCAAGAACTCCGTCTCCCCGGACGAGATCTGCGACTCCTACGGCGCCGACACCCTGCGCGTGTACGAGATGTCCATGGGCCCGCTCGACACCTCCCGGCCCTGGGCCACCAAGGACGTCGTGGGCGCGCACCGCTTCCTGCAGCGGCTCTGGCGCGTGGTGATCGACGAGACCACCGGCGAGGTCCGCGTCACCGACACCGAGTCGGCGGACGGCGCGCCGGGCGAGGACGTGCTCAAGGCGCTGCACAAGACCATCGCCGGGGTCCGCGACGACTTCGCCGGCCTGCGCGACAACACCGCCATCGCCAAGCTCATCGAGTACGTCAACACCCTGACCAAGACGTACCCGACCGAGGGGCCGGGCGCCCCGCGCTCGGTCGTCGAGCCGCTGGTGCTCATGGTGGCGCCCGTCGCCCCGCACCTGGCCGAGGAACTGTGGTCGCGGCTCGGGCACACCGGGTCGCTGGCCCACGGGCCGTTCCCCGAGCACGACGAGTCCTACCTGGTCGAGGACTCCGTCGAGTACCCGGTGCAGATCAAGGGCAAGGTGCGCTCGCGCATCACGGTCCCCGCCGACGCCTCGCCCGCCGACGTCGAGGCCGCGGCCCTGGCCGACGCGAAGGTGCAGGAGAACCTCGGTGGCGCGGCGCCGAAGAAGGTCATCGTGGTGCCGGGCAAGATGGTCAACATCGTCCCCTGAGGGCTGGGCGATGCGGCTGGCTTGGCCGACCTGGCCCCGGCCCGGCCCCGGATCCGCTATCCGGATTCCGGATCCGCTACTCCCGTGCGGGTAGCCGATCCGGAATCCGGGTAGCGGATGTCGTGCGTGGGCGGGGTCTCCGGGGAAGTGGCCGCCCTCAGCCGGCCCGGACGAACACCGCCGAGGACGAGACGATCAGGTACGCCGTGGTGACCATCCACATCGCATAGGTCGCGTACAGCCACGGCCGCCACCGGATGCGCTGCTTCCACCGCCGGTAGGTCGTCACGCCCGCCGTCACCGCCAGGATGACCGACAGCAGCAGCGGCAGGACGACCACCTCGACGCGGTCGGCGGTCATACACAGCGCCCCCTCGTCCGTGCACTCCTCGTCAATGCCGCCCTCCAGCATCACGATCACGGTCGCCATGACCACGATCGCGACGATCGACAGCAGCACGTACCGGAAGGCCTGGTTGGCCTGCCGCTCGTTCCGCTCGAGGCGTTCGAGCGGGTCGTCGAAGTCCCCGTGGGCGCTGTGGTCTCCGTGGGCGCTGTGGTCCCCGCCGTCGCTGCGGTTCCCGTGGTCGCCGGACGTCATCCCTACCGCCCGCCGAACCCGTTGTGACCGCCCGCCGCGGCCACCTCGTCCACCGTGTCCAGACCCAGCTGCTCGTCGGTCAGCGGCGGGAAGAGCGGACCCCCGCCGAAAGCACCGCGGTGCGACAAGGGCACCTCGCCGTCGTCGTTCCTTATTCCCTTCTCGCGCCCGTACTCGGCGGTGATGACGGTCGAGCCGCTTATCCGGGTCAGGTCGGGGTCCTCGGCGAGGGCGGCGATGACCCGTCCGACGAAGGTGGGGTCCTCGGCGCGGTCCAGCGGGAAGCCGTTGAAGTCGTCTTCCCCAGCGACAGCAGCAGTTCCGTGCGGATGAGGCCCAACCACAGCGAGAGGGTGGAGACCCCGGTGCCGGCGAGTTCGTGCGCCATGTCGGAAGCCATTTTGTCGAGGGCGGTCTTGCTCATCCCGTAGAGCACGGTGTGGAACGGTGCGCGAGAACCGAACGACGAGATGCTCACCATCAGCCCGGAGCCCTGCGGCACCATCACCTTGGCGGCCTCGCAGCTGGCGACGTAGTGCGCGCGCAGACCGACGCCCATGAGGGCGTCCCAGTCGCCGGCGGGCCGCTCCCAGAACTTGCCGTTGAACCCCATGAAGCCCTTGGGGTTGGTCCACACGTTGTTGACCAGCAGGTCCAGGCGTCCGGCCTGCTCGGCGATCCGGGCGACGACGGCGACGATCTCGTCGTCCCGGGAGTGGTCGCATTCGAGTGGGCGGATCTCGCCCGGGGCGCCGGAGGCCGCGTCGATCGTGCCCTGCAGGCGCTCGGCGGACCGGCCGGTCACGTAGACCGTCCACCCGGCCTGCGCGAGGGCGGTGGCCACACCGCGTCCGACGCCGCGGCTGCCACCGGTCACCAGGGCGACGCGGGCGCTCACGAGTCCGCTCCGGCGGTGGCGGCACCCGGGACGGTGTGGACCTCGGGGTAGGTCACGGTGGCGTCGTCGAGGGTGCGGGTGACCGACCAGCCCGGGGTGAACAGGCATTCGGCCATCACCCAGCGGCCGTCCTCGATGACATACGCATCCGAGTACTCGCCGGTGGAGAGCGTCTCGGTGCCCTTCTCGCGGTCCACCTGGCGGAACTGCAGGGTCCAGGTGCCGGTGGCGCGCTGCGGCGGGCTGCTCGGCCCGCCGCCCTGCTCGCTGATAGACGGCATGAAGCCGTGGTGCATGTCGAGGATCCGCGGGCCGCCGTCGGAGGCGGTCGCCAGCGCGATCTGGCGGAAGATCCCGACCATCGTGTCCGGGTCGGTCCGCCCGAGGGGGCCGAAGTCCAGCACCCCGCCGGAGGCCACGAAGCAGGACCGGAAGCCCTCGGGGTCCTTGGCGTCGCACGCCCGCCAGTACCGGTACTTGAGCTGTTCGATCGCCTCGCGGGCGCGGACTTCCTCCTCGTACTGCATAAGGCCACGTTAGCGTAGGGGGCATGAGCCGAACACTGGTCGAACTATCCGATCGCTGGGATCTGCAGGACCTCATGACCAGGTACGCGACCTGCATCGATTCGCGCGACTTCGACGGGTTGGACACGGTGTTCACGCCGGACGCCCGCGTGAGTTACTCCGCGTCCGGCGGCCCGGAGGACGACTACCCGGCGGTGCGCGCGTGGTTGGCCGAGATGTTGCCGATCTTCGCCGCCACACAGCACCTCATGGGCAACCTCGAGGTGAGCCTGGACGGGGACTCTGCCACCGGGCGCTGCATGTGCTTCAACCCGATGGCGCTGAAGCCGGTGGAGGAGAAGGACCAGCAGGTGTTCTTCTACGGGCTCTGGTACCTCCTCGACTTCGTCCGCACGGGCGACGGCTGGCGGATTTCCCGCCTCAGCCAGCAGCAGGCGTTCCACCACAACCTGCCCTGAGCCGGGGTGGGCCGGCCCCGGCCCGGCCCGGTTCGCGCCGGCCGCCTCAGACGGTCCCGCAGGAACTCGTCGCCGGGCGGTCGAGGACACGGTCCAGGAGGTAGCGGGCGTTCGTGGACCGCTCGGAGAGCATCGGGATGGCGTGGTCGATCACCAGGCCGGGGGCGATCGACGGCACCTCGGCCGTCCGCAGCTCCACGGTGGTGCCCTGTTCGCACCAGTCGCGGACGAGGTCCACGGCCGTGTGGTGCGGCACGACGTCGTCGTTCCTGCCGATCATGACCAGCGCCGGCACCGCCGGCGCGACCCTGCCCAGGTTGTAGCCCTCGAGCACCCGGACGATCTCCGGCTCCGACCGCGCGGCGTCGCCGAGCGAGCGGCCGTCCACGGTGAACTCGTTCGTACGCTTCAGGCCGTAGGCGAACGCCGTCTCGGCGACGCACTGCCCGGCGGTCACCTCGAGCATGCGCTGGCCCTCGGCGTTGAGATGTCGGTCGAATGCCGTACGCAGCTCGGGGTGGACCTGCAGGATGCCGTTGATCGCGTACCCCACCGCGCCGGTGAGCAGTCCGCCGTCCACGCGGTCGAGCGTGCCGAGCATGTCGGACGGCGGCGCTCCCGCCGCGATGCCGACCAGGTTCACGTCGGGTGCGTAGTCCGGCTGCATCTCCCCGGCCGCGGCGGCGGCGCCACCGCCCTGCGAGTAGCCGCTGACCACGGTCTTGGAGTCGGGCGCGAGGTCCGTGCCGGGAAGCCGCACCGCCGCGCGGGCGGCGTCGAGGGCCGACCGGCCCTGGGAGTCGCGGTTGACGTACGGGTGGTGGCCGGGCGTGCCGAGCCCCTCGTAGTCGGTGACGACGACGGCGAAGCCTTCCATCACCATCGTGAGCGCGTCGATGATCGCGTACCCGGCGGCCATCGACGGGGGCGCGGTCTGGATACCCAGGCCCACCTCCATGGAGCGCGACGGCGCGCACTGGTCGCCCTGCCCCTGCGTTCCGGGCGTCACCACCGCGAGCGGGCGCGGCCCGGGGCCGGTCCAGGGTGCCTCGGGCTGCAGGAACGTGCCGGTGACGGCGATCGGACCGCCCGCGGCGCCGGTGGAGCGGTACATGATCCGCTGGGCGTCGGCGGGCAGCGCACCGCCGTTCATCACATCGGGCAGGCTCGGCGTGATGGTCATCGGCTGGGTGCGGATGATCGCGCCCGGGTCGGCGGGGGGCTCGGCCGGCGGGACGTAGAACGCGGTGCGATCCGGCGCGTTGGATGAGCCCTCGGTGGAGGTTTGCGCGGCGGCCTCGGGGGCGCCGACAAGGGCCAGGGCGGGGGCCAGCCCGACCGCGACACCCAGCGCGAGGGCTCCGGCGACGGTGAATGGTCCGGATGATGTGCGCCGGCTGGACGGTGTTCTCACGAATGCTCCCGGGGTCGAGACCGCGCGGCAGGGGACCCGCGCCGATGGGGCAGAACCCTAACGCGTGTCGAGTCGTAGGTGTGTCCCACCTCACGGCCGTCCGGTCCCTCGTCTGGCAGCCCCTCCTGAACACCGTGAACTTCCCGGTGGCCGGTGTCCGACCCCGCTGTTACGGTGAGGGCGTGCCCAAAGACGTGCTGATGTGCTGGCGATCCGGACCGACGTGGTCCCGCATCGCCCACGCCGTCTTGGCGTAGTACCGACGATGCGAGGGCCCGCCGGGATCGGTCGGGCCGCATCCGCCATGCGAGGCGGTCTCCGACGGAACCCGGGTCAACGATTCAGACCCCACGGCTCGGGACAGGACCGGGCCAGCCGACTTCAGGAGAGTCCCCAGGTGACCGCAAGTCCCCACACCACCTTCCACGCGCTCGAGGACACCGACGTCCTCGTCAGTGCACGGTCGCTGGACGAGTACACCGATATGTTCGGCCTGGACGAGGCCGACCTGAAGGGGCGCATCGTCGACTGCCCCGGTGGCGCGGCCAGCGCGGTGGCCGAGATCTGTGCGGCCGGTGGCGAGGCCGTCGCGGTGGACCCGCAGTACGCGCTCGGCGCGGACGACCTCCGCGGCCGGATCCTCGAGGACGTCGAGCGGTCTTTGGCGCAGAAACACGCGCGCGAGTTCGACTATGACTGGGACGTCCGCGGCGGGGTCGTGGGGCACGAGGTCATCCGCCGCTCGGCGGCCGACCGGATGCTGGGCCACCTGGCCACCGCCCCCGAGCGGTATGTGGCCGGGGCTCTTCCCTGGCTCCCTCTCGCCGACGACTCGGCCGACCTGGTGCTGTGCTCGCACCTGCTGTTCACCTATGCCGACCGCATGGATCTGGCCGACCATGTCGACGCGATCGTGGAGATGGCCCGCGTGGCGCCGGAGGTGCGGATCTACCCGCTGGTCGACCACGCCGGGAACCCGCTGCCTGAACTGGTGCGCAGTGTGATCGCCAAGCTCAAGAAGGAGCGGCTGATCAGCCGCATCGAACCGGTGATCCGGCCGTTCCAGCTGGCCGCCACCACGCGGTTGGTCGTCGAGCGGAACGGCCGCCAGCGCCCCTAGGGTTCACGGCCGGCCGGCGGGGTTCACGGATGGTCGGCGGGTGCCAACCGGAGGATCTCCTGCCCGGTGAACGGTGAGACCCCGGCGGTGGCGACGAGCGGCTGTGGGCCGCCCACCTCGAGGGTCAGGCCGGGCTGGAAAATCGTCCCGGTGGCCAGCGAGTAGGCCACGAGGTTGCACATCTCGGCGTAGACGGCCGCGGGCGGAGCGTCCACGTCGAGTCGTTCGAGGTCCATGCGACCGAATCGGCCCATCCCACTGGTGTAGACGCACGAGGTGGTCTCGGTCTGCATCCCGGCCCGCACCCCGACGAGCGCCGGTGCCGGCACGGGGTTGCCCGTCACGAGATCGCGGTACGGGCCGGCCGGCAGGGTCGCCGCGGCGCCGCCCACGCTCACGGCCACCGCGCCGGGCAGCGCGGTCAGGGCTGCCGTGACGTTCGCGACCGCCAACTCGCAACGGAGCGTGTCGAGCCGGGGGTCCAGGTACTCGGGTTCGCCCGGCTCGCCGTCGTCCCCGATCGGTCCCCACCGGAACGCGGCCACGACGACCTGGGACCGGTGCGACTCCACCACGGCCTCGCCGCCGTTCCAGGCGGCCAGGTCACGCGTGTACTCGATGGCCTCCGGCACCGGCGCGTCGACCGCGGACACGATGACCGTCGCGTCCTCGACGTAGACGGCGGTGGCGGGGTCGTCGTCGCTGCCCCGCTCGACCTCGTACGACCCCTCGAAGATCTCGGTGAGGAGTTCACCGACCTCGTCGTGGCCGGGGGCGGGCCGGTCGAGCAGGACGATCGCCACCGGGGTCTGCTTCCACGACAGGTCCTCGCCGGTCTGCGGGTCGACGGCGGGCTGGTCGGGCTGCGGCGTGTCGGTCATGGCCCGAGGCTAACGCCTCGCCCCTGCCGCAGCACTGCCCCGGCACTGCCGCGACCGGCCACCGCGCCCGCACCGCCGCCGGGTCAGTTGAGCAGGAAGTCGATCACGAGGCGCTCGAAC
This sequence comes from Dietzia sp. Alg238-R159, assembly GCF_900537145.1. NCBI lineage: Bacteria > Bacillati > Actinomycetota > Actinomycetes > Mycobacteriales > Dietziaceae > Dietzia > Dietzia sp. Alg238-R159. Next base: position 12,390 of record NZ_UNRI01000006.1, on the reverse strand, counting down.
TTGTCCTTCTGCTCGATCATCGCCCAGTGGCCACAGCGGGAGAAGGCGTGGAGCTCGGCGCGCGGGAGCTGGCGGAAGGCGAAGTGGGCCTGCTCGTAGGGGAGCATGCGGTCGTCGCGGCCCCAGATGAGCATGGTCTCCTGCCGGATCTGCGAGGCGCGGGCGTACAGCGGTGTGTAGGCGTTCTCGGGCTTGAGGATCGAGCCGAACACGGAGTACATCCGCTCGACGGCGCCCGGGGCGGTGGCGGCCTCGGTGCGGGCGCGGATGAGGTCCTCGTCCACGACCTTCTTGTTGCCGACCATCGTGTCGACCCAGGCCGCCATGGCCTTGTCGGACGGCTCCGCGAGGAATTCGAACAGCCGACGCGATCCCTCGCTCGGTTCGGGCGTGAACAGGGGAGCAGCCAGGCCGCCGGGGCCCATGAGCGCCATCTTGCGGACCCGGTGCGGGTAGGCCAGAGCGGTCTCGCAGGCGACGTTGCCGCCCATGGAGTTACCGATGATGTCGACCTTCTCGATGCCCTTGGCCTCGCAGAACGTGTCGATAGCCTCGGCGGCGATGAGCGGGTAGGCCTTCTCCCACTCCAAGTCGGAGCTCTTCCCGAATCCCGGCATGTCCAGCAGGATGGTGTGGAAACGCTCGGCGAAGACGGGGAAGTTGCCGGCGAAGTTGGACCACGCGGTCACGCCGGGGCCGGATCCGTGCAGGAAGAGGACGGGGACCGCGCTCTCGGGCTCGGCGACGCTCTGCTCGCCCGCCTCGTGGTAGTGCAGCTCGAAGCGGCCGGCGGTGATGGTCTTGCTGGTGGACTCGAAGTCGAGGGCGCTCATGCCCCCCACGCTACTAGAACACGTTCTAGGAATCCCACCGTCGTCCGAAATTAAGTCAGCCGCGCGGGGAGTCCCTGAAACATCCCCGCGCGGCGATGGCGAAACTCTAACCTGAAATCGCGCTGGGTGACAAGTCGGTAACAATTATGACGGTGGTCACATTGCCGTGCCCGGCCACGATGCCGCTGGCCAGCATTTATGAAGTGCCACATATGGACGGTCGGTGTAGATGGGGGAGGCGATGACCGACTGGCCACCCCGGCCCCACACCCGGCCCGACCCCAGTCCCACGCCCTGGCCGCGCGGCCGCCGGCCCCGCGATCACCTCATGACGCGGTCGAGGAACGCGGTGGCGTCTGGGATCGCCGCGTAGACGGTCCCGCTGTCGACGCACTCTGGTTACGCGCGCCGCGCGGGTAGGTTGCCAGCCCTACAAGGCAGGAATAGCGTTGCTGCAAACACGTTGGCTAATTCCAGTAGAACTCGATCACTGCCGATCCCTCGCGCTCGCAAAGGGATCACAGCGGCGCCAGCCGTGTACTGCAAGCCGAGGTAGAATCATCCCCGCTCGCGCGGGGACTACTCGAATTGTGCCCCGCAGGTACGACAGTCCTCGGGACCATCCCCGCTCGCGCGGGGAGCACCACGGCCGCACCGCGATCGCCACGTCCGCCGTCGGACCATCCCCGCTCGCGCGGGGAGAACATGGACGGCACCCTGTGGGCACGTCCCGCGCGGGGACCATCCCCGCTCGCGCGGGGAGCACGCTACCCCTGTCGCGTCGGCGGGACCATCCCCGCTCGCGCGGGGAGCACGCGAGCAGGTAAGCGGGGTGAAGATCCAGCTGGGACCATCCCCGCTCGCGCGGGGAGCACCCCGAGCCTGTCGAGGTGGTCAGGTGGTGGCGGGGACCATCCCCGCTCGCGCGGGGAGCACGAGACCGGCGAGGTCTTCGCGGACCAGCCGCAGGGACCATCCCCGCTCGCGCGGGGAGCACCGCTACGTGCAGATCGGTCGGCAGGCCCGTCTGGGACCATCCCCGCTCGCGCGGGGAACACACTCCGGACCGCAGGCAGACCAGCCGCCGCGGGGGACCATCCCCGCTCGCGCGGGGAGCACGGAGAACGTGTCCGCACCCGAGGAGATGAACACGGACCATCCCCGCTCGCGAGGGGAGCACGCGTACGGGGGAGACCGGTGATGTTTGCTCGTCCGGACCATCCCCGCTCGCGCGGGGAGCACCGATCAATCCACTGGGGCATAGGTGGCGTAAAGGAACCATCCCCGCTCGCGCGGGGAGCACTCGATCCCGATCGTCAAGGAGACGCGGGTCGTGGGACCATCCCCGCTCGCGCGGGGAGCACCTGCCCGTCGTCCAGTACCTCTAGGCTGGCCCGGGACCATCCCCGCTCGCGCGGGGAGCACCGGGTGTCGGGGCCGTGGCGGTTCCGTGAGGCGGGACCATCCCCGCTCGCGCGGGGAGCACGTTCATCGACGGCCAACTGGACCTGACCGACCGGGGACCATCCCCGCTCGCGCGGGGAGCACAGGGTGTGGTCGATAGTGCCGCCGACGAACAAGGGACCATCCCCGCTCGCGCGGGGAGCACGTGTTCGGTCCGGTCATCGTCGCGGCGGCGGACGGACCATCCCCGCTCGCGCGGGGAGCACGGTATCGCGTTCCCGTCGAAGGTGTTCGCCGGGGGACCATCCCCGCTCGCGCGGGGAGCACCGCCGCCAGGTCGCCCCGATGCCACCGCACATTGGGACCATCCCCGCTCGCGCGGGGAGCACACGATGTCCTCGAACACCCAGTGGCGGACCTGGCCCACCGCCGCACACCCCTGGGACCATCCCCGCTCGCGCGGGGAGCACATCGCTGACCTCATCAAGGGCGAGCTCGGGGCGGGACCATCCCCGCTCGCGCGGGGAGCACAGGAGCGCGACGCCCGCAACGCCGCCGAGGCCGGGACCATCCCCGCTCGCGCGGGGAGCACACCCGCAGGTGCTCGGGGTTGACGCATCGGCGGGGACCATCCCCGCTCGCGCGGGGAGCACGCGGTGCGGGCCTCGGCGGCGGTGGCGGCGCGGGGACCATCCCCGCTCGCGCGGGGAGCACGTCGCCACCTGATGTGTGTGACGACGGACACGAGAGACTGCCCGTAGGCGGTCACGAAGGTGCCCGCTGGCGGACGTGAGAGTTGCCCGCTGGCGGTCATGGGATCTGCCCGACACGACATTGTTTCCCGGCCCGCTTGGGCGGTTCGGGGCCCCTCCTCGGGTGCGATAGCGGTGCTGAAGCGCCCATCGCCCCGAGGAGGGACAACATGAAGTCTGCCGAGGAGATCATGGAAATTCTCGAAGCGTTTGATCTGACAGGGTCGTATCGGGATGCCGGCGAGCTCGCCGGGGTCTCGCACCACACCGTTGCCCGCTATGTGACTGCTCGTGATGCGGGCCGGTTGACCGACAAGCCGGCGGCCCGTCCGCAGTTGATGGACGAGTTCATGCCGAAGGTCGAGGAATGGGTGGAGCGCTCCGGCGGCAAGATCCGCGCGGACGTGGTCCACGACAAGCCGCTCGCGGTGGGGTTCACCGGCTCGGAGCGCACCACGCGTCGGGCGGTGGCGGCGGTGAAGAAGTCCTACCGCGTGGGCCATGCGCGGGTGCACCGGCCCTGGGTGACCGAGCCGGGCCTGTGGTTGCAGTACGACTTCGGTGACGGTCCGGTGATCGACGGGGTCAAGACCGTGCTGTTTTGCGCGTGGCTGGCGTGGTCACGGTTCCGGGTGGTCCTGCCGATCCGCGACAAGACGGCCCCGAGTGTGTTCGCTGCCCTGGATGTGACGTTGCGCCGCCTGGGCGGGGCGCCGACGTATGTGCTGACCGACAACGAGAAGACCGTCACCGTTGAGCACGTGGCCGGGATGGCGGTGCGCAACCCGCAGGTGGTGGCGTTCGCCCGCCACTATGGGGTCACGGTGCTCACGTGCGAGCCCGCGGATCCGGCTTCCAAGGGTGGTAGCGAGTCCACGGTCAAGGTCGCCAAAGCCGACCTGGTGCCCAAGGAGACGAACCTGCGCGGCGAGTACTCCTCGTTCGCTGAGCTGGAGGAGGCCTGCGAGCAGTGGTGCGAGCAGATCAACGATCGGGAGCACCGCGTCACTCGGCGAGCGCCAGCGGAGATGCTCGCCCAGGAACGGGCCCGCCTGCACACCGTGCCGACCGAGGCATACACGGTGGCGCTGGGGGCGACCCGGCAGGTGCCGGTGAACTCGCCGATGGTGACGTTTGAATCCGGACAGTACTCGGTGCCGCACACGCTGCTCGGTCAGACCGTGTGGGTCCGCGCCTATGGTGCCGGCGCCGGCGAGCAGATCGTCGTGGTGCACGTCGGAGCGGATGGGCCGGTGGAGGTGGCCCGCCACCCGCGGGCCACCCCGGGCAGCCCACGACTTGCCGATGCGCACTTCCCGGACGCCCCGGCCGGGGCCCTGCACCGCCAACCCAAGGCCCGCAACGCCGCGGAGGCGGCCTTCCTGGCCCTCGGCGACGGGGCCCGACTGTGGCTGACCGAGGCCGCCGCCGCGGGCACGGCCAGGATGCGGGTGAAGATGGCCGAGGCCGTCGCCCTGGCCAAACTGTTCGACCCGGGCGAGGTCGACTGGGCGCTCGGTCACGCGGCGCTGCACAGCCGGTTCGCCGAGGCCGATCTGCCGTCGATCCTGAACCACCACGCCGCCTCCGGCGGTGCCGGCCAAGCCCACACAGCGGGTGAGGACCGGTCGCTGACCCAGGGCACTTCCGGATGGGCCGCCCTCGGCGGGCAATCACCGGTGGCCGCCGATTCTGAGGAGGTAGACCGATGACCGCCACCGAGGTTCCGGCGCTGGGTGTGCCGGCCAGTCCGCCGCTGCCCGCAGACCTGGATGCCGTGTTGCGGCGCCTGAGACTGCCGCACATTCGCCGCCACGCGCCCGAGGTGATCGCCACCGCCAAAGCCCAACGCTGGGACCCGGCCGAGGTGCTGCGTGCGCTGTTGGCTGAGGAGGCCAGCGGCCGCGACCGGGCCTCGCTGGCCACTCGACGCGCTGCCGCCGGGTTTCCCACTGGCAAGACGTTCGACGCGTGGGACGAGTCCGTCTCCTCGATTCCAGCACCGACTCAACAGGCGTTGCGGACGCTGGAGTGGGTGCACCGCAAGGAGAACCTCGTCGTCTGCGGGCCCTCTGGGACCGGCAAGACGTTCCTGCTCGAGGCCCTCGGGCAGCAGGCGGTCGAGGAGGGACTGAAGGTCTCCTGGTTCACCCTGGAAGACCTCGGCGTTCTCCTGCGCAGTCACCGCGCCGACGACACCGTCACCAAGGCCATCGCCAAGATCCTGCGCGCCGACCTGATCATCGTCGACGACATCGGACTGCTGCCGGTGGCCACCGACGCCGCTGAAGGGCTTTACCGCCTGGTGGACGCCGCCTACGAAAAACGAGCCATCGCGATCAGCTCGAACCTGCACCCGGCCGGCTTCGACGAACTCATGCCCAAGACCATCGCCACCGCGACAGTGGACCGGCTCCTGCACCACGCCCACGTCTGCCAGACCAGCGGCGACTCCGTCCGCCTCTCCCAAGCACTCGCAGGCCAGGGGGTGAAGCCCTTGGCCTGACAACCCGAGGACCCGAGATGGCCAGCCCCTGGGCAGATCCCATGGCCATCTCCGGGCAGATCTGGTGACCGTCACCGGGCAGGTCTCAAGACCGCCCCTGGGCAGAACTCACTGGCCCTTGACATGTGTGCCACCGAACAGGGGCGGACCATCCCCGCTCGCGCGGGGAGCACTAGTGGGCCGACGCCTCCCGGCCCTGCCAGACGGGACCATCCCCGCTCGCGCGGGGAGCACGGTGTTTACCTGCACGTCGGCGAACTCGGCGAGGGACCATCCCCGCTCGCGCGGGGAGCACTCGCGTCAGGCGGACCCGTCACCTGGGAGCACGGGACCATCCCCGCTCGCGCGGGGAGCACCCGGCCTCCGGGAAGCGGGTGCCGTGGTTGGAGGGACCATCCCCGCTCGCGCGGGGAGCACTCGCTGCGGGTTCGGCTGACTGCGCCACCGCCGGGACCATCCCCGCTCGCGCGGGGAGCACCTCCACAATCCGCCGAGTCAGATCGTCTACGTGCGGACCATCCCCGCTCGCGCGGGGAGCACGAGTTCACCCTTGGTCCCGTAGGTGGCATTAAGGGACCATCCCCGCTCGCGCGGGGAGCACCGGCGACTAGGGCGTGTCTCCCATAGCTGAGCGGTGACCCGCGAGACCGTGGCCGTATGGGGCAGACGAAGTCACGATTTCGCCAGTTCACCGACGAGCAGTGGGAGCGGATAGAGCCCCTGCTGCCCTCCAATGAAGGGCGGCAGGGGCATCCGTTTCGCGACAATCGCAAAGTCGTCGAGGGGATCATCTACCGCTACCGAGCAGGTATTCCCTGGCGGGACCTACCTCGCGAGGAGTTCGGTGCGTGGCAGACCGTGTGGAAGCGTCACGCCCGCTACGCCCGGGACGGGACCTGGGATCGCATCCTGCACGTGATCCTGGCCGATGCCGACGCAGCCGGAAAGATCGACTGGAACGTCTCGGTCGACGCCACCATCTGCCGCGCTCATCAGCACGGCACAAATACAACGCGCCCTGAGCAGGACACAGGGGGCAGGGTCGAATCACAAGAACCGGCCCTTCCGGGACTGTGAACCCGCAGGTCATGGCATCGGTCGCTCGCGAGGAGGGCTGACCACCAAGATTCACAGTGCCGTCGACGGCCGCGGCCGACCGCTGGCGAACGTGATCACCGGTGGGCAACGAAACGACGGCGCGATGCTGGCCGAAGTCCTGGCCGACATCCACGTCCCACGCCACGGCAAGGGCCGACCCCGCACCCGCCCCGACGCGGTGATCGCAGACAAGGCCTACTCGTCTGGCACGATCCGACGCCAGCTCCGCAGTCGCGGTATCGCCGCTGTCATCCCAGAGAAAAGCGACACCATCGCCGCTCGCGAACGCCGCGGCAGCCGCGGTGGCCGACCCCCGAAACTCGACACTGACCTCTACAAAGACCGAAACGTCGTCGAGCGTTCCTTCGCACTGGCCAAGCAATGGCGAGCGCTGGCCACCCGCTACGACAAACTCGCGATCACTTACCGCGCCGCCGTCACCCTCTGCGCAATTCTCACCTGGCTACGCCGATTGGGAGACACACCCTAGCTCCGGGAATCTTCCACGATCACCTGGGCCAGGCCGGCATCGATCATAATTCGGCGGAGGCAGCCCACGTCGAGGAAGCATTCACGGCGTCCATCATCGTGGCGTGGGGGTTGGCGGTGACCATCGCAGTGTTACTGGCGCTGCTGGTGAGTTGGTATCTCACCCGGAGAGTTCAACACTCCGTCACCGCCGTGACCTCCTCGACTGCCGAGATCGCCAGTGGACGCTACGACACGCGGGTCGTTAGCCCAGGCCTGGGCCGCGAGTTCGACGATCTCGCCGACAGTGTCAACGAACTCGCCCGACGGCTCGACGCCACCGAGACCACCAGACGCAGAATGCTGGCCGACCTCGGACACGAAATGCGCACACCCCTTGCCACACTCGACTCCTACTGGCAGATAGGGCTTGTCGGTACCGCGGGTCCGGCGAGTTGGTACCGCCATTCCGGCGACCCGGAACCGGCCCGTGTGTGAAGCGGGCCGGCACCGCAGGGGGTTACTCCCAGTAGCCGGTAGTGGCTCGGGCTTGGTCGTCGCGCTGTCGGCGCATGTCGACTTCGCCGAGGTTGATCTCGCGGGCGTTGTTGGCCAGGCGGTTGACGATGGAGTCCGCGGCGACCCGGTCAGGCAGCGCCTCGAGCCAGTACGCCGGCCGGGATTGGGAAGCGATCATCGTCGGCAGCCGGTGCTCCCGGTTGGCCAACACGGCGAACAAGTCGTTCGCGGCCTCAGGATCGATGCCCACGGTCAGGAAATCGTCGATGATCAGCAGCTCCACGTCCGAGAGGTCGTTGAGCATCTTCTGGTGGCGGATGCCGTCGCCGCGGGCGATGACCAGCCGCCGGGCGAGTTCGTCCATGCGGGCGTAGGTGACGGTGTGCCCGTTCTGGCAGGCGGCGATGCCGATCGCGCAGGCCAGGTAGGTTTTCCCGCCGCCGGTCGGTGAGAGGACCAGCAGGTTGGTGGGGTCTTGGCGCCAGTGGTGCCCGGCGTAGCGTTTCATCCGCACCGGGGTGATCCCGCGTCCTTCCTGGTAGTTGATCTCCGCGATCGAGGCCTGCGGGATCGGGAACTTCGCCGCTCGGATCAGCTTGTCGATCCGGTGGGCCTGGCGCTGGTCCAAGGCGTCGTCGACGGCGGTGAGAAAGATCTGCTCCGGGGTGAGCTCGTCATTGGCCTCATCGCTGATGAGCTCCTCGAACCGGGTCGCCACGTGCGTGATGCGCAGATTGCGGAACTTCTGGTGATCGATCTCGGTGAACATCACACGCCCTCCCCGCTGCGGCCGCGCGCATAGTGATCGGCCGAGCGCACCTGCACCGCGCCGTCGTCTCGGGCTCCGGCCGGTGGCGGGGGCTTTCGTGTGGCCGCCGCCGGGACCACGGGTCGGGGCGCTTTGCCGTCGGAATCGATGGTGGCCATGACGCGTTTGAGCACGCTGTAGCTGCCGACGCTGTTCTGGTTGAGCAGCACTTGGCAGGCCGCCTCGAGCCGCTGTCGACTTCTCTTGCCGAGAGTTTCGAGAATGTTCTGGCAGTCCAGATAGCCCTGCGCCTCGATCACGTGACGATCCAGGATCTGGGCGATCACTTTCTCGGTGGCGGGGCCGAACCCGCGGGCGCGGTCGGTGAACCACTGCCGCGACCACAGGCCGTCGATACCCTGGTGCTCTTTCGGGGCGTGAGCCAGCACCGTCGAGTACTGGCCCTTGCGGCCGTGGCGCCGGGAGTGCTCGCAGACGACCTGGTCACCGTCGAAGAGCGTCACCGACTGCGCGGTCAGGCGCACCCGCAGCAGCTGACCGGCGAAGGTGTACGGCACCGAGTAGTACTGCGACTCGCAGGAGACGTGATAGTTCCGGCCGACCTTGAGTTGCTTCCATTCCACCGTGGCGAACCCGTCGTCGGGCAGGGCCGCCAGCAGCGGCGCTTCGTCGGACTCGAACCTCTCCCACCGGGTCGTACCGTCAGCCCGGCGAATCTGGGTGTTGATCTCGGCGACGCGGTCGGCGATCGCCGCGTTCAGGGCCTCGACGGTGGTCCACACCTCCTCGGCGAGGTAGCCGATGACGCGTTTGTTGACCACTTCCACTGCTGACTCTACGGCTGCCTTGTCGCGGGGTTTTCGGACCCGGGCCGGCACGATCGCGGTGCCGTAGTGGTCGGCCAGCTGCTGGTAGCGGACGTTGACAGCCCTGGCCGCCTCCCCCTTGTTCTGCCGGTGGGTGGCGGTGGTCGGGTTGTCAGGCACCACCATCTGCGGTGTCCCACCGAAGAACGCGAATGCGGCGACGTGAGCGTCAATCCAGGACGGCGATTTCATATCCGTGAAGCCGCGGCAGAACACCGCACCGGAGTACGGCAGGACGGCCACGAACAAGTACAGCTTGGTGACCTCTCCGGTGACGGCGTCGAGGACCTCGAGGGTGTCGCCGGCCCAGTCGACCAGCATCGTTCTGCCGGGTTCGTGATGCAGCGTGGCCACGACGTCCTTGATGCGGGCGTGCTCGGCGAACAGGGCGCAGTACTGCGAGTACCCGTACTTCTTCCCGGCCCCGGCGGGGTCGGCGAGATATTTGCCCCAGGCCTGCTGGATGGTGAAGTGCCGGTTGAACTTCATCGACGCCAGCACCCGATCAAAATCGGGCTTGGCGTAGTCCTCCGAGACGCGTTTGCGCCCGTCGGGGAACATCCCGGCGATCTCGGCCGGGTTCATCGACGACGCTTGGCCGGCGGTGATGCCGTACGCGGTGATCGTCTTCTTCACCGCCGCGATCTCCCGACGCGAACACCCGACGGCGGCGACGATCTCGCTGTAGCTATGCCCGGCCAGCGCCAACGTCATGATGGCCTTGTACTCGGCCACATCAGCCTCCTCAAATAGGAAGAAGCGGCGCAGTCGCGCCGCCTCACCCCGAGCAGACCACCCCGCCCGCCCCAAGGAGTACCGAGTCGCCGGAATCGAAGTACCGGATCGCCGGACTAGGCGTACCCACTGGCCCTATCTGCCATCCTACCTCGAAGCCATCGACGACGGCATCCACACCTTCGACGACGACGTCCGAACCATTCTGTGGTCGGCTACTCGGCGGCTGGAGAGACTCGCCGCGGACATCGTCGACGTCTCCCGCGCGGAAGAACACCTCACCCGCCTTCGCCCCAGTCCGACCACTACTCGGACGCTGGTCACCCGTGCGGTCGACGCCGTCCGAGAACGATACGAGAACAAGGGAGTCCAGCTACACACCCACGTCGACGACGCACCGGTGACGGTGGACACCGACCGCATCGGACAAGTGCTGGGCAATCTCCTGGACAACGCACTTCGCCACACCCCCGCCGGCGGCACCGTCACCGTCATCAGCGGGCAGGTAGGGCGCCGCCACGTCSAGATCACCGTGTCGGACTCCGGCGAAGGAATCGCCCCACACCACCTCGACCACCTCTTTGACCGCTTCTACCGAGCCGACACCTCACGCGGCCGCCACAGCGGCGGCAGCGGTATCGGCCTGACCATCACTCGCGCACTCGTCGAAGCCCACGGAGGGCACATTCGAGCGCACAGCGACGGGCCCGGCCAAGGTGCGAGCTTTACTGTCGAAATTCCAAAGCCGGACTAARGACGACTCAGGTGGCCGCCGGGCCGAGGGGGTCAGGGGCGGTCATGCCAGTACGCCTGAGAATCCGTCGGTGGCGTCGAGGTAGCCGACATCGCGCAAGGCCGCCTCGAGAACCCGGACATACGGAAGATGCAGTTCGGTAGCCATGCCATCGAGAGTCGCTCGGGCCGGCAGGCCGCGCAGACCGCGGGTGCGCCACAAGTACAGATTCTGGCGGGTGATCCCGATTCGGCGGGCCAGCTCGGCCTCACTGACGCCGTAGGTGTGCTTGTGAGCATCAATGAGCTCGACCAGGCGAGAGGTCTCCATAGTCCCGAGTATTCGCCTGCGCTGAGTATGTCGTCAAGTAGTAGTGGACGCTCTCAACAAGTACTACTTTACATAACGTCTGGTTATCGGCGTCAATTTGCCTCCTGGTGAGAGCGCGACAGAAGGGCGGATTCGGCAGAGTCGGGAGTTGGGCGGTCGGGAGGCCGATTGGTGTTGCCCCTGCTGCGTGACCGGGTATCGTGGGGTGTGAGCGCGACACCGTGGGTGTCGGGCCAGTCGCAAGGCCAGGTGCACTTGGGGCAGACCGGGACCCTGGCCTTACGCATGTCCGGAGTTGGTCAGCTGCCGGTACCCAGCTCTACTTCGTACAGGCAGTGTTCCAGTTTCAGCCGGTAGGCCCCGTTTCCTTGATGGTGGGCCCGGACGGCGCCGGCCACGATGTCGGCGGACCACAGGAGCGGCTCCTGGCTTCCAGCCACGTGCTGGACGTGGAAGCGCGTACCTGCGGGGAGCGAGAACCGCGCTCCTTGGACTGTCTTGATGTCGCGCTCATTGAGCTGGACCGTTCGAGATTCAATCACCAGGTCCGTGACCGAGTAGCTGTGCAGCTCGGCAACGAGTCGGGTCAGACACATCGCCCGAGGACTTCGGCGAGTCCGAGGTGGGCGACGAGTGCCACATGGCGTGGGCCGGCGGTGGCGATGATGTCGCGCTGCACCTCGTTGGTACCGCCGCCAGGGGAAGCGATGCCAGAGAAGCGCCAGAAGTACGACCGGGAGTTCCGTGAGGGAGCGGTCCGGATCGTCGAGGAGACCGGGAAGCCGATCGCCCAGATCGCCCGAGACCTTGGGGTCAACGCGGGCACCTTGGGCAATTGGGTCAATCAGGCTAAGGAAGCTCGGGAGGGCACAGAAGGCCTGTCCAGGGGCGACATCGAGGAGCTCAAGCGGCTGCGAGCAGAGAACGCGGAGCTGAAGATGGAGCGTGATGTCCTCAAGCGATCCGTGGTCCTGTGGGTCAAGGAGGCGACGAAGTGAGCGTGGCACGTTTCATCGCCGACCTTCAGGACCAACTACCGAGTGCCACACACTCTGGTGTGCGCCCTGCTGGGCGTGTCGCTGGCGTGGTTCTACAAGTGGCTCAAGCGGGCCACCGGGCCGGAGGCGGCCAGCGGTCTGCACACCGAGCGTGACCGCCGCCGCGAGGTCGTCGACCAGGCGGTCGCGAAGGCGTTCACCGCCGCAAAGGGCCGGCATGGATCCCCTCGCCTGTACTTCGACCTTCGTGACGAGGGCTGGCAGGTCAGCGAGAAGACCGTGGCCGACTCGATGCGCCGCCAGGGCCTCGTCGCACGCCGCATCAGACGCCGCAACGGTCTGACCAGGCAGGACAAGACGGCCCCGAAGTTCCCCGACC